>URIK01000026.1 GCA_900547855.1 uncultured Collinsella sp. | reverse complement strand
GAGCGTCTCGTGGGCTCGGAGATGTGTATAAGAGACAGTCCATGTACTGCGCGACGTTGTAATGGCGGTTCATCTCCTTGAGCACCTTGTTCGAGCCCGATTGCAAAGGCAGGTGCAGGTGACGGCAGATACGCCCTTCAGCTTGTGCGATCCGCTCGATCGTAGCAGAAGTGAGCGAAGCAGGCTCAACAGAAGAGATACGGAAGCGCATTTCGTGGGTAGCTTCGATGAGCGTCGATAGGAGCGCATCGATCGCCTGCTTCTCGAAACGATAGGATCCCAGGTCGATGCCAGAGAGCATCACTTCACGGATGCCCGCGCGCTCGAGCGCCTTTACTTCAGCAACGATCTCATCGAGTGCGCCCTCGGGCCACACGTTGCCGGCACCGGAGTACTCGACGCAAGTCTGGCAGGTAATGGTAAAGCCACCGGGAACCGGCAGGCCGATGCGGCTCATCTCGGCAAGGTTTGCGCCCTTGCCGCCAAGCACGAAGTTCATGGACTTGTCGCCCTCAGTGACACAGGTGCCCTGGGCGTCGGTTCCAAAACGGTAAACCCTCTTGCAATCGCTCACGATACTTCCCCTTCCATGCACTTACGCGCACGACCGTGGTAACGAATCGACCCGCCAGATGCGGGCCGTGAGGGAACTATACGGCGGGTTTTGAGCAGGCTTAAGCAGAGGATGCGCGGTTTGGTAAACGTGCTAAAACTGGCGGTAAACGGTAGGTAAAGGTGGTTACATTATGAAGATACCACTGTAAGAAAGTGCAGGTCAGAGGCGATATTATTGCTAAATCGCTTTATCAAAATGCTGCTACTATTAGGCTCGACGGGCGGCGCGGCGGGCACGAGCTTCTTGGATTTCCTCCAAGTGGCTAATGATCTCGGCAGCGCTTTCTTCGATGGCCTTGCCGTCGGTACGCACCACAAAGCAGCCTAGGCGCTTCATGAGCGCACGGGCTTCCTCGAGCTCGCTGTGCACGCTCTCGGGCTCGGCATAGGAGCCGGCAACGGCACGAGCGTAGTCATCGCCCAAGCGGCTATCGCGAATTTCGGAAATCACATCGACGGTCGAAATCAGGCCGAAGAGGCGCATCGGGTCGACCTCGTAAATCGACTTGGGCGGCTCCATGCCATGCGCCAGTGGGACATTGGCGACCTTGTAGCCCTGATAGGCCAAATACATCGACAGCGGCGTCTTGGACGTGCGCGATACGCCCAGCAGCACGATATCGGCACCCGACAGATCGTCGCAGCCGCGCCCGTCATCGTGCTCAACGAAATACTCCATGGCCTCGATACGATGGAAATAGCGGTCATCGGTCTTGTGAATCACGCCCGCAACGCCCTTGGGCGGCACACCGATGAGCGACGACAGCACGGCGAGCGTCGGGCCGATCAGGTCGACCGAACGGATATGCAGCATGCCCAGGTAATCGAGCACACGGGCGCGAAGCGCCGGATCGACAATGGTGTGGAACACGGCAATATCGCGATGGTCCGCATCAACGCGCTGGCCCACAAACGACTTGACCTGCTCCACAGAGTTCACCTTGGGAAGGCGCAAGAGACGAAAAGCCCCTTCATCAAATTGCCCGGACGCCGCAAGCACCACCTCACAAGCGGTATCACCGAGCGAGTCGGAGATAACGATAACGGTGGGACGAGCGGTGACCGGGCAATCCATGCGGGGCTCCTTTTGCGCTTATGCGCAGGCTGGCTTACTTTTTGCGAGCAAGCTCACCGATGTTTGCGATGCCGGAGAAAACGACCTCGAAGCGGTTGAGCAGCTTAAGGCGATTATCGCGAAGCTGCTCGTCCTTGTCCATGACCATGACCTCGTCGAAGAAGCGGTCGATGGGGGCGCGCAGGGCGGCAAGGGCGGCAAATGCGGCCGGATAATCCTCGGTAGCAAGGGCGGCATCGACAGCGGTCTGAGCAGCCTCGGAGGCGTCGGCGAGCGCAAGCTCGACCTCGCCCATCAGGCTGCGGTCGTACTCCGCACCCAGCTCGGGCTTGGAGATGTGCGCGGCGCGGGCATAGGCGGTAGCCAGGTTGTCGAAGGTCTCGGCGTCGTTCTTGCGAGCCTCGTCGAGGGCGGCGCAACGGGCGAAGAAGACGGACGGGGCGATGATGTGCACCGCGGAGACGGCGGCAACGGTATCGGCCGGGATCTTTTCGTCGCGGGCCATGCTCACCAGGCGGCCATGGAAGAAGTCACGAACCTGCTCGGCGACCTCGGCGGCGTCGAACTCAATGCCCTGCTCGCTATAGAGCTCGAGGGCGAAGTCGATGAGCGACGTGGGGTCGATCGGCAGACGGTCGCGCAGAATGTTGATGATGCCGATAGCGGCACGACGCAGCGCGTAGGGGTCGGAGGAGCCGGTCGGGGGCTCGCCGATGGCAAAGATACCGGCGATGGTATCGAGCTTGTCGGCGCAAGCCACGATGCAGCCAGCGGTGCCCTCAGGCAGCTCGTCACCGGCAAAGCGGGGACGATAGTGATCGCGGATAGCATGAGCGACCTCGTCGTTCTCCCCCATCGCGGTCGCGTAATAACCGCCCATCACGCCCTGCTGGCTCGTGAACTCGACAACGGCGTTGGACACCAGGTCGGCCTTGCACAGGTGCGCGGCGCGAGCGGCATCGGCGGCAAGGTGGGCGCCCAGATGAGCCTCGCGGGCGATAGCGAGCGCGAGCTGCTCGATGCGCTCGGACTTGGCGAGCACGCTACCGAGCTTCTCCTGGAAGGCAACCTTGGCCAGACGCTCGCGGAACTCGTCGAGGGAGATCTTCAGGTCCTCCTCGTAGAAGAACTTGGCATCGTCCAGACGGGCACGCACAACGCGCTCGTTGCCGTCGATCACGCGCTCGGCGTTCTCGGGCTTGCTGTTGGAGACGACCACGAACTCACGCGTGAGCTTGCCCTCGCCGTCATAGATCGGGAAGTAGCGCTGGTTGGTGAGCATGGACTCGCAGATAATCTCGTGCGGGACCTTGAGGAACTCCTCATCGAAGGTACCGACGAGCACCGTCGGCCACTCGCAGAGGTTGATGACCTCCTCGAAGACCTTCTTGGGTGTATCGACATGGCAGCCGGGACGGGCAGCCTCGACCTCGGCGATACCGGCAAGGATGGCCTCGCGACGGCGCTCGGCAGAAAGCACGCCGGCGTCCTCGAGCACCTGCTCGTAGACGGCGGGGCTGGCGACCACATGGTCACCGGGGCCAAGCACGCGATGACCACGCGTGGTGTTGCCACTCGTCACGTCGGCAAACGACACGGGCACAACGTCCTCGCCCAGAAGGCAGCAGATCCAGCGGACCGGACGAACAAAGGTCGCATGCTCGTGACCCCAGCGCTGAGAGCGGTAGTTGGGCCACTGCAGGCCAGCGATAGTCTTCTCGCACAGGGCCGTCAGGATCGGGGTGGCCGGGGCGGAAGGAATGTTCTTCTCGGCAAAGACGTACTCACGGCCGTCGGTGTCCTCGCGACGGACCAGATCCTCGGCAGCCACACCGCACTTGCGGGCGAAACCCTGGGCGGCCTTGGTGGCGTTACCGTCGGCATCGAAGGCGATGTTGGCCGCGGGGCCGCGCTTGACCTCGTGAACCTCGTCGGTCGCGGTGGCGACGTCGGCAACGAGCGCAGCCAGGCGGCGCGGGCTCGAGATCACGCGGACCTCGCCGTGGGCCAGACCGGCCTCGTCGAGACCCTTGGCGATCATGGTGCCAAGCTGCTTGACGGCATTGTTCAGCGGTGCGGAGGGCATTTCTTCCGTACCGATCTCAAACAGGAAATCCTTAGCGTCTGCCATGGCTTACGCCACCTCGCCTTCCTGATCGGCATTCTCGTTGACTCCGGCGACCTCGGCCATGTAGGCCTCGCAGCACGCCTTGGCGACGGCGCGGACGCGCAGGATGTAGTTGGCACGCTCGACCGCGGACAGCGCGCCACGGGCATCGAGCAGGTTGAAAGCGTGGCTGCACTTCATGACGCAGTCATATGCCGGCAGCGGCAGCTTGCGCTCCAGGCAGGAATGGCACTCGGCCTCGTAGTCGTCAAACTTCTGACGCATCATCTCGACGTTGGCGACCTCAAAGTTATAGGCACTGAACTCGCGCTCGTTCTCGAGGAACACGTCGCCATAGGTCATTGGCGTGCCGTCGGGCAGGTAGCTCCACACCAGGTCGTAGACCGAGTTAACGCCCTGGGCGTACATGGCGATACGCTCCAGGCCGTAGGTGATCTCGACGGGCACGGGGTCGACCTCGATGCCGCCCACCTGCTGGAAGTACGTAAACTGCGTGACCTCCATGCCATTGAGCCAGACCTCCCAGCCAAGGCCCCAGGCGCCGAGCGTCGGGCTCTCCCAGTCGTCCTCGACAAAGCGGACGTCATGGTCGTTGGGGTCCAGGCCAATGGCGGCAAGAGACCCCAGGTAGAGCTCCTGGGCGTTGACCGGTGAGGGCTTGATGAGCACCTGGAACTGATAGTAGTGCTGCATGCGGTTGGGGTTCTCGCCGTAGCGGCCGTCGGCGGGACGGCGGCAGGGCTGCGCATAGCAGGTGCGCCACTCGGCGGGACCAAGCGAGCGCAGCGTGGTCGCGGTATGGAAGGTACCGGCACCGACCTCGGAGTCATAGGGCTGCATAATGACGCAGCCCTGCTCGCCCCAGTACTGCTGGAGGCACAGGATGATGTCTTGGAAGGAAAGCGATGAAGCGTTCATGCCTCTAATATCCCCTCGTCGAAACGATTACACGGTTAGGTACTGTACTATAGCGGTTTTTAGTCGATAGCGCCGATGCGGTTGAGCGGCCAGTAGCGCACAAGCGCCACAGCGATCAAATTAGAGCGATCGACGGGACCAAAGTAGCGTGAGTCGGCAGAGTTTTCGCGGTTGTCGCCCATCACCCACACGCACCCGTCGGGAACGGTGTAGGGATAGCTTACCTGAGCGCCGGGCGCTTGGACCGAAAGTGGCCAGCTCATGCCCGTCGTATAGTCCTCGTCGAGCGCCTGGCCGTCAACGACCACCTTGCCGTCCTGCAGGTCGACCGTCTGGCCGGCCGTGGCAATAACACGCTTGACAAGAACATCATGCTCGGAGGTGCCATCGGGGTTGTGAAACACCACGATATCGCCCTGCTTGACGGGCTGACCGAGCTCGAGGCTCACCTTTTGTGCCAGGATCTGGTCGCCAATCTCGATCGTGGACTCCATGGAGCCGGTGGGCACCACAAAGGGCTCGACCACAAACGAGCGAATCAAGAAGGTGGCGACCAATGCGATCGCGATGACCGCGATCCATTCAAAAGCGCCCCTCAACGCGGAATGCTGCGATGGAACCATTCTCACTCCTCGCTCTGCGAATACGAAGCGTCCAAAATCTCCTGCGCGTACGCACGCTCCTGGGGCGTAAGGCGCGCCGTCTCGATCAGATCGGGACGCCAGCGGCAGGTGCGCTCGATGGCGTTCTTGCGACGCCAGGCATCGACCTTGGCGTGATCGCCACTCACGAGCACCGGCGGCACGCCCTCGCCGTTGAACTCGGCGGGACGGGTGTACTGCGCGTACTCGAGCAGGCCTCCGTCCTCGGCGGTCGAGAAGGACTCGTCGACGTTGCTCATCTCATCTCCCAGAGCGCCGGGGATGAGGCGAACAACAGCATCGGCAACGACCATAGCGGGAAGTTCGCCACCCGTAAGCACGTAGTCGCCGATCGACAGACGCTCATCGGCATACGCATACGCACGCTCGTCGACGCCCTCGTAGCGGCTGCACACAAACAGCAGGCGCTCACTTTTGAGCAGGCGCTCGGCCACATGCTGCGTAAAGGGCTCGCCACAGGGGGTGAAGAACACTACGGTGGGCTTGGGACCCTCGGAGCTGATGGCCTCGATGGCCTCGGCAATAGGCTCGACCTTCATGAGCATGCCCTGCCCGCCGCCGTACGGCTCGTCATCGACGGTACGATGGCGGTCGTGCGTCCAGTCGCGCAGGTTATACGCCTTAAAATCAAAAAGGCCGGCCTTGCGGGCGCGGCCCAAGATCGATGTGGACATGACGGGCTCAAACATCTCGGGAAAGACCGAAAGGGTCTCGATCAGCATGTTGTCCTCCCTACTTGTCCATATCGATCAGGCCGTCCATAACGTGGACGGAAATTGTTCCTGTGTCGGGAAGATCGAGCACGACCTGCTCGATCACGGGAATCAGTACCTCGCCGTACCGATCGCCCTCAACAACCCAAACATCGTTAGCGGGCGTCGACATGATCTCGACGATCGTGCCGAGTAAACCGAAGCGCTCGTCGACCACCTCGCGACCCATCAGGTCGGTATAGGCAGCGTCGAGCGAATCGAGCTCAAAATCGTCACGATTTGCCAGCACGTAGCATCCCGTGATGCCCTCGGCGGCCGTCAAGTCGTCAATGCCCTCAAACGAGACCAGATCGCCATCGCCCGTATCGGTGACGGACACGACCGTGCAAAAGCGGTCGCGCTTGAGCGCCGGCGGCGTCAGTGCGACGCGCATACCCGGCTCTAATACAGAAGGAAGCCCCCGCAGCGGCTGCGCGAGGACCTCCCCCTTCCTTCCGTGCGGCTTGACCACACGGGCGATGTTTTTGTACTGGGACCTCAAGGTCCTAGCCCAGAACCTCTACCTCGACAGCAGTGTCGAGGCGAGCGGCCAGTGCACGGGCGAGCGTGCGAATGGCCTTGATGGTACGGCCACGACGGCCGATGACCTTAGCGACGTCATCCTCGGCGACCGAAACCTCAATCGTAGAGGCGTCGTCACCATCGATGACCTCAAGGCTCACGGAATCCGGGTCGTCGACGATCTGAACAACGAGATATTCGACGAGATCGGCGATGCGATCTGAGAGCATTGCCTCACCCTCGAGCTGTGCAGCGTCAACCTCAGGCACGATTTACTCCTCGGCGCCCTCAGCGGCCTCAGCGGCAGCCTTAGCGGCCTCGGCCTCTTTGGCGAGCTGCTTCTTGGACTTCTTGACGACGGTCTCGGTCTTCTCGCCCTCGTTGGCGGCCTTGACCAGAGCGGCGACGGCGTCGGTGAGCTGAGCGCCCTTGGACTGCCAGTCGGCGATCTTCTCGAGGTCGAGGTTGATGGCCTTGGGGGCGGTCATCGGGTTGTAGCGGCCAACCTCCTCGATGATACGACCGTCACGCGGGGCGCGGGAATCGGCGACGACGACACGGTAGTACGGACGCTTCTTAGCGCCGTGACGAGCAAGGCGAATCTTGACTGCCAAAGGAAACTCCTCCAACCAAGCAGCTTTAGGCTGCAACTACAAACAAACAGTTGAACATAATACGCCATCGACGCGGGCAGGTGAAGTCCGTGAGACCAACTTCTTCGGTGTAGTCGAGGGCAAATCCATATCTTAGACAAGAATTCGGGATTTGCAAGCACATACACGCACCCCACATGAGCTGCGCGGTATACTCATGACATGGAAAGACGCGAACATACATACGGTTATGAGGATGCCATGGGCGTCACGCCGCCTCCCTGGACGGGTCCGGCGGTTGGCCTCATGGACCTTGATGCGTTTTTTGCGAGCGTGGAAATGCTCGATCATCCCGAATGGCGAGGAAAGCCGCTCATCGTGGGCGGAGACGCCGATTCGCGTGGCGTCGTGTCCACGTGTTCGTATGAGGCACGTCGCTTTGGCGTGCACTCCGCCATGGCCTCGGCCGAGGCGCGGCGCTTGTGTCCGCAAGCCATTTGGACGCATGGGCACTTTGATCGCTACCGCGAGGTGAGCGCGCAGGTCATGGCGATTCTCGCCGACGAGACCCCGCGCGTTGAGCGCGTATCCATCGACGAAGCCTTTATCGATATCACACCGGGTCGCTTTGCGCCCGAAGACCCGCTACTGGTTGCGCGGCGTATAAGCGACCGCGTGGCAGCGCTGGGAGTGACGTGCTCCATTGGCGTGGGCTGCAACAAGACGGTCGCAAAGATCGCAAGCGAGCGGGATAAGCCGTTTGGGCTGACCATCGTGCGCCCCGGAACCGAGCAGCGCTTTTTGGCCGCACTGCCGGTATCTGCCATGAGCGGCATCGGGCGCTCGGCCGAGGAGCGACTGCGCCGCATGCGCATCTACACCCTCGGAGAGCTATCACGTGCACCGGAATCCACCTTGGCCTCTATTTTTGGCGTCAACGGCGAACGCATGCGCCAGCGTGCGCTGGGACTCGAGGCTTCTGAGGTCACGAGCCTGGACGAGGAACGCGAGGTTAAATCGGTAAGCAACGAGCGCACCTTTGCTAAAGATTTAACTGAGCGTGGGGATATTGAGGCGGCGATTGCGCTGTTGGGAGAGTCAGTGGGACGCCGCCTGCGCCGTCAGGGGCTGACGGGTGCCACGGTAACGCTCAAGCTTAAGTATTCGTATGGCAGCGGGCGTACGGCACAGCGCCGGCTGCCTCATCCGACCGACGATGAGAACATCTTCGTGGCGGTTGCACTCGAACTGCTCGACAACATCTGGCAGGATGGTATGCATGTTCGCTTAGCGGGCATCGGCATGAGCGACTTCGACCACCAAGGCGGCATCCAGACTGACCTGTTCTGCGAGATCGATGACCGCGGAGCCCAATCCAGCGACCGCCGCGACCTCTCCGTCGCCATCGACGCCGTCCGAGACAAATTCGGCGACACCGCCCTTTCCTTCGGCCGCCAATCCCGCTTCAACGATTAACCGCCTTTGGGCAAAAAGAAAGCCGGGCAGGTGCGGAAAACCGCACCTGCCCGGCGATATGCGTGAGGGTAGCTAAACCCCGTCTCAAATGAGCTACTAGAGGAGGTTGAGGGGGAGCTGGGGGGCGTCTCCCCAGAGTTTCTCGAGGCGGTAGAAGTCGCGGGCTTCGGGAGTGAAGACGTGGACGACAACCGAACCATAGTCCATGAGCATCCAGGTCTTCTGCTCGCGACCCTCGATGGAGAACGGGTGCTCGCCGCAAGCCTCGGCGACCTTCTCCTCGATCTCGTCGACGATAGAATCGACCTGGCGGTTGTTGGTACCGGTGGCAAGCACAAAGTAGTCGCATACGTCGGAAAGCTCGGTCAGGTCGAGCACCTGAACGTCCTCGCCCTTCTTGTCGTAGGCGGCCTGCGCGGCGGCGCGGGCGACATCCTCGGCGGCGACACCGCTCGCAGACAGCGAGGCGGCAGTGCGGTCGGACGTGGCGACGAAGCTCTTGTGCTCCACACCTTCAAGAATCTGCTCGTCGGTCATGGTCTCGTCGGCCATGGAATACCTCTTTCTAGACAGCCCGAGCTAGCGCAGCTGGGCGTAATGGTTGTAAATCGAAATAGCCGTGGGATAAAGATAGCGCCCGGACTGAATCACATAGACCAAACCCTGCGCAAAACAGGAGAAGAACAACTCGTCGAGCGTCGACTCCCCCACCATCTTGCGCAGCGCATGGGCATAGTCGCCGTGACGGTTGGGCTCGATGGCATCGGCCACAAAGACCACCATATCGAGCGGCGTCATGTCGCAGGCACCCACGGTGTGACGGTCGACAGCCTGGAAAACGGCCGGCGACAGCTCGGGAAAAAGCTGCGGAAGCTCATAGGCGGCAACAGGGCCATGCAAAAGCGGCGTCGCGGCAGAAGGAGAGCCGGCAATCTTAATGCCGTAATGCAGAGCGCGCGTGACCAGCTCGTCATCGGAAAGCACCTTGTCCCAGTCGTGGATCAAGCCGGCGGCAGCGGCATCAAAGCGGTCGACGCCGTAGACCTCGGCCAGATGAAGTGCGGTCTCGGCAACGCTCAGCGAATGCACATAGCGCTTGCGCTTATCCTTCATGCGAACATCGAGCAGCTCTTGAATGCGCTTGAGCAGCGCGCGCTCATCGCCCTCAAACTGATCCTCTACCGACAACGTAGACCCCCATCACTCAAAATCTTCTTGGCCCAAATCGGCATATAGCCTGCGTTTGCGAATGTAGCCGAGCACGGACTCGCTCGTAAGATAGCGCACGCTCATACCGCGGGCAACTCGCTTACGAATGTTCGTCGAGCTGATCGCCAGCGCCGGAATCTGAATATAGCGCACGTCGAACGGCAGCCCCGACTCTTTGATTCGGGCACGCGCCGTATCGATATCAAAGCCCGGTCGCGTCGCCGCAATAAAGGTAGCAAGCTCAGCGATTCGTTCGGCATCATGCCAGGTCACAATATCGATAATCGCGTCGGCGCCCGTAATAAAGTAGAGCTTTACCTGCGGCGGGTAAAAGTCGCGAAGGGCATGAAGCGTATCGGCCGTATAGGTTACGCCCGGACGGTCGATCTCGAACCGGCTCGCCAAGAAAGCCGGGTTCGCGGCGGTGGCGAGGACCGTCATGGCATAACGGTCCTCGGCAGGCGTCACCGGCTTGTCAAGCTTAAAGGCAGGCGTGCCCGCCGGCATAAATAGCACGGCATCCAAGTCGAGGGACTCACGCGCCTGCTCGGCAGTCACCAGGTGCCCGTAATGGATGGGATCAAAGGTGCCGCCCATAATGCCGAGCCTAAACTCCTGCCCGTCCTCTAGAGGAAGCTCGGGCAGACCGATTCCACCGCGCAGCGACATGGCTTACTCGCCCTCCGGGGTCTCGACATCGTCCGCGGCATCCGTCGCATCGACAACCTCGACGCCCTCATTCGCAGCTTCGGTCACGTCAATGGCCTCAACGGCAACGTCCTCGCCAGCATCCTCGAGTTCCTCGTACTCCGAGAAGTCCTCAGCGCCCTCAAAGTCAAAGGCGCGCTGACAAATGCGGACCTCGTCGCCCGCACGACAACCGGCCTTCTCAAGCGCGTCGTCAACACCCATACGCGCAAACTTATGCTGCAGGTAAATGACGGCTTCTTCGTTTTCCCAGTCGGTCTGGATGACCATGCGCTCGATGGCACGACCGACCACGCGGAAGGCACCGGGCTCTTCCTGAACAATGCGGAAACGCTTCTCACGCTGCAGGCGACGGCGCTCCCACTCATCGTCGCGCAGAACGACCGGCTCATCGGAGACAGCCAACTCGGCGCGCAGCTTAGCCACCTGCTCGCCCACGGCAAGCATCAGCGTGTTGAGGCCGGCGCCCGTCACAGCAGACACGGCAAAGAACATATGTCCATCGTCGAGCGCTGCGCGCTTAA
The DNA here is from genome assembly GCA_900547855.1 of uncultured Collinsella sp. Taxonomy (GTDB): domain Bacteria; phylum Actinomycetota; class Coriobacteriia; order Coriobacteriales; family Coriobacteriaceae; genus Collinsella. The sequence goes on along the minus strand of URIK01000026.1, from coordinate 4,840 downwards.
GGTCGGCAATCTTGTCGGCCGTGCCCGGCGCGTCGCACTTGTTGGCAACGACGATCTGCGGACGCTCCGAAAGCTCGGCGCCATACTGCTCGAGCTCGCGGTTGATGATGCGATAGTCCTCAACCGGATCGCGATCCTCAAAACCACCCGTCATGTCGACGACGTGCATGATGAGTGCCGTGCGCTCGATGTGGCGCAGGAACTGATGGCCCAGGCCCTTGCCCTCGCTCGCACCCTCGATGAGACCGGGAACGTCGGCAACGACGTAAGAATATTCGCCGGCACGCACCATGCCGAGGTTCGGCACGAGCGTGGTAAACGGGTAGTCGGCAATCTTGGGACGGGCGGCACTCATGCGCGCGATGAGCGATGACTTACCCACCGAGGGGAAGCCCACGAGCGCGGCATCGGCCATAAGCTTCATCTCGAGCTCGATCCAGTGTTCCTCGGCCGGCTCGCCCAGCTGAGCGAACGCGGGCGCGCGGCGCACCGACGTCACAAAGTGCGTGTTGCCCAGGCCGCCGGCACCGCCGGGCGCCACGACAACGCGCTCGCCATCGTGAACGAGGTCGGCAATATCGAACATCGGGGTCTGCGTCTCGGGATCGAGCTCGCGCACCACGGTACCCATAGGGACCTTGAGAATCAGGTCCTCGCCGCTCTTACCGTTACGACGGGCACCCTGCCCGTGCGTGCCGCGCTCGGCGCGGAAGTGATGCTTAAAGCGGTAATCGATCAGCGAAGACAGCTGAGCATCGGCCTGGATGACGACATTGCCGCCACGACCGCCGTCGCCGCCATCGGGGCCGCCCTTGGGGACAAATGCCTCGCGCCTAAACGACATGCATCCGGCTCCGCCGTCGCCGCCGCACACGTTAATGCGGCTGATATCGGTGAACTGTGACAACAGAATCGCCTCCTACAAAAAGAGGGAGACCCTTGAATCCTAAAACTCAAGTGCCTCCCACATATGTGCTCTATGAAGGGTGAATTACGCGTTCGCGAGCGGGCGTACGCTGACCCTGTGCTTGATACCCTTGTGGAACTCAACGGTACCGTCGACCAGCGCGAACAGCGTGTCGTCCTTACCACGGCCAACGTTCTCACCCGGGTGGATGTGCGTGCCGTGCTGACGGACGAGAATCGTGCCCGTGGTTACCGTCTGGCCGGCATAGCGCTTCGTGCCAAGGCGCTGACCGCGGGAGTCACGGCCATTACGGGAGGAACCGAGTCCTTTTTTGTGTGCCATTGTGTATACCTACTCTTTCGTTACGAGTGTAATCTACTCGGCGACGGGAGCCTCGGCAACAGCCTCAGCCTCTGCCTTGACAGCCTTCTTGGCGCGGGAGGTAGCCTGAACCTTCACGATCTTCAGCTTGGTGAGCTGCTGACGGTGACCCTTCAGACGACGATAGCGCTTACGCTTGTGGAACTTGAAGACCAGCTGCTTCTCGCCCTTGAACTGCTCAACGATCTGAGCGGTAACCTTGGCCTTGGCCAGCTTGTCGGGATCGGTGACGATCTTCTTACCATCGTTGAGGAAGATAACCGGCAGGGTGACCTTGTCGCCCTCATTGCCCTCGATCTTCTCGACGGTGATGACATCGTCGGTGGCGACCTTGTACTGCTTGCCGCCCGTGTTAACGATTGCGTACATGTTTACTTGCCCTTCATGCATCAGTTAGTGCAACAGCCGAATATAGTAGCAGGCGAAAATAACCCCGTCAACGAGTATGTGGAGCAAATCCACAAGTTCGCACAGGTATGGGGCTGACGAGTCGGCCCTCGTCGTCCTCGCATGCTTGATTCTGACGCTCGACATCGTAGGAGCAGATGGTCACGAGGTCTTGCATACCGGTGGAAACAATAGGTGCATCCACGCCCGGGGTCAAGCCCTGCAACAAAACATCAGCAGCAGAAAGCAAAATTTCCGGACGCATGGAGCCCTCGTTGTCGGCATGGGTGTCGAGCATGAGCACCAAATGGTCCGGGCGCTCCCCCGCCGTGAGCTCATAGCCCACGAGCGTGTGATCCAAATCCAAGCGCTTGCTCTTTTTTCCGCGCGCGTAGTCGATGCCATGGCCCGCGCGCAGCGTGTCGATCGCACGATGCACCTCGTCGGCGCTTACGGGCGCCTCGGGGTCCAGATGCAGGTCGATGCGATACGACAGGCGCGTGAGCTGCGCCGTCAACGCCGGCGTGCGCACGTCGATGTACGCCGCCTCGATGGGCGCCAGATCGGCCGGAGACGCCGCAGCCAGGCGCCCAAACGCCTCGTCGAGCGCCACGAACTCGGTCATAAACAGGTCATACCACTCACATGTCGACGACGTACCCACCGGTAGCGCCGAAGAGAAGCCCACGCGCATGTGCGGAGAGAAGCCCTGCGTGACGGCATAGGGAAGTCCCGCACGGCGCACGATGCGCTCAATGGTATGGATCACTTCGAGATGGCCGAGGTACTTAAGGCGATCGCGCTTGCCATAGCGAACACGAAGCCTAAAGAGCGAGGGGTTGTCGGTCAGGCGCTCACTCATGCGCGATCACCCATCAATACATTCTTGGCGTGGAGCGTGGGGCAGATCCCGCAGCCGGTGCACGACGTGCGGGTGCAGTCGGGAGTCGTGACGCCCTCGAGCGAGCGACGGTACTCGCGCTCGAGAAAGCCGCGTGTGCAGCCGGGGCTCACGTGCTCCCACGGCAGGCGCCAGTCCAACTCGTAGGGCAGGTGCACGAGCTCATTGAGGTCGATGCCGTTTTTGGCAGCAGCCTCCTTCCAGTTATCGAGCGAGAAATGCTCTACCCAGGCGTCAAAGCGAGAGCCCGAGCGCCAAGCGTCGATGATGACGGGCGTCATGTCACGACCGGCGCGGGACAGTGCGGCCTCGATGAGCGAGGTCTCGGCATCGTGGTAATGCACGCGGACGGCACGGTTGCGAACGCTCGTGATAAGCAACTTCTGGCGACGTTTGACGTCGTCGTAGTCGAGCTGCGGGCACCACTGGAACGGCGTGGCAGCCTTGGGGATAAAGACCGAAACCGAGATCGACACCGAGATCGAGCCGCGACGAGCCTTGGGCACCACGGAACGACCGAGCTCCAGCACGTGATCGGCCAGATTGGCGATGGCCACGATGTCCTCGTCGCGCTCGCCGGGAAGGCCCATCATAAAGTAGAGCTTCATGCGGTTCCAGCCGGCCTCGAAGGCCGCCTTGGCCGCACGGTCCAGGTCCTCCTCGGTCACGTTCTTGTTAATGATGTCGCGCATGCGCTGGCTGCCGGCCTCGGGCGCGAACGTCAGGCCGCCCTTCTTTTCGCCGGCAACCGACTCGGCCATATCCACGCCAAACGAATCCAGGCGCTGCGACGGAATAGACACGCGAATACCCGTATCCTCCAGGCGACGGTTGAGCCTGCCGAGCACGTCGCGAATGCAGGAGTGGTCGGTCGTGGAGAGCGAGGTCAGCGACACCTCGTCATAGCCAGTCTTTTCCAGACCCTGAATCACCGACGAGACAATCTGGTCGGCCGAGCGCTCGCGCACTGGGCGATACGTCATGCCGGCCTGACAAAAACGACAGCCGCGGGCGCAGCCGCGCAGGATCTCGATAGACAGGCGGTCGTGAACCAGCTGCGCATAGGGCACGCACGACTGCGACAGCGGATTCGTGGCGCCGAAATCCTCAACGACGCGCTTGTAGACCACGGTCGGCGCATCCTTGCCTTCACGCGGCACGGTGTAGCCATGCGGCGAGCAGGGCTCGTCGTGACGAACCTCATAGAGCGACGGCACGTAGTTGCCGGCAATGGATGCAAGCTGCTCGACAATCTGCGCGCGCGGGACTCCTTCATCACGCAGGCGGCGATGCAGCTGGCAGGTCTCGAGCAGCGATTCCTCGCCCTCACCGATGAGGATGGCATCGAAGAAGGCCGCGTACGGCTCGGGGTTGTACACCGAGGGGCCGCCGGCGATGATGATGGGGTCGTCTTCGCCTCGGTCGGCCGCTAACAGCGGAATACCAGCGAGGTCGAGTGCCTCGAGGAAGTTCGTCACCGCCATCTCGTGCGGCACATGCAGGCCGACGATATCAAACGAAGCGACCGGCGCTGCACCCTCGAGCGAGAGCAGCGGAATGCCTGCCTCGCGCATGGCGTCACCCATATCGGGCCACGGCACATAGCCGCGCTCGCAGGAGATGCCCTCGGCCTGGTTAAGGATGTTGTAGAGGATGGCGATGCCCTGGTTGGGCAGACCGACCTCGTACACATCCGGGTAGATCAGGCAGCAACGGTAGTCGGCATCGGCCTTGGAAAGCGTGCCCCACTCGTGATCGATATAGCGGCTCGGTTTCTCGACCTTGGCGAGCAGCGGCTCAATTAAATGAAAACAGTCTTGGTATGCAACGCGCAACGGAAAACCCCTAAGCTGCGAGATCGGATGCGTCCTGGTAGGACGCCATAGGACGGGTAGCGCCCGCGACCGTGGTCACCAGATCGCGAACGCGGGAGAACGTGGCAGTGACCACCTCGTTGGCACGACTGTAGTCGACATCGCGCTCGTAGAGCGAAACGAGCGCACGGCCCATGCCATAGGTGCCCGCGGCAGCAGTGAGCGCCTTGACGGCAAACCCAATATGCGGCGTCTGCTTGACAAGTGCGCGGGTGACCGCTCGGATCACAAGACCGCCGGCAAGCACGCCCGCGACCTCGTAGCCGCGCTCAGGCTTAATGCCGCGTCCAAAGACGGCAGCGAGCTCAAAGAGCATGCCCACCTGCGCCAGCGCCATAACGGGATAATCGGCGCCCGGCAAAAACACCAGCGCACCGGTCGCCATATTGG
>URIK01000025.1 GCA_900547855.1 uncultured Collinsella sp. | reverse complement strand
CGAGATTCATGAGCGTCTCGTGGGCTCGGAGATGTGTATAAGAGACAGGGATTGGAAAGCTGCGGCCCGCGGAATGGAGACGGACTAGCGCGCGACGCGGGTGCCACCGTCGGCGGCGTTGGCCACAGCGGCGATCTCGTCGGCGGTCACCAAGTTGGAATCGCCCTTGATGGTGAGCTTGAGGATCGAGGCCGCAATCGCGTAGTTGACGGCGTCCTGCGGGTCAAAGTCGTTGATGAGGGCATGGACGAGGCCGGCGTTGAAAGCGTCGCCGGCGGCAACGCCCTCGAGCACGTGCACGTCGTGGGCAGGGGAGAACCAGTGCGCGTCGCTCTCGGCGTCATAGAGCATGCCCATCCAGATGGAGCGTTCGACGCAGGAGATGTTGCGGACGACCGAAGCGACCTTCTTACAGCCGTACTCGGCGCAAATCTGACGGGCCATCTCGACGTAGGTGTCACGCTCCTCGATGCCATGGGCAAGGGAGCCGGAGACGCAGGTCATGCCGAGGCCGGCGGGTGCGTCCTCGTCGTTGGCGATGCAGATGTCGACGAGCGGTAGGAGCTCCTTCATGGTTGCCTGCGACTTCTCGGGCGACCACATCTTGCCGCGATAGTTAACGTCGCACACGGTGGTGATGCCCTTGGCGCGGCAGGCGGTGAGGGCGTCCTTGCACGCAGCGGCCATCTCGCCGGAGACAGCGGGCGTCACGCCGGAGAAATAGAAGACATCGATGCCCTTGAGGATCTCGTCCCAGTCAAAGACGTCGTGCTTGGCCATGTTGATGGCAGAGTACTTGCGGTCGTAGACGCAGCCGTTGCCGCGCTGCGAGGCACCGACCTCAAACACATAGGAGCCAAGACGGTCGCCCTGACGCACGACGCGCGTGGTGTCGACGCCGTAGGCCTTCAGCGAACGCAGGGCGCACTCGCCCAGACGGTTGGCCGGGACAACGGAGACGTAAGCGGCTCTGTCGCCCTGGTAGGCCAGGGAAAGCGCGGTGTTGGCTTCGGCGCCGCCGTAGCGGACATCAAACTCGGTCGCCTGCTCAATGCGCAGATGGTCTTTGGGCGAGAGCCTCATCATGATCTCGCCGAAGGTAAGAACCGTTTTACCCATGGTCGCGCAGCTCCTTCTTGCTCGTGCGTACACCTTTGATATGGCGTTGGCACGGAGGTGCCAAGACGGTAGGGTGCATCTTTGCACCACCGTGCCAACGCTTGCCGAAATCGGTTTACGAAATCGGTTTCGTTTCGAGTTGTAGTATACTCACCTACAGCGTTTTGCAAGCGGGATTTTTAAAAAAATGCCTAAAATGGTTCAGACCGCCGACAAATGGGAAACGGGGTGCGCTATGGCGCAGATGAGAATCAAGGACATTGCCGCCGAGGCGGGCGTGAGCCCGGCCACGGTCTCGCGCTATCTCAACAACCGCCCCGGGCAAATGACCGAGGAGACCCGTGCTCGCATCGCGGCAGTTATCGAGCGCACCGGCTATCGCCCACGTGCCGCTGCGCGCAATCTGCGCAGCTCGCGCACCAACCTCATCGGCGTGATCCTGGCCGACATCGCCAACCCGTTCTCGAGCGCCATGCTCGAAGGGCTTTCCGTCAGCGCCGCCGCGCGCGGCTGCTCGCTCATGACGGCCATTAGCGGCAACGACCCCGCTAAGGAAGCAGAGTCGCTCACCAGGCTTATCGATGCCGGCGTGGACGGCTTGGTCGTCAACACCTGCGGAGGTAATGACGAGGCGATTGCCGCGGCAGCGGGACGTCTGCCCGTTGTGCTGCTCGACCGCGATGTTGCCGACGGCGGTGTCGATCTGGTGACATCTAACAACCGTGAGCTAGTCGCCGGCTTGGTAGACGCCTTGGCCGCTGCGGGCAGCGAGCGCCTGCGCCTGCTCACCGAGGCAAGCGACGATAGCCCCGTGCGTCGAGAGCGCGCCGAGGCCTTTACCGACGAGCTTTCGCGCCGCGGACTTGCGGGCGAGGTTGTCACCCTGGCCGACGGTGGCGCCACGGGCATCGGCCGCTTGGACGAGACCATGCGTGACTATGCCGGCAAAAAGCTCGGCCTCATTGCCGTCAACGGCCTGGTCTTCCTGCGTCTGACCGAGGCTCTGGCGCAGTTGGGACCCTCGTTACCGGCTGGTCTTAAGATTGCGACGTTTGACGATTATCCTTGGAACCACGTGCTCTTTGGCGGTGTGACCACAGCAGCGCAAGACACCCTCACCATTGCCGAGCGCGTAGTTGAGCGCCTGTCCGAGCGCATCGACGTTGTTACCACCACCGTGGGCGAAGCCGCAAAGCTTGCCCCCAAACGCATCGAGGTTCCCGGTCATATCGAACACCGCGCATCGACCTCGCGCTAACCATTCGTTCGCAACTGCCTGTTCACACACGTTTTTTGAGCGCTTGATACGCTTTAACCCTGCGGAAACATTTTTCTGCGATAGTATCTGCGATATAGACCAGTCGAAACCCGCCCGAAAGAAAGGGGAGCGACATGAACCAGCAGAACATCGATTACGTACTCCGCTCCGTAGAGCAGCGTGACATCCGCTTTGTGCGTCTGTGGTTTGTCGACATTCTCGGCCGCCTCAAGAACTTTGCCATTAGCCCCGAGGACCTCGAGGTCGCTTTTGAGGAGGGTATTGGCTTTGACGGCTCCGCCATCGAGGGCTTTGCCACGCCCGAGGAAGCCGACATGCTGGCGTTTCCCGATGCTTCGACCTTCCAGATTTTGCCGTGGCGCCCGAGCCACAACGGCGTCGCCCGCGTGTTCTGCGATGTGTGCACCCCCGACCGCAAGCCCTTCGCCGGCGATCCGCGCGATGCGTTGCGCCGCATGTTCTATAAGGCCGAGAAGGCTGGCTACCTGCTCAACGTGGGTGCCGAGCTGGAGTATTACTACTTCCCCGACGAGCACACCCCCGAGCCGCTCGACAACGTGGGCTACTTCGATCTTTCGGTGAGTGACGCCGCCCGCGACCTGCGCCGCAACACGGTCCTCACGCTCGAGAAGATGTCCGTGCCCGTGGAGTACACCTTCCACGCCGCCGGCCGCTCGCAGCACGGCATGAGCCTGCGCCACGCCGAGGCCCTGAGCATGTCCGACGCCATCACCACGGCCAAACTCATCATTAAGCAGCAGGCTTACGAGAGCGGGTGCCACGCCTCCTTTATGCCCAAGCCGTTGGCGGGCGAGGACGGCAGCGCCATGTTCCTGTGCCAGTCGCTATTCGACCACGACGGCAACAACGTCTTTTGGGGCGAGGACGACGAGAAGTACCACCTCTCCGATATCGCCAAGCACTACATGGCCGGCATCTTGGCGCACGCGCGCGAGATCAGCGCCATCACTAACCCCACGGTCAACTCGTACAAGCGCATCACCACGGGCGGCGACTCCGTGCCGCAGTACGCCACGTGGGGCCTGCGCAACCGCGCGAGTATGGTCCGCATTCCGGTCTACAAGCCCGGCAAGCAGCTGTCCACGCGCATCGAGCTTCGCAGCCCCGACCCCATGGCCAACCCGTACCTGGTCAACGCCGTCACGCTGGCGGCTGGTCTGGACGGCATCGAGCGCAAGCTGGAGCTCCCGCCCGAGGCAACGGCTGAGACGCTCAAGCTTACCGACCGTCAGATGGTCGAGGCCGGCTACACGCCGCTGCCGCGCTCGCTCAAAGAGGCGCTTGACGTGTTTGAGGACTCGCAGTTTATGAAGGATGCCCTCGGCGAGCACATCCACAGCTTCTTCCTCAAAAAGAAGCGCGACGAGTGGCATAAGTTTGAGTCTACGATCACCGAGTGGGAGATCAAGCACTACCTGGCGAACTCCTAATCGCGCTGACTTGTTCCAGTACGATTGAGCTCATTTCTTTGGAGGCCGATATGTCCGAAAAGAGTGCCCTGTTCATGGCGCGCACGACGCGCTTCCACGAGTTTGCCCGCAGCTTGACGACCACCCTGGGTGTCGAGGTGAGCCTGGCAACTCCCGATTCGCCGACCGCGGCGCACGACTTTGACCTGCTGATCCTCGATTCCGATGGCATCCGCAGCGACCGCATCGATCAGATTGCCAAATGGCTCGACGACCGCGGCGGCGTCCCCATGCTGGTGATCGTTGACGACGAGGCGCTCGGCACCCTGCGCCTGCCGAATCACGCGCATGCCGACTTTGTATGCCCCACGGCGACGCCCAACGAGCTCAAGGCTCGCGCGCAGCGCCTGATGGGCGAGGAGGAGACCGTCGCCGCCGACGATGTGCTCAACATCGATAACCTCGAGATCAACCTGGCTACCTACCAGGTAACGCTCGATAACGAGCCTATCGACCTGACGCTGATGGAGTACTCGCTGCTGAGCTTTTTGGCGACGCACCCCAACCGCGCCTACAGCCGAGAGGTGCTGCTGCACCGCGTGTGGGGCTTTGAGTACTGCGGCGGCACGCGTACCGTCGACGTGCACATTCGACGCATCCGCTCCAAGGTGGGCCCGCAGATCGCGGCACACATCACCACCGTCCGCGGCGTGGGCTATCTGTTTAAGGACTAGCTTTCCACCACAAAGGGGACAGGCACCTTTGTGGTGGTTTTGCCGTAGGCCGGGTCCTTTCGGGTCTGCAGCAGAACTTAAGCCTTCCTAAAAGATTGCGTTCTCATGCACGTACGCCCGCATATTGGGGTACAACTCAACGTGAACAATGATGGCCCGCCACATGTTTGGCGGGCCTTTGGTTATTTGACGAAAGGATCGCAGCCATGAGCGAGAACGATTCCCAGCGTCCCCAGGATGCGGGCAACGCCGGCGAGACCCAGCAGCAGCCGCGTGTGCAGGTGGAGTCGACGCCTGCCGGCAGTAACATTCCCTACGTGCAGGCCTACGACACGCAGACCGGCAAGCCGCTGGGTGGCCAGCAGGTCGTGAACAAGCACACGGTGGTCAAGACCAAGACCAAAAAGCTGCCGATCTTTATTACGGCGCTTGCCGGCTGTGCCTGCGGAGCCCTGCTGGTCATTGCGCTCATTATGAGCGGCACGCTCGATATCGGCGGCGGCAAGAATGCCGTGACGGCGGGTGCTTCGGGTTCGTCGACGCAAAAGATCACGATCGACTCCGAGGACACCACGCTGGCCGAGGCCGTTTCTGCCAAGGCCCTGCCCTCCGTGGTTTCCATTACCGCCACTTCGAGCGGCAGCCAGAATGGCTCGCTTTCGCAGTCTGCCGACGAGTCGGATAACTCAGGCAGCGTCGGTTCGGGCGTGGTGCTCGATACCGAGGGCCATATTCTCACCAACAACCACGTGGTCGATGGCTATGACCAGTACGTGGTTACCATGGACGACGGCACCACCTACGAGGCCGAGTTCGTGGGCAACGATGCCTCGAGCGACCTGGCCGTCATCAAGCTCAAGGATGCTGACGCCTCCAAGCTCACCCCGATCGAGATGGGTGATTCCTCCAAGCTCAACGTGGGCGAGTGGGTCATGGCGATCGGCTCGCCGTTCGGTAACGAACAGTCTGTCTCTACGGGCATTGTGTCGGCGCTGTATCGCTCCACGGCCATGAGCTCTACCAGCGGTAACACCATCTATGCCAACATGATTCAGACCGATGCCGCCATCAACCCAGGCAACTCCGGCGGCGCGCTCGTCAACGACAATGGCGAGCTCGTGGGTATCAACTCGCTCATCGAGAGCTATTCGGGCTCCAGCTCGGGCGTGGGTTTTGCCATTCCGGTCAACTATGCCAAGAACATTGCCGACCAGATCATCGACGGCAAGACGCCGGTGCATCCGTACATGGGCGCTACGCTTTCGAGCGTCAACGCGCTCAACGCCCGCACCAACAAGCTGAGCACCGATAGCGGCGCGTATGTGGCGAGCGTCGTCGAGGATGGTCCTGCTGCTAAGGCCGGAATTCAGGAGGGCGACGTCATCACCAAGCTGGGCGACGACGAGATCACGAGCGCCGATGGCCTGATCATCGCACTGCGCAGCCACGAGGTGGGCGAGAAGGTCGAGATCACGCTCATGCGCGGCAAGGAAGAGAAGAAGGTCACCGTCGAGCTGGGCTCCGATGAAGAGCTGCAGAACCAGCAGCAGGACGACAGTTCGACCGATACCGGCAACGGCGGTATTACCGACGAGCAGCTGCGCCAGTATCTGGAGGAGCTGCTGGGCCAGCAGGGCCAGGGTCAAGGTTACGGCCAGGGGTTCTAGCGAGCCGTTTCGCACATACCAATGCCAGAGGGGCTGTCCCACCAACGCGGGACAGCCCCTCTTTTCTTATTGATCCGTTGGGGACGGAGGAAAACGGATCACTTGGGGCTGACAAGGGCATGGTTTGATCGCGCGATCCACCCCGGTCCGGGCGCTGCCGATTCGGTGCGGTTCGAAAGGGTTATTCGGCCCCATCGTGACCGGTGGTACTCTTGTATCCGTTTGAAATCGAGCGAAGGAGTGCCGCTATGGAGCAATCGAGCCTGTTTGGTGACGGTGTGGACATCGATACCGAAACGCCCGCGAGTGCGGATGCCGCCGCGCCGACCGACGCCCATGCCCAGGCGGCAGCGCGTGCGGCCGAGCTGCGCCACGAGCTCGATTACCACGCCTATCGCTACTACATGCTCGATGCGCCCGAGATCACGGACACCGCCTTTGACAAAATGCTCGTTGAGCTGCAGGAAATCGAGGCCACCTACCCCGACCTGGTGACGCCCGACAGCTATACCCAGCGCGTGGGCGGCTACGTGAGCGAGCAGTTTACGCCGGTCACGCACATGGCACGCATGTATTCCATGGACGATGCCATGGATCTGGACGAGCTCGACGCGTGGCTCCAGCGAACCGAGGATGCGCTCGGCGCAGGTAGCGTCACCTATACCTGCGAGCTTAAGATTGACGGTCTGGGCGTGGCGCTTACCTACCAAAACGGCACTTTCGTGCGCGCGGCCACGCGCGGCGATGGCACCACGGGCGAGGACGTATCGCTCAATGTGCGTACCATCAAGGATGTGCCCATGCACCTGTCCGAGCCGGCGCTCGCCCACATGGGCGCCGACCGCGAGCGCACCATCGAGGTACGCGGCGAGGTCTATATGCCCAAGGGTAGCTTTGTCCGCCTGAATGAAGAGGCCGATGCCGAGGGACGCGACCCCTTCGCCAACCCGCGCAACGCCGCCGCCGGCAGCCTGCGCCAAAAAGATCCCAAGATCACGGCGCGCCGCGATCTCGCTACCTTTATCTATGCCATCGCCGATACTGACCCACTGCATGTCCACAGCCAGCGCGAGTTTCTTGACTGGCTGCGCAGCGCCGGTTTTAGCGTCAACCCCAATGTGGCACGCTGCGCCACGCCGGCCGAGGTTCACGAGTTCTGCGCCCAGGCGCTCGAGCACCGCGGCGATCTGGACTATGACATCGACGGCGTGGTCGTAAAGGTCGACAGCTTTCAGCAGCAGCTCGACCTGGGCTTTACCGCCCGCGCACCGCGCTGGGCCATCGCCTTTAAGTTTCCGCCCGAGGAAAAGCAGACCATCCTGCGCGAAATTCGCATCCAGGTGGGCCGCACCGGTGTGCTCACGCCGGTCGCCGAGTTCGACCCGGTGACGGTCGCCGGCTCCACCATCGCGCGCGCCACGCTGCACAACATCGACGAGATCCGCCGAAAAAACGTGCGCGAGGGCGACACTATCATCGTGCACAAGGCAGGCGACGTAATCCCCGAGGTCGTGGGCCCGGTGCTCGACAAGCGCCCGGCCGATTCGGTCGACTGGCAGATGCCCGAGGTCTGCCCCGTGTGCGGCAGCCCCGTGGTCCACGAGGATGGCGAGGTGGCCTACCGTTGCGTCTCCATCGACTGCCCCGCGCAGCTCAAGGAGCGCCTGCTTCACTGGGTGAGCCGCGGCTGCATGGACGTCGACGGCCTAGGCGACGAGATCGTCGACAAGATGATCGCCGCCGGGCTGATCCACGATGTCGCAGACTTCTACCAGCTCACGGTCGACGACATCGCCGGCCTGGACACGGGCCGCACCTATGCCAGCTCCAACAGCAAAAAGGGCGTCAAGAAGGGCGACCCCATTCCGGTAGGCCTCAAGACGGCCGAGAAAATCATCGCCGAGCTCAACAAGTCCAAGAGCCAGCCGCTCGGTCGCGTGCTGTTTGCCCTGGGCATCCGCCACGTGGGCAAGAGTGTGGGTGAGGTCATCGCCGAGCGATTCCTGTCGATCGACAAGCTTATCTTGGCGAGCGAAGAGGACATCGCCGAGTGCGAGGGCATCGGTCCCAAGATTGCGGCGAGCGTCAAGCAGTTCCTGGCCGTGCCCGAAAACCTTGCCGTGCTGGAACGTCTGCGCCAAGCGGGCCTTTCGCTCGAGGTCGACCTGGGCGCCGCGCATGCGCAAGCCGCAGCCGACGCTGGCGTGGCGGGCGAGCTCGCCGACGCACAGCCGCTCGCGGGTCTGACCTTCGTGCTCACCGGCACGCTCGTCAACCGCACCCGCGACGAGGCAGGTGCGGCGCTCAAGGTACTCGGTGCCAAGGTTTCGGGCAGTGTTTCAAAGAAGACGAGCTACCTGGTCGCCGGCCCCAAAGCGGGCTCCAAGCTCACCAAGGCCGAGCAGCTGGGTGTGCCCGTGTTGGATGAGGCGGCACTTGAACAGATTTTGGCGACGGGTAGGGTCCCGGAGGCATAATGATTTGTTGAGGAGCTGCGCAGAGGCTCAGTTCCTCAACATCTCCTTATAGTGTTTGCCTGTTCAATTTCGATATCGTTTCCCTCGTATGATCCAGATGCGTCTACCGACTCAAAGCGTGAGTAGGAAACTCTTGTCCCAACTTTGATTTGGGAAAGCTTGTCTTTGATTCGGCCAGATGAGGGGAATGTAATCCGGGTTTGCTTTCCAGCGTCGGTGTAGCGGGGACTGTTGTCTGTTTGGATTACGAGTTCCGTTCCCTCAATAGAATGAACGCTGCCGGCTCCAAAGACAAGGTAATCATCTCCTCCGCTATAGCGGGCTCTATCTGTGCATGAAGAAACGGATGCAAACATAGCGAAAATCACCAATATCGTAACCAGGGCAAAGGCCGTGGTGCCATAGCATTTTGATGGTGCCATCCGGTCTACCAAAAGACTGTTCCGTTCAATTTGACCATATTGGGCGTTGCATAGTTAATCGCTCGGGGATAAGTGTTCCATCCGTCGAATACTTCGAGCCACTGCAGTTCGATGCCAGAGCTTCCATTATGCCCAGTAAAATAGCCAGTTACCGTGACTGTATGACCTGATAGCTCGACGGATCCTTCACTGTTTCGGCTGTTGATCCACATATGATACAAGCCGATATTCCCTTGATCGATAGTTGCTCTGTACTGAGCGAATTGAGGCTGATAACCGAAAAATTGAGTATTAAGTGCTCTACCCTTTTGAGCGGCAAGACTTTTAAACGGAACAATTCCATCTGGGATGATCGTGCTTCCGTACTCGACGCCCTGATCATTGGTCTTATACGTTGTTGTGCCAGTGACGTTCCATATTTCTTTATAATAATCGGGATTAAATTGATTAGCGTTTGAACTGGTGAGACCGTAATGCATTGATACAGCGTACAAGGCAGAAACGACGCATGCATACTTATTAGTGCGGGCTTCAACTAATGATTCCGAGACTCCTCGGAACGGTATTCCGTTTAAATCGTCTATTTGGAAATGCAACATCAAGTCATCTTCATTGATAATGACTGCATTCCATGAAGTTGGGTTATTGCTTTGAGGTGCTATACCCTTTTCGGTGACAATCGGGACAGACCGTATATTGTTATAGTTGGTTACACAGTCTCTAGTTCCTGGCACCAAAGTTCCATATTCAATATCGTTGTACGAAATTAGTACGGTTGGGTTTGTGGCCTGTTGGCCGGAATAAGTTGAAATGGCGTTTGATAGAGAAGCTGAAATCGGAAGAATGGTATCGCCGAGGGTTATCTCCTTCAGAAGCCCAGGATATGATGCGTCAAGTATTAAATAACCGTAAGGGCTTCCTTCCCTTGTGACACTGATTTCATAGCCACAGATAAGGCCGATTTGTTGGCATACGGGAACGATTTGCTCGATCTCTAAGTTCGCGGATCCGTCGACGATGGGCAACAGGGAAAGCGCGTAGTCTTGTGCTAGGTCTGATGTAAAAGCGACGGATGAGTTTGAGTCGGCAGCGAATACTCTTGTTGGGCGTGACGCGGATAAGCCGATGATCGAGGCTAGGCCGAGAAGAAACGAGCGACGTGATTGAACTCTGGGCATAATGTCTCCTGCCTATGGGGGGCAATATGCTGTCATTTTATTTGCTACATAATACAATCTAATTCGGATTAAGGTAAATGGATGGAATTGCTCGATAAATGGTAGTGATTAGCGGACCGGTATCGCGATCCTCGTCACATACGCCCCTGGGTCGTCGCTGATGATGTCGTCGATGAGGGCGATTTCGCGCGAGGGACCGGCGGGGGACAGGTCGCGCTCGTGCATGTAATCGAGTAAGCGCTCATAGCGCGGGGCCGCCTGACCGTGCGTGCCGCGGAAGCTGACCGTCAGACACCGCGCGGCGGGACGTACTTCGACATCGCCCAGGTAATCGTCCGTGTCATCGAGCAGCATAAAGACCTCGTCGTAGCCGTCAAAGTCGCCGGCGGCGAGGCGCACGGCGCTAATCCCGACGCCTAAGTTGCCCAGAAAGACAAAGGTCTCGTGCTGGCCCTTCTGCAGCTGACGAATCTGCCACTCCAGCGCATAGGCGTCGGTAGGCTTGACGCGTTCGCGCAATACGGCGCAGCGAAGCTCGGGCGCATCGATTGTGCAAATGGTATCGAGCTCGGTGTTCAGGGCATCGTGAAGCAGGGCAAGCCGGTTGTCGATCTTGCGCGACACGCGCTCCAGCTCGCGGCGCTTGCGCTCGATGAGCTCCTGCTGCTGCGCCAGCTGCCGCTGCATGAGGTCCACATCGCGCGTGGTCACAAACTCACGGATTTGTGTGAGCGGAAAGTCGAGAACACGCAGATGACTGATGGTGTTGAGGGTGGAGAGCTGCCGCGATCCGTAGTAGCGGTATCCACTTGCCGGATCGATGTGCGCCGGATCCAGCAAGCCCATCTGCTCGTAATGACGTAGCGTGCCCACGCTCAGGTTAAACAGGCGCGCAATCTCGCCAATGCGGAGCAGGCCCTCAGTATGTTCACTTGGCGTGTCGGTCACAGGATCGCTCCTTTCGGTAAAAAGCAGGGGAGAGGTGCCAGCCTGTGTCGCCCCGCTACGCCACCAACTTGTCAAAAGCCCCGCGCCGGTTGAGCACGGTAAACGCGACAACACAGATGACCGCCGACAAAATCGATCCGCACGGCGAGGCGATGCCCATGGGAAACAACGTATCGGAATAGGCGTTCGACAGCAGCCACGCGCCTGGCACGCGAATGAGCGCCACGGCCAGCACGTTGTGCGCAAAGCCGATATAGCTCTTGCCGTATGCAGCGAAAAAGCCGCTAAAGCAAATGTGGATGCCGGCAAAAATCGCGTCGAAAATATAACTGCGCATATAGCCGGTGCCGGCGGCGACCACCGCGGCGTCCTTGGCAAAAAAGCCAATAAACGCCGGTGCCACCAGCCACATCAGCGCCGTGATCAGGCAGCCGTACACCACCGAGATCGTCATGGCATCTTTGAGTACCTGACGCGCGCGGTCACCCTTGCCCGCGCCGACGTTTTGCGCCGTGAGTGCGCTGACGGTGGCGCCCATGGAGCTCGGCACAATGAACAAGAAGCTGATCATCTTCTCGACCAGGCCCACGGCGGCGGCGTCGACCAAGCCGCGGTGGTTGGCGATGACGGTGATAAACATAAACGCCACCTGGATGCAGCCGTCCTGCACGGCCACGGGCACGCCGATCTTAAGAATACTGCCGAGCACCTCGGGCTGGGGGCGCAGGTCGCTGCGCTTAACGTGGATGTTCGTGCGGCGGCTCTTAAGCCACACGAGCGCGAGGGCAACGCTGGCCGTCTGCGCGGTCACCGTGCCGAGTGCCGCGCCCACGGGGCCGAGCCCCATGTGCCCGATAAACAGAAAATCGAGCGCGATGTTGATGATGCATGCCACGCCGATCACGTACATAGGCGAGCGCGAATCGCCCAGCCCGCGAAAGATGGCCGAGAGGATGTTGTATGCGGCGATAAACGGAATGCCGACAAAGCAGATGCGCAGGTAGGCGGCGGTTCCTTCGACCGCCTCGGCCGGCGTGCCAATGAGTGCCACGATTTGCGGGCACAGCGCGAGCAGGACAGCGGCCAGCACCACCGAGACGCCCATAAAGAGCGTGATGGTATTGCCGATGGCGGTCTCGGCGCGGTCGAAGCGGCGCGAGCCCACGGCGAGACCGACGATCACCGTCGTTCCCATGGCCAGGCCCACGAGTGCCACGGTAATCATATAGAGCGTCTGAGCGCCATTTGCCACGGCGGTGATGCCGGCGGCGCCGCTAAACTGCCCCATCATGTACAGGTCGGCCATGCCGTAGAGCATCTGCAAAAAGTACGAGAGCATATAGGGCAGGGCAAAGACCGCGATGGTCTTAAGGACATTGCCGCGTGTGAGGTCGTGTTCCATGGGCGGGGCACTTTCTGACTGGGTTTGTTTGCGTACCAGTGTAGTGAAAACCCTACAACGATTGTAGAGTCAAGGTTTGTGATGACGTCGGAGCGAAAAAGTCTCGCGCACCATTATTCCGAGTGAATATGGACACACATCACGAGAACTCGCCGCCGGCGCTAACCTTGCAGAAAACGATTTCGGAATACTTGACACCATTATTCGGCGCGCAATAATACGTGCGTTTGCGAACAACGTTTGATGGGGGTTGAACCTGCGTGCGCAATCTCAAAATACTGTTTTCCTATCTAGGGGCATACCGTCGCGATGCCATCCTCGGCGTGTTCTTTGTGTCGGTCGAGACGGTGCTCGAGCTGTTTATCCCGGTCATCATGGCCAACATCATCGATGTGGGCGTGCCTGCGTGTGATATCAACTACATGCTGCTACAGGGTGCGTACATGTTGGTGTGCGCTGCGCTTTCGCTGGTACTGGGCTTGGGTTATGCCCGCACGTCCGCCCGCGTTGCCTCGGGCCTAGGCGCTAACCTGCGCGAGGCCGAGTACAAAAAGATTCAGACGCTCGCTTTTGGTAACCTGGACAACTACGACGCCAGCTCGCTCGTCACCCGCATGACCACGGACATCACCGTTATCCAAAATGCTGTGGGCAACGGCTTTCGCCCTATGGTGCGCGGCCCGGTGACGCTTATCGTCGGCCTTATCTACGCGCTGATGCTGTCGCGCCCGCTCGCCACCGTCTTTGCGATCATCTTGCCCGTGCTTGCAATCGTACTGGGCGTCATCACCTATCGCGTCAGTCCGCTCTACCGCCAACTCCAGACCTCGATGGACCACCTCAACGGCGTGGTACAGGAGGACCTCACCGCCGTGCGTGCCGTCAAGGCCTACGTTCGTACCGAGCACGAGGAGGCCAAGTTCGACACCGTCAATACCGAGCTCGCCGGCACTGCGACGAAGACCTTTGGCAACGCGGTGCTCAACCTGCCGGTGTTTCAGCTGTCGATGTACGTGGCTGCGCTCTCCATCCTGTGGATTGGCGGCCACATGATTCTCGCCGGCAAGCTGGGCGTGGGCTCGCTCACGGGCTTTATGAGCTACGTGCTGCTGATCATGAATTCGCTCATGATGATTTCCAACGTGTTTTTGCTGCTCACGCGCGCTCTTACGAGTGTGGGCCGTATCGCAGAGGTGCTCGATGAGGAGCCCTTTATCGCCAACCCCGCGGGAGACCTCGCGATTGCGGCGCCAGCGGACGGCAGTATCGAGTTTCGCGACGTTTCCTTTAAATACCGCGCGGATGCAGCCGAGGATGTGCTCCAGCATATCGACCTTCGCATCGAGAGCGGCTCGACGGTGGGCATCCTCGGCGGCACGGGCTCGGGCAAGAGCTCGCTTGTGCAGCTGATTGCGCGCCTGTACGACGCCACCGAAGGCGCCGTGCTTGTGGGCGGACACGACGTGCGCGACTACGACCTCGCCGCCTTGCGCGACGCTGTGGGCATTGTGCTGCAAAAGAATGTGCTGTTTACGGGTACCGTGCGCGAGAACCTGCAGTGGGGCAATCCGCAGGCGTCGGACGATGAGCTCCTCGCGGCTTGCCGCGCGGCGTGCGTGGACGAGTTCCTTGATCGCATCGGCGGGCTGGACGGCGAGTTGGGCCAAGGCGGCGCCGGTGTCTCGGGTGGCCAGAAGCAACGCCTGTGCATCGCGCGCACGCTGCTCAAGCATCCGCGCGTGCTCATTTTTGATGACTCCACCAGCGCGGTCGATATGGCGACCGACGCTAAGATTCGCGAGCACATCGCCCGGATTTCCGATACGACCGTGCTCATCATCGCCCAGCGCATCGCGAGCGTCATGGATGCCGATCGCATTGTGGTGTTGGACGACGGTCGTGTCCACGGCGTGGGCACGCACGAGGAGCTGCTGGCGGGCGACAACATCTACCAGGAGATTTACGCCTCGCAGATGGAGTTTGCGAGGAACGCGGAAGCCGGCGACGGCAGTGACGATGGTTGCGCGAATGATCCGTTTTCCTCCGTCGCATGCGGATCGCCCTTGGAAGGGGGTGAGCGTCATGCCTAAGACCGCAGCCCAAGCACGCCCGGCCGACCTCAAGCGCACTGTGCGCCGCTTGCTCTCCTACATGGGGCATGCCAAGTTCTCGTTGCTCGCGGTGGGCGTGCTCGCCTCCGTCGCCGCCATCGCGAGCCTCGCCGGCACCTACATGGTGCGCCCCATCGTTAACGGTTTGGCCACGGGCGGGGAGGAACTGCTTGCCAAGCAGGTCATCCTGACGGCGATCATCTACGCCGCGGGCGTGCTTTCGGCCCTGGGCTACTCGCAGATCATGGTGCGCGCGGCCCAACGCGTGGTGTCCGATATTCGCCGCGACCTGTTCGCGCACATCCAGACGCTGCCGCTCAGTTATTTTGACAGCACGCGCTCGGGCGACATCATGAGCTTTTTCACCAATGACGTCGACACCGTCTCCGAGGCGCTTAACAACAGCTTTGCCAACGTGATTCAGGCCACCATTCAGGTTGTGGGCACCACGGCCATGCTCATCATCCTTAACTGGCAGCTCACGATTATCACACTCGTGTGCGATGCGGCCATTGTGCTGTATGCGCGCTATTCGGGCGCGCGCTCTAAGCGCTTCTTTGCCGCCCAGCAGGCATCGCTTGGCGACCTGGACGGATATATCGAAGAGATGGTCTCGGGCCAAAAGGTCATCAAGGTCTTTAACCGCGAGGCGGCGAATGTCGCCGGCTTCACCTGCCGCAACGACGAGCTTCGCCGCACCGGTACCGCCGCCGTGAGCTATGCCAACTCCATGGTGCCCATGACCGTCGTGATTGGCTACGTCAACTATGCCATCGTCGCCGTGGCGGGCGGCATACTCTGCATCAAGGGGCTCGCCGATGTGGGCGCACTTGCAAGCTACCTGGTCTTTGTGCGCCAGGCCGCCATGCCCATCAACCAGTTTACGCAGCTCGGCAACTTCTTGCTCAACGCGTTGGCCGGTGCCGAGCGCCTGTTTGCGGCTATGGACCTTGAGCCCGAGGTGGACGAGGGCTGCGTGGAGCTGGTGCAGACGGGCGACGCCGCGTGGGCGTGGAAGATTCCCGAGGGCCAGGGCGTGGGCGCGTACGGGCACTTGCATGACGTGGCAGCCGTTGATGAGTCGGGCCGCGCGGTGGCCGCCGACGGCATCGAGCTCACGTGCGGCTTGGTCCCGCTTGCCGGCGACGTGCGCTTCCATGCCGTGGACTTTTCCTACGTGCCGGGCGCCCGCGTGCTCACGGACCTCAACCTGTTTGCCAAGCCGGGGCAAAAGATTGCGTTTGTGGGCTCCACGGGCGCCGGCAAGACTGTCTCTTATACACATCTGACGCTGCCGACGACTAGTCGAGTGTAGATC
>URIK01000024.1 GCA_900547855.1 uncultured Collinsella sp. | reverse complement strand
GGCACTTCAACATCATTGTCGCAGCCCCGACCCGCGGTCACGAGCGGGGGCTCCTGTCGTTTCCGTGCCCCTGGATTGGGTCATAGTGTCTGACTTCGCCAAGACATCGGTGTTGCCCGACCAGTCGTTTTGGCACTTAGGTGGCAATTAGGGACGTTCCTTATGTGCCGGCACTTGGGGACACTCCTTGCGCTGATAGTCGTTGGGTTAGTCGTTGGGGACGTTCTTGTTTGACTAGTCATTTAAGAACGTCCCAAACGACTAACTTCCTTCCCGTAACCTTTCTGCAACAATTTGCCCTTCACGCTGCCCGACTTCGCTCGTAACGTTCCCTGCGCTACACTTAGTCGCACTGTGGCGCTGCCGCGCCGCGCCCGAACCAAGGGGGACACTCATGAAGAACACTCAGCTGCTGCTGATCAACGATATGTGCGGTTACGGCAAGGTCGCGCTTTCCGCCATGCTGCCGGTGCTGTCGCACATGGGCTATCGCATTCACAACCTGCCGACGGCCCTCGTTTCCGATACGCTCAACTACCCCAAGTTCTACATCCACGACACCACGGAGTATGTCCGCCAGAGCCTCGCTATCTGGGAGGAGCTCGGCTTTGAGTTCGACGCCATCTCGACCGGCTTTATCGTGACCGAGGAAGAGACGCGCATCATCTCGGACTTCTGCCACCGCCGTGCGCAAAAGGGCACCAAGGTGTTCGTTGACCCCATCATGGGCGACAACGGCAAGCTCTATGCGGGCGTGCCCGAGTCCACGATTGGCCTTATGCGGCGCCTGCTGGAGTGCGCAGACTACGCGGTGCCCAACTATACCGAGGCGTGCCTGCTTGCCGATAGGCCTATCGCCGAGCAAATTACGCCCGATGAGGCCCGCGCCCTTGTGGACGCTGTGCGCGAGCTGGGTGCCAAGTCGGTGGTCATTACGAGCGCCGTGGTCAATGGCACGAACGCGGTTATCGGTTACGACCATGTAGCGGGGGAGTACTTCACGATTCCCTTTGAGCTCATTCCGGTGTATTTCCCGGGCACGGGCGACACGTTCTCGGCGGTGCTCGTCGGCCGCGTTATGGCAGGCTGGAGTCTGCAGCGCGCGACGTCCGATGCCATGCGTGTGGTAGCGGAGCTTATCGAGCGCAATGCCGACCAAGAGGACAAGTCGGCCGGCCTTCCCATCGAGGCCTGCCTGGATGTGATCGACCATGAGTAACGCTGGCGAGAACGGCGCCAGGCCTGCGGGCGGGGGCAAGCCGCTCGGCGCGCCGCGTGGAAAGCGTCCACGTATCCGCGTGAGTTGCGTGGACCAGTTGGGCACATGCCGCTGCCATCACGGGCACAAGCCGGGCGACGTTTTTGACTTCGACCGAGATCGCGGCAAGATGTGCGCCATGGCCTGCCATGTGGGCTTTCCCTATATCGATATCTTGCGCTATGGCGGAACCGTGCCCGGCAACGAGCCTGGTACGGCAAAGTTCTGCTGCCCCGAGGTCGATACGCTGAACGTCTGGCTTGCCGAGATCGTCGACGAATAGTCGAGCGCAATGTGACAAAGGGACAGTCCCTTTGTCACATTCGCCGGTGGTGTTCCTTCTATTGTGCTTGTAATCTCAAATCTCTGCATTTCATCCGATTTTAGGTTCTAAAAACTCTGCATTTCATCGATAATCAAGCGTATAAAACTTTGCATTTCATTTGATGACACTGAGGAGGTCCTATGCTGCGCAGGAAAATAGCGGCAGAGCTGGAGCGTTGGCTGAAGTCTTCCGAGCAAAAGGCCTTGTTCATTACGGGTTCTCGCCAGATCGGCAAAAGCTATTCGATTCGCGCATTTGGCAAAGCCAACCATGCAACCTACATCGAGCTTAACCTCATGGAAAATCGCCAGGCAAAAGATGCTCTTCTCGAGGCGCGGGATGCCGATGATTTCATCAGCAGGGTGACGCTTCTTTCGGGAAAGTCGATTGCGCCAGGCAAAACGCTTGTGTTTATCGATGAGGTCCAAGAAGCCCCCGACATCATGACGATGGCAAAGTTCCTTGTTGAGGATGGGCGCTGCCACTGGGTGTTTTCGGGGTCAATGCTCGGGACCCAGTTCAAGGGTGTCAGGTCCTATCCCGTGGGGTATGTCCACGAGCTTAGGATGTTCCCGCTCGATTTTGAGGAGTTTTGCTGGGCAACCGGGGTGAGCGAGGGGGCTCGCCAAACGATACGCGATGCGTGTATCAGCGAGAAGCCCATTCCTGGTTACATTCATGACGCGATGATGGCAAACTTCAGGACCTATACCGTTGTCGGCGGAATGCCGGAGGTCGTGCAGCGTTTCCTTGACACGCAGGGCGACCTTGCCTCTGTTCGTCAGCTACAGTCCGAGCTCAACGAACAGTACCGACGGGATATTTCCAAGTATGCAAGCGGGCGTGCCCTTCAGGTGCAGAGCATCTACGATCAGCTCCCCATTATGCTTGAGGGCGAACACAAGCGTTTCGTGCTCAATTCCATTGACCCCAAGGCGCATTATGAGAAGTACCAGCGAGATTTTGTCTGGCTTGTCGATGCCGGCGTTGCTCTCAAAGCCGATATCGTAACCGAGCCAAAGTCGCCCCTGCTCAAGACGGCACGGCCATCGCAGTTCAAGCTATACCAATCGGATACGGGCATGTTGATGGCGCGCTACCCCGTTGGAGTCGCCCAAGCGGCGTATCTTGATAGCAAGGAGCCCAATCTGGGCGGCATTTACGAAAACGTGGTGGCCCAGCAGCTGGCTGCCCAAAATCGCCAGCTTTACTACTATCA
Source organism: uncultured Collinsella sp. (assembly GCA_900547855.1). Taxonomy (GTDB): domain Bacteria; phylum Actinomycetota; class Coriobacteriia; order Coriobacteriales; family Coriobacteriaceae; genus Collinsella. Next base: position 13,386 of record URIK01000024.1, on the reverse strand, counting down.
GACAAAAAAGCGCGGTGAAGTGGACTTTGTGGTCGATGGACCGGATGGGACGGCTGTTCCGATCGAGGTTAAATCGGGCTCCTATTACCACGCGCACGCTGCGCTCGGTCATGTGCTTGATACGGCCGAATATGGCGTAAGGCTCGGGATTGTTTTCTCGAGAGGCAACGTTGAGCGTAACGGAGCGGTTCTCTATTTGCCGCTATATGCGACCTGGGCCCTTACGGATGTTTTGGGCGACTCCTGTGCCGAGGGGATAAAGCTGGAGGTCAAGCCGGTCTAGGGCCAGTCCCGGATGTGACAAAGGGACAGTCCCTTTGTCACATTCATGAGTGTGGATTTTCTCCCGTTTAGAGCGCACTCGAACGCTCAAAGCGGGAGAAAATCCACGCTCGTTTCGCGCCGGAGACGTGGCTCGCGACCTCGCTTGTCTACAGTTGCTCGAGCATAGCGGTGCAACCGTCGAGCACGTCGCGGTAGGTGGCATCGAAGTTGCCGGTGTACCAGGGATCGGCCACGTCACCGGGGCGCTCGGTCCAATCGAGCAAGCGTGTAACCTTGCCGTCGGGGTCGTCGCCAAAGATGCGCCGCAGGCCGCGGGCGTTCTCGTCGTCCATATAGACAATGTGGTCCCAGTCGCCATACTCCGCGCGACGCACCTGGCGGGCACGGTGCGCAACGACGGGAATCCCGACTTCACGCAGCTTGGCGACCGTGCCATGATGCGGCGGGTTGCCGATCTCCTCAGTTGAGGTCGCAGCGGAGTCAATGACAAACTCGCCCGCGCGCCCGGCGCGCCGCACCAGCTCGGTAAACACGGACTCAGCCATCGTCGAGCGACAGATGTTCCCATGGCAGATAAACAGTACACGTTGCATATGCGGTTTCCTTTCGATCGCCATCATCGAGCTCGAGTATCGCATCTACGCCTGCGCCATCGTCCTCTTGCGTTCCCAGCGAGCCAACTTAATCGTCACCAGCGTGAGCGCCCAGGCCACAAGCGAGAACACGGCACCGACCGCGCCTGCATATGCAATGCCAACGCTGCTTACCACGGCGCCGCCCACTGCGGTGCCAAACGAGATGCCGACGTTAAACGCCATGGGCTCAACCGAACTTGCGAGTACCATCGACTTGGGATGGCGGCTGCGTGCCACGTCCATAAAGTGCGTGATGCACGACACCGAGAACAGGTACATGAGCAGCGCCAGGCTAAAGACAAAGACCAGCGCGAGCGGCATGGTGCCGCCCACAGCAAACAGTCCGAGTAACGCTGCAGCCTGCAGCACAAACGTCACGAGTAGCGCCTTCATGCCAAAGCGCGCATCGATCCATCCGCCCAGGATGTTCGAGATCAGGCAGAACACGCCGTAGGCCATGAGCGTGGTACTGGCTTCGACCGTGCCCATGCCCAGCACCTGCTCAAGATAAGGCGTCACGTAGCCGTAAAAAACGTAGACCGACCCCACGCCAAACAAAAAGATGAGCATGCCGGTGATGATGCTCGGCTCGCGTAGTAGACCCGCCTGTTCGCGAAAAGTGGCGGGCTCGTCGGTTTGCCCAGCGCGCGGCATAAACGCCACGAGCGCTCCGCAGATCAGAACGGCAAAGGTCAGCGTGCCGTACATGGCCACGTGCCAGTCGAGCGTGTCGGCCACAAACTTGCCGATCGAAGTGACAAAGACCATTGCCACGGAAAACGCGCCGTACACTACCGAGATGGCGAGTGAGGTCTGCTGCGGGGACAGCAGCTCAGGGATGTACGTTACGCCCACGGCGAGCAGCGCACCCGAGACGGAGCCCAGGACAATACGCGAGATAAACAGCACTTGAAAGTTGGGCGCCAGCGCCATAACCAAATTGCCGAGCACAAAGACGATGCTGTAGCACACGAGCAGCTGGTAGCGGCGAAAACGCCCCGTGCTGAGCGCAAGCACTGGCGTCGCGATGGCGTAGACAAGCGCAAACACGCTAATAAGTTGGCCTGCGGTGGCAAGCGATACGCCGAGTTCCGTTGCCAAGTCGCTTTCGATGCCGATGACCACGAACTCGGAGCAGCCGAGCGAGAATCCCAACAGCACGAGCAGCGCCAGGCAGAGCTTGGTGCGCGCAGGGGAGAGCGCGGCGGCGGTTGACTTACTTTTAGGCGTGGTTGCGGCGGTCAAGGTTGTCACTCCAATGTCGCATGAATAAGCGAGATTCAATCCCTGCAACTCTAGCAGAATGTGACAAAGGGACAGTCTCTTTGTCACATTGCGCTGCCGGCCGGTCGCCCAAACCGTCACAACATTCGGCGAAAATCTCGAAATCGAGGAAAAACGTCGAATGTTGTGATGGTTTTCCTATCTGTGCCGGCGAGCTGCCGTGCCGTCTGGGGGTATAAGACTAGCGAGTGTTTATTTGCGAGGCCTAAGGGGCGCCCCGTATGGATATCGATAACTTTGAATGGTGGTATAGCGAGGGTGAGGCTCCGGACGAGGAGTGGGACGAGCCCATGCCGCGTGACGTGTCGAGCGACGAGGACGAGACCGGCAACGACGTCGCCGCCGATTCGGACGCCGCCCTCGACCCCGTCGAGCCCCTGACCTTCGAACAAGCTTGGGCCCAGGCCGAGGCAGACGAGGCCAAGGCCGACGCTACGGCCACGCTCGGCGAGCCAGCCGACATGTCCATCTCGCCGGCAAAGATCCCGCAGCCGCGTCACACCATCGACCCCGACAGCACGGCATCCTTCAGCATTCTCGACGTGCCCGCGCAAGGCGCCCAGGCGCCTGCGCCCACACATCGCCCCGACCTGGCTCGTGAGGAAGACGCGGGCCGCCGTTCTCCGCTCGGCCCCATCCTTATCGCCTTCATGGCCGGCGTTATCGCATGCTCGGTAATTGGAAACGTCTGGAGCCATGTTGAACAACAGCGAAAAGACGCCGCCAAGGTCGAGATGTCTATCGAGCAATCGCTCGGCCGCACGCGCTCGGTACATGTGTCGGTCGAGGTCAAGGACGGCGCGACGTGGGACACCGCGCGTGGCGACAGCCAAATGCTCATCCACATCGTGGGGCGTACGCTCAAAGGGCAGACGATTGACGAGTATCAATACGTCAATTCCGCTGGTGACGGCATCGAACTTAAGCCCGGCGACTACGAGCTCACCGTCGATGAACCGCCCGTCGCCACCGACGGCACGCGCTTCCGTGCCTCAAAGCGCATGGTCCCCGTGAGCTTTAACTCACAGGCGCCCGACACGGTCGACACCACACCGCAGGGCAGGTTCGACCTTTACGTGGATACCCAGTAGGCACTCGCCGCTCATTCCGCTATGGCTACTCAATAATCGCCTGCCGTCCCGTCCCGCCGCCAAGAGTGGGACAATAGCCCTCGACACTATTGTTTACTTTTGGAGGAAGTAGCATGTCTACTGTCACTACCATCAAGCGCGGCGGCCTCACCGCGGCCATCGATTCCATGGGTGCCCAGCTCACGAGCCTTGCCCTCAACGGCAACGAGTATCTGTGGCAGGGCGACCCCGCCTTTTGGGGCAAGCATGCGCCCATCCTGTTCCCCATTGTGGGCTCGCTGCGCAACAACACGGCGACGTCTGCGGCCGGCACCTGCGAGATGCCGCGCCACGGACTCGCGCGCATCGTCGAACACAAGCTGGTCGAGGTTTCGGAGGACGGCTCCTCGGTAACGTACGAGATCACCGACACGCCCGAGTCGCTCAAGGCGTTCCCGTTCCACTTTAAGCTCAACATGACCTATGCCCTGACTGGTGACGCCACACTTACCCAGACCTTTGCCGTCACCAATACCGGCGACGTGGACCTGCCGTTCTCGGTGGGCGGCCACCCCGCGTTTAACGTACCGGCTCCCGGTGCCGAGGACGAGGCATTCGAGGATTACGAGCTGGCGTTTACCGAGGCTTGGACTAATGAGGCTCCCATCATCACGCCCGACGGTCTTATGACGTTCGAGGGCAGTTACAAGGCTCCCGATAACTCGGACGTGCTGCCCATCACGCACCGCAGCTTCGATAACGACGCCATCATGTTCACCGATACCCCGGGCTCCACGCTCACGCTGCGCGGCCGCAAGTCGGGCCACGGCGTCAAGATCGACTTTGAGGGCTTTAAGTACATTGGCGTGTGGTCTGCCGCCAACGACGCCCCGTTTGTGGCGCTCGAGCCCTGGACCGGTCACACCACCATGGACACCGAGGACGACGTCTTTGAGCACAAGGTCAACACCATCACCTTGGCTCCCGGCGAGACGGATGTTCGCAGCTTTAGCGTTACTCTGCTTTAACAGGCTGCATACCTGGGACTAGTCGTTGGGGACGTTCTTGTTTGACTAGTCGTTTAAGAACGTCTCCAACGACTATCAATCGTTTTCAGTTCGTAAACTTGCATATATGCATTTATATATGCATTTGCTGGAGGTAGCGCTGAGCGGTATCCTGTCAAGTCGTCAGCATACGATTCAACAGGGAAGGCAGATTATGCATTCTCCCCATCAACGCGACGCGCATCCGCAGCCGATATGCAGCCGTCGCATCTTTTTGGGTAGCGCTCTCGCTGCGAGCGCTACTGTCGTCGCCGGCGCACTTGCCGGTTGCCAGCGCCCCTCCACGCTGGAAGTAGTTCAGCCCACGACGGGTGGCGGTCGCGACGACCTGTCCGATTCCGTTATCGGCAAGGATAAGATCCGCATTGGCATGGAGGCGGCCTACGCCCCGTACAACTGGCAGGTTTCCGAAGCCAGCGAGTACACCATCCCCATCGACAACGTGCAGGGCGCCTATGCCGATGGCTACGACGTGCAGATCGCCAAGATCGTCTGCAAGGCCCTCGGTGGCGAGCCCGTTGCCGTCAAGCAGAGCTTTTCGGGCCTTATCGATTCGCTCAACAACGGCCAAATCGACCTCATCATCGCCGGCATGAGCGCCACGCCCGAGCGCGAAGAGTCGGTCGGCTTCTCCGACCCGTACTTCATTGGCTACTTTGGCCTATTCGTAAAAGAGGGCTCGCCCTACCAAAACGCCACCAAGCTTAGCGACTTTAGCGGTGCCACGGTGCTCGGCCAAAAGGACACCATGCTCGACACCGTCATCGACGAGATCCCGGGCGTTGTGCACAAAAACCCGGTCGACTCCGTCCCCACGGTGTTCTCGAACCTGCTGCAGGGCACCTGCGACGCCGTGACCTACAACACCGAGAACGAGAAGGGCTATATGGCTCAAAACCCGGGCATCGTTCCCATTCATTTTGCCGAAGGCGAGGGCTTTAAGCAGGAGGTCGCGGCAAACGTCGGCTGCCGCAAGGGCTCGGACAAACTGCTTAAGCTCATCGACAAGACACTCAAGGGCATTAGCCAAGAGGAGCGCGACCAAATGTGGGACGCGTGCCTCGACCGTCAGCCGGCATAGGGAGGCAGCATGAAAACCGTCAATCGCCTGGCCTCCTTTATCAAGGCCGATCACCGTTACGTATACCTGGGCACGAGCGTCATCGCGGCGCTTGGCCTGGCGTTTAGCCAGCGCAACCCCACGCCGCTGAGCTTTTTGGCGCCCACTGGCATCTTCCAGGACTGCCTTTGGGCGATCCTGTGGGCCTGGGTCGTCGTGTCGGCGGCGGCACTCGTCACCAAGCTCATGCACTGGAACGACTATCGCGAAAAGTCGCCGTTCGCCTCCGAGCGTTTCCGCCGCGGCGCGCGCCTGGGTAGCTATGTTGTGGTCGCCATCGCAGCGATCTTTTTCGTGGACCGCTGCATCATGTCGTTTATCGACCTGGTGCAGGTGAGCATTGTCTCGGATTCCAACCCCAGCGACTTTTTGTCGAGCCTGGTCTACATGACCTACAAGAGCGGCGACTTCTTCATCCGCGGCATCGAAATCACCATCGCGCTTGCCACCTTCGGCACCGTCATCGCCTTCTTCCTGGCACTGCTCTTTGTGTTTTTGCGCATTCAGACGTTCGACCGCGTGGACAACGACTTGGTGCGTTTCTTTAAGAGTATCGGCCGCGGCTTCGCGACCGTCTACTCCACCATTGTGCGCGGCACGCCCATGATGGTCCAGGGCCTGCTTATCTATTACGCGGGCTTTACCGTTCTGCGCGGCATGGGCTTCGAGACCGCCCAGGCCAACCAGATCTGGAGCACCTTTACCGCCGGCCTCGTCACCATCTCGCTTAACTCCACCGCCTACATGATGGAGGTCCTGCGCGGCGGCATCGAGTCCATCGATCCCGGCCAAGCCGAGGCGGCGCGATCGCTGGGCCTGTCGCAGTGGCAGGCCATGCGCAAAGTCGTGTTCCCCCAGGGCATTAAAAATGCGATTCCGGCGCTCACCAACGAGCTCATCATCAACATCAAGGATTCGTCGGTGCTCTCGGTCATCGGCGTGTTCGACCTTATGTACGCTACTACCACGGTCGCCGGCGTGTACTACCGCCAGATGGAGGTCTACTGCGTGGCGCTCGTGGTCTACCTGATCCTGACGCTCGTGGCGAGCCGCCTGCTCGAAGCCTTTGGCAAAAAGCTCGGTGCCGAGGCTCCGGCCACGCTGCCCAGCTCTAACTAGGCTTAAGACGAGGAGAATCATCATGGCAGATACCGCCACTACCGGCGTTGCGGCCGCCGCACAGACCAATGAGCCGCTCATCCGCGTTGAGGGCCTGCGCAAGAGCTTCGGCTCGCTCGAGGTACTCAAGGGCATCGACCTGTCCGTTAACCCCGGCGAGGTCGTCACCATTATCGGCGCCTCGGGCTCGGGCAAGTCGACCTTCCTGCGCTGCCTCAATCTGCTCGAGACCCCGGACGCGGGCCACATCTGGTTCCACGGCCAGGACCTTACGGCCGAGCGCTGCAATATCAATAAACTCCGCGAGGACATCGGCATGGTGTTCCAGGGCTTTAACCTGTTCAACAACATGGACGTGCTCGACAACTGCACGCTTGCGCCCGTCATGCTCAAAAAGATGAGCAAGGCCGAGGCTGAAAAAATTGCGATGGAGCATCTGACGAGCGTGGGACTCGAAAAGTTCGCGCACGCCGCCGTGGGCCGCCTGTCCGGTGGTCAAAAACAGCGCGTAGCCATCGCACGCGCCCTGTGCATGAATCCGCAGATCATGCTGTTCGACGAGCCGACTTCGGCACTCGACCCCGAGATCGTGGGCGAGGTGCTCGAGGTCATGCGCAAGCTCGCGGCCGACGGCATGACCATGGTCGTCGTCACGCACGAGATGGCCTTTGCCCGAACCGTGTCCGACCGCGTGGTCTTTATGGATAAGGGCGTGGTGCTCGAGGACGCCGCGCCGGCCGAGCTCTTTGGCAACCCCAAACACCAGCGCACCCGCGAGTTCCTCTCGCGTTATCTCGAGGACAAGTAACCGACCGCAAATGTTTGCATGACAGGGCCGCTCCCGTGGGGCGGCCCTCGTCATCACAATCGAAAGGATGTCATGGCCGAGGTTTGGCGCTTCTTTGCGCATGAGGATGATTTTGCCGATTTGGACGAAGCTGGTGCGTGCGAGCGCCTGGGCCGCGTGCTGTCGTTTCCGACCATCTCGAGTATGGATGCCGAGGCGGTGAACTGGCAGCCGTTCGACGACCTGCGCGCGTATATGCAGCAGGCTTGGCCGCACGTATTTACGGCGGGTAAGGTCGAGCTTATCGACCATTCGCTATTGGTGACGCTTAGCGGTTCCGACCCTGCCCTCAAGCCCATTATGCTCATGGGCCACATGGACGTGGTTCCCGTGGTACCCGGCACCGAGGCTGACTGGACGCATGCCCCCTTTAGCGGACATGTGGACGACACCTACATTTGGGGTCGCGGCGCCATCGATATGAAAGACCAGGTCGCAGGCATTCTCGAGGCGGTTGAGTATGCGCTCGCGCACGGCTGGGAGCACAAGCGTACCCTGCTGCTCGCCTTTGGCCAGGACGAGGAAACCACGCAGTACGGCGCGGGGGCGATCGGTCGTGTGCTCGAGGAGCGTGGCGTTGAACTTGAATATCTGATCGACGAGGGTGACTACCGTATTGTTTCGGCTGCCGAGTATGGCGCGGGCGAGGGCTGGCTTATGCATGCCGACCTCGCGGAGAAGGGTTACGCCGATATCATACTCAAGACGAAGAGTGAGGGCGGGCATTCGTCCAACCCCTACGGCGGCACATCGCTCGAGGTGCTCAGCCGTGCCATCACCGCAATCTGCGATATCGAGTGGCCGACGCGCGTGACCGACTTGCTTGCCGCTCAACTCGTCGAGTTGGGGCTCTACACGGCCGATGAAATTGCCGCCAACGGGGATGCCATTGTCCGCGATTGCCTCGCCAGCAAAAAGCTCTATCCGCTGGTGACGACCACCTGCGCGCCCACGCAGATCGAGGGTGGCAGCACCGGCGCCAACGTAATGCCGCAGGATATGTGGGCCAACATTAACTTCCGCATGCTCGAGGGTACGAGCGTGGTCGACGTTGTGGCGCGCTGCCGTGAGGCGGTTGCCGGGGCGGACCTTGCCGGTTGTGTCGAAGTGGAGCTGGGCCCCGGCAGCTCCGAGCCTTCGCCGTCTCCGCGTGTCGGTGGACCGGGGCTCGAGGCCGTTCGCGCCATCGCCGCCCGCTATTTCCGTGATCCAAAGGGGACGGAGGAAAACGGACCGAGTGCGACGGGCGGGGCTCCTGTCAGCATCGTCCCCTCGACCGTAATCGGCGCGACCGACGCTGCCAACTATCAGCGCATTTGCCCTGAGTGCATTCGTTTCTCGGCCTTTGTGGTCGACGATGACGAGTGCGACCGAGGCGTCCACGGCACCAACGAGCGCATTACCCGCCGAGTCTACCTTCAGGGTGTCCGCTTTTTCATCGCTCTGCTCCACACGCTCTAGAATCCAACAAAGGGACTGTCCCTTTGTCGGATTCCGTGCGGGTTATATGCAGGTTTGCCTGCGCACGCTATCATGTATGGGTTAGACCGCAACTATGTACCCCATACGCGAAGGGATGCGCATGTATCTGAGGATCGACATGTTCTAGCCGGGCTTACCCCCGCAGCGGCGCCCCGCGCCCCATCAATTCTGCCGATTTTCACCTTCACGCATATAAAGGAGTCCGTCATGCGCGACAAGCTCGAAAAGATCATCAAGGCCTACGAGGAGCTCGAGAAGAAGCTTTCCGACCCGGCCGTCGCCTCCGATATCAAGGAGTTCACGCGTCTCAACAAGGAATACGCGCACCAGTCCGACCTCATCGCCGCCTCGCGCGAGTACATCGGCGCGCTCGATGACATCGAGGCTGCCAAGGAAATGCTGCACGATACCACCGATGCCGATGAGAAGGAGATGCTCCAGATGGACATCTCCGAAAACGAGGCCAAGCTTCCCCAGCTCGAGGAAGACATCAAGTACATGCTCATCCCGAGCGACCCCAACGACGACAAGAACACCATCGTCGAGATCCGCTCCGCCGCCGGTGGCGACGAGGCGGCCATCTTCGCCGGCGACCTGTACAAGATGTATCAGCGCTTTTGCGAGTCGCGCGGCTGGAAGACTACCGTGCTCGACTCCAGCCCCAGCGAGGCCGGTGGCTTTAAGTCCATTGAGTTCAAGGTCGAGGGCGACCGCGTCTACTCCGTCATGAAGTACGAGTCCGGCGTGCACCGCGTCCAGCGCGTCCCCAAGACCGAGTCCCAGGGCCGCATTCAGACCTCCACGGCTACCGTCGCCGTGCTTCCCGAGGCCGAGGAGATCGACGTCCAGATCAACCAGTCCGACCTGCGCATCGACACCTACTGCGCCTCCGGCCCTGGCGGTCAGTGCGTTAACACCACCTACTCCGCCGTGCGCATTACCCACCTGCCCACCAACACCGTGGTGCAGTCGCAGGAGCAGCGCTCCCAGATCCAGAACCGCGAGGTCTGCATGCAGATGCTGCGTGCCCGTCTGTACGAGATGGAGCTCGAGAAGCAGCAGGCCGAGCTCGGTGCCGAGCGCCAGAGCCAGATCGGCCATGGCAACCGTTCCGAGAAGATCCGTACCTACAACCAGCCCCAGGACCGCGTGACCGATCACCGCATCGGCTTCAACTCCACCTACAACGGCGTCCTTCTGGGCGATCAGCTCGGCACCGTGATCGAGGCACTCGCCGCCGCCGAGCGAGCCGAGAAGCTGGCGCAGGCTGTGTAGTGGGTTACGCGGTTTTGCCAAACCGCGTAACGGCTCGACGCTGCGCGCCGCCCAGAGCGACAATTTGTCATTCAAAAGGCAAGGCATGACCAGAAGGTCTATGCCTTGCCTTTTTCATGCCAACTTGTTCGCTCTGGACGTCGCTCGCTGGCATTGCCAAAACATCGGCGTTTTCTTGGTTGTCAAATGATCCGTAGGGAGTCATTGGGGACATTGCCTTGATATTATATTCAGTCGGCTGTGATGGCATTTTAGTCATTGGGGACGTTCTTAAATGACTAGGTTGGGCACATTGCTTTGAGATGTTATTTAATCGGCTTTGATGGCCATTAAGCCGGCTACCTGCTTAAAGCAATTGACGGCATGTAGCCGCTATCGAAAATATTGCTCGAAAAATCGTCCAAGAAGTCGCGGGGTGATTTTTGACGCGTCGCGCGTCAAGCGATGTGGCAAGCGTTTGGTTAGATATTGGTCAGGTTAAGGGCAACCTTGCCAAAAGCTTGACGAATGCAAATCTAGACGTCGGCGAATGAACACTTTGAGCGAGCCCAGTGCAAAATTCTGGGCTGATTCTCGATAATCGCTTCCAATTGTCTCTTGCCGCGTGCCACCCTCGCGTACAATCTGCTCCGACATTCGCGCGCCGTCCGGCGCTTAAGAGGGGAGGGCCCCATGGCAAACGAGATCTGGACCATCAAGCGTTGTCTCGAGTGGACCAAGGAGTACCTGGCCGAGCGCGGCGAGGAGCACCCCCGTCTTTCTGCCGAGTGGCTGCTGTGCGCCGCCACGGGCCTGGCGCGCATTGACCTATATATGCGTATGGACGAGACGCTTAACGCGGCCCAGCTCGAGACCATGCATGCGGCCGTCGTTCGTCGCGCCAAAGGCGAGCCGCTACAGTACATCACCGGCAGCACGCAGTTTCGCATGATCGACGTCGCGTGCGCCCCCGGTGTGCTCATTCCGCGCCCCGAAACCGAGATGCTCGTCGAGGAAGTCCTCGATTATCTGGATGCCGAGGTGCTGAGCCCCGAGGCTGCTGCCCGTCAGCGTGTTGAGCTGCCTTGGAACGATGAGGTCGAGGAGGCACGCAAGGCTGAGGCCGCGCTGGCAGACGAACGGGCGACCGCCGAGCGCCGTGCCGCTAACCTGACGGCTGCCGATGAGGCGGCGCTAGGCGGCGACGTACTGGGTAGCCGCGCCTATGCCGAGGAACTGGCCGACCGCGAGGCCGAGGAAGCCGCGCAGGCAGCAGAAGCCGAAGTCGCGGAAGCCGCCGAGTCCGAGCTCGACGAATACGGCATCGCCATCGAGGGTGCCGACCAGGAGACGGCTTCAGCTCAGGATGCCGCTGCGCCTGCCCCAGCCGAGCCCCGCACTGCCCGCGTTCTCGAGGTCGGCTGCGGCACGGGCTGTATCTCGCTCTCGATCGCCTGGGAGCGTCGCGGCCACGTCACCTGCACTGCTACCGATATCGAGCCGCGCGCCATCGACCTTGCTACCAAAAACCGCGATGCGCTTGGCCTCACGTCCGACGAGGTCGCCTTCAGCCTCACGAACCTGGTGAGCTCCATTCCCCGTGAAGAGTGGGGCACCTTTGACGTACTCGTCTCCAACCCGCCCTACATCCCCACCGATGTCATGCGCTCGCTGCCGCACGAGGTCAAGGACTTTGAGCCCGACCTGGCGCTCGAGGGCGGTGCCGACGGCCTGGACATCTTCCGCCGCCTGCTCAATGCGGCACCCTATATGCTGCGTGCCGGCGGCCTGTTTGCCTGCGAGCTCTACGAGGGCGCGCTCGACGCCGCGGCCGAGCTCTGTCGTCAAACGGGTCTGTCGGACGTGCGCATCGTCCACGACCTCACCGATCGCCCCCGCATCGTCCGAGCCATCGTCACCGAGCCCAAGCAACGCCAGTAATATTTATTAACTGGTTAGCAAAAATTATAAAGTAGTTTATAATTAGGACGGCTGAAAGAGGTCGGCCCATGCAACCTCCTACCTTTCGGGAAATCATTGCCCTACTCAAGCACGATGGATTCGTGAAGGTCGCGCAAGTCGGTAGTCATGCTAAGTATGTTTCTGGTGACCGCGTTGTCACCGTGAACGGCTCTGGTGGTGATCGACCAAAGAAGGGCACGTGGGCAAGTATTCGTCGCCAAGCTGGATGGTAGTTGGAGGCAAAATGAGGCAGCGATTTACCTATGACTGCGTTCTCATAAAAGAAGACGATGGTTACTGCGCTAGCTTCCCGCAGATTCCCGGCGCCTTTGCCGATGGCGATACGCGCGAAGAAGCGATTGCCCATGCCACCGAGGCACTGATGGCGTTTTTGGCCGACGACCTCAACAACGGTTTGACTCCGGCAGGGTACGAACGCTCGGCCGAGGTCGTGGCCCTTTCAGTCGAAATCGACCACGAGGACGCTCGGGAAGCGGCGTGCCGAACATTTAAAGACGCAGCGCTGGACCTCAAAGTTTCCGCTCCGCGGATTACCGCGCTGGTCAAAGCCGGAAAGCTCGATGTTGAACTCGTCGACGGCCGTCGGATGATAACGATAGACAGCATCGAGCGCTACGCCGCCCAAGAACGCCACGCCGGCAGGCCAAAGAAGTTCGTCGCAGTCCAATAACCCCCTCACTTTCACCGACTACTAGAGCCGCTCACCAAACCAACATGCGCTCTGGGCAAATAGGTTGAACGTTTCGTGCGAGAATGCCCCACAGTAAACAAACTTGCACCAGAGCGTAAGGGGCTGGCATACACATGCAGACGGTCTATCGGGTATACGAGGGAACGCGCGAGCCGCATCGGCTTGCCGTCGAGCGCACGGCCGAGGTGCTCGGCCGCGGCGGCCTGGCTTTGATCCCGACCGAGACCGTCTACGGTGTCGCCGTGGCAGTCAACGCCTTCTCGGACGCCGTGCCCCAAGATACAAGCGAATTCCCATCGTGGCCGCGCGATCCGCAGGCTGCCGTCAATGGCGCCGCAGTCCCAGCGCTCGGCACCGGCTATCGCCGTATCTTCACTCTCAAGCAACGTGAACTCACGCAAACCGTCGCTTGGCTGGTCGATGGCGTCGAAGCACTCGACCGCTATGGCGTGGATATCCCGGAAGATGCCCGCATACTCGCGCGACGATGCTGGCCGGGAGCCCTGACTATCGTGGTCAAGGCAGCCCCCTGCGTGCCGACCTTTATGC
>URIK01000023.1 GCA_900547855.1 uncultured Collinsella sp. | reverse complement strand
CTACACTCGACTAGTCGTCGGCAGCGTCAGATGTGTATAAGAGACAGCTCCCGCATCGGCATTGGACCAGGGCCAGAGGCTCGAGACCGCAGTGTTCAATGCGCTAAGAAGAAGGACTCCCGCGGTGAGGACCGGCTCGGTCTGCCGCCTGCTAATCAAAGAGAAGAGCAAAAGCCATGAGGTGGACTTTGTGGCTGGGGATGCGCTTCTCATGCGGGCTTATAGCCTGATTCAGGTGAGTGCGGATATGGCAAGTGAGAAAACGCGCGAGCGCGAAATCGCCGCGCTTGATGCCTCGATGGCCCAGTTTGATCTTGGCGAGTCGGCAATCGTTACCATGGATGAACAGACCGATATTCCATGCGAGCACGGTGTGGTACACGTTATGCCCGCATGGAAGTGGCTCCTTGCCTAATCATCTATGGGCCTGTGGGGTCAGGACCTCCTGGCTCCTTCATCACGGTTGGGGAGCACCTTGCTGCGCCAGGCTAGTCCTGGGCTTTGATACTCGGCAGCAGGATCTGCGCGAGGTAGTCGGTTTCGAGCTTAGTGGCACCATCGGCCTTGCCGTCTTTACCCACCAGGTCGTTCTTGATCTGGCTATACGTATAGCGGTTGCCGGTCGTCAGCTCGACAAGCTCAATGGCCGTATCCATGGGGTAGGTCGACACGGGATTCTGCGTCCGCCCGTTGATGGTCTGGGGCACCACGTACGGATAGACGGGGCCGCTGGCGTAGACGGTATAACCGTTGCCTAGATTGGCCGCACCCAAAACCGTATCGCCTTCATCGGGCGTAAAGCTCTCGCCCTCGCGCACCGCGACGAGCGTCACGAGCGGCGTATTGGCGTCGTCGCCCAGATAGATGCATAGCGTGCTTCCGTTTTGCCAAGTTGCGACCTTGCCGTACCACTCGACGGGAATATCGAGCTGGTAGAGGTCGGTTGCCTTGTGGCGAGCGTCAGCATCACGGGACGCCTGTGCCTTTTGCGCGCTCACGGCATTGACGGCGGCGTCGCGCCGCGCGGTTGCTGCCTGCTGGAGCACTTTGGCAGCCGCGGCGGAGCTCGCACCGCCCTCCTCGGCATACTTGGCGGCGGCATCGATCTGGTCGTCAGTCACCGTGTCGGCCGAAGGCACCTTGAGCTTAAAGGTGGCCTGGGCACTTAAATCCTGTCCATCGCTCTTAACGGTGACCTGCGTCTTGGTGGTCGGGACGGTATAGATGGTGCCGTCGGCCGCGATGGGGGAGGCAGCGATGGAGAGCGTGTAATCGCCGGGCAGCAGTTTGATGCCGCGGCCGTGCTCGTCAACATAGAGCGTTTCGCTCACGGAGGAGCCGTCAGAATCCTGACCGCTCACCTGTACGGGAATCTTGGAGCCAGTGGAACAGTCGAGGCCCGCGGCATGCATGCCAATCTGCACCGACATCATCGTGTGGGCATTGGCGGCGACAGCGGCAGCCTGCTCTTGCTGATATCCGTTCCAGGCAGCATAGCCTGCACCGCCGGCGACGAGCGCGACGGCCACGACACCGGCGACCATCAGATTGCGGCGCTTGGGCGACATCTTGCGATGGCGGACCTCGGCCTCGCGTGCCGAGGGAACGGACGGCAGGGGTATATCGCCCATGGCGATGGTCTCGTCCACGGCTGGTGCGGAACCCAGGCCAGGAAGCTCGCGAGTCAGCGAATCCTCGGCCGGCAAGCTGTCGAGCAAGATGGTTTCCTCGCTCGTGTCGGATTCGGGCTGGTCGTCGGCCTCGCATTCGGTGTCTTCGTGATCTGCCTCATCTTCGGCAGGCTCAACGTCGTCTGCATCCTGACCATCGGACTGCGCCCCGGCTTCCGACTCATCCTGCACATCAACGCCCGAATCGTCAAACGCAACATCGTCAAGCGAAATCCGGTCTAGGCTCTCCAGGGCTTCGGCACACGCTTCTGCATCTTGGGCCGCATCCTCTTGGCCCATCGTCTCATCATTCATACATCCCCCAAGCTCAATATCGGGACAACAATGTACCCAAAATTGGGGTCACATAGAGCTGTCAGGCGGTTGGAAATCTGATTTTATCTGTGAGAGAGGTTTTGCATATGTGCGTGAATGCGCGCAACAACAAAAAGCCCCGGAAAGCGGGCGAATCGCTTTCCGGGGCTGCGCATGACGCGCGATTGCGGCATCGGCTAAGTTTGCCTACATCCAAATGTGGACGGAATAAACATGTTACTCGGCGTGAGCGTAATCAACCTTGGCGCGGCGGGCGGTAGCCTTCTCCCAATCGCAGGTGCCCTCAAAGACATCCTGCTTGTAGGGATTGCGGCCGAGCTTCTTGGCACGGTAGGCGATGTAGATGATCGCGGCGACGTTGGCGACCAGTGCGGCGATCGAGACCGCGGTAGCGGCGCCGGGGTCGAGCGTGGAGTGGGTCACAAAGATGGACTCCTCCTGGAAGTACGGGAACACCTGGGCAAACATGCACCAAATGGCCAGCGTAAAGGCGCGGTTCTGGATCCAGCCGCCCTTGTTCCAGATAAAGGCGGCGACGGTGGGCGCCAGCAGCAGCGCAAAGCCGCAGAACCAGGAGTGGGTGGGCAGGCAGTTGTAGGTGTAGCAGAAGTTCCAGATATCGTAGGCGATGATGTAGACCCAGGTCATGTCGGGCCACAGCATGTCGGTCTGATCCTCGGAGGCGTAGACGCTCCACCAACCGGTCATGCAGAAGATGTTGATGAGACCGGCGATGCCGTTGAACACGTTGTTCCAGCCGGCCAGCTGCGTAGCACCTTCGGAGGTGACCCAAGTGGACTGGCCCAGGACAAAGAAGTGATAGGCGCTCTCAAAGTCGGACACGACGGCGATCATGATGTTGATGGCGACGATCACAAACGGCCATGCGCGGAACCAATGCGCCTTGCCGATCTTGCCCCACTGGTACTTAATGGCAATGAAGCCCCAGCAACCGGCCAGCGCCGCGTATACCTTGGCGTAGTGGAACCAGCTGTTCTGGTACACATGGGTGGGGTTGGTGAGTGCCCACTCGGCACCTTGCGAAACGCCGATGGCGATGGCGACGCAGTAGATGGTCATGGCCAGCGGAGCCACGCCAAAGATGATTGCCGCGCCCAGCTTGGTGCGGCGGCCGACCTCGTTGAGCACGATCAGACCAATAAAGACCATGGCCCAGCCGGCCCAGTGGATAAGGGTATCGCTACCCCAAACATCGAACAGCATGCTGCTCTCCTTTCACACGCCCGCGGCCCCTCTTCTGATCGCGGGCAGTTTGGCTAAATGTCGTCAGTTCTGGGGCTTGCGCTCCGGATACTTGGCGGTATAGCCCTCGATGTGGAGCGTCGAGGCGATGATTTCCTTGACCGTCTCGTCGGGCACATCGGGGTGCGTGCGGATATACATCAACAACCCCATGATGAGGGTGTAGAACGTCTCGTAGACATGGTCGATGCGCAGCTCGTGATGGGCGACAAAGTCCACCACGGTGGTGTCGCAGATATACTGCGCCACGCGCTGGACCACGTTGTGCAAAAAGCCGCCGTAGAGCGCGCCGCTGCTCGAGGTGAGCGTGCTCGGCAGCTCGTGGCCGCTCACGACCAGGTGCTTAAAGAGCGGGGCGACGGTGTCGAGTGCGCCTTCGATGTCGCCGACCGTGCGGCTGGCGTTCCACTGCTCGAGCTCGGAGATAAAACCGTCGATTGCCTCGTCCATAACAGCGGTGACGGCGGCGTCCATATCGGCGAAGTAGTGGTAGAACAACGAGCGCGTACAGCCGGCACGCTTGGTCACGGCCGATACCGAAAGATGCGACACGCCCAGCTCGGAGCTCACGGCGCGCACGGCGGCGAGAATCTCGCGACGGCGCTCGTCACCTGTCAGGCGCTTTGTCGCACTGTCGGGCGTGGGGACGGCGTCGGCCACAGAGATGTTCACTGTGTTATCGCTCATGCGTTTGCCGCCTTTCATCCTCTTTTGCCTGACCGTTCGCCTAACAGTCTTGAATATTGTTGACGGTTCGTCAATACTATTTTTGACACAATGTCAACTAATGGCGGGTGAACGGCATGGGGGCATGTCCGGCCTGCAAAAAAGAGGGGCGCCGCGGTCTCGCCGGACTGCGGCAAGAGAAGGGACAACCATGATTCTCAACGGACCGGGAATTAGCTACACCGAGCCCGACATCGGTTCGGAGTTCGTGCCGCCGCTGCCGGAGCATCCGCGCGAGGCAATCGTCAAGCTGTGCGAGCACTGCACTAACCGTCTGCTGCATCGCGACGAGCTGCTGGGCTACGAGTACTGGTCGTTTGCCGAGGCCGCAACCGACGAGCAGGCCGAAGTGCTCTGCAAGATGAAGATGCGCCGTCCCTATACGCTGCCCGAGATGGTCAAGCTCACCGGCATGCCTGAGGCCCAGATCGAGAAGATGCTCGACGACATGAGCTACACGGGTCTGCTCGAGTACAACTGGGAAAATCCCGAGCGCGCCAAGCAGTGGGTGCTGCCCATGCTGGTACCGGGTTCCGCCGAGTTCCTCAACATGCGCGTGGGCCAGCTCGAAGAGCACCCGGTCTATGCCAAGTTCTTTGAGCAGGCGTCCAAGGGACCGCTGTCCAAGGCCACGCCGATGGTGCCGCCCGGAGGTGCCGGCATCGGCATGCACGTCATTCCGGTCGAGAAGGCCATTGACGCCGCGAGCACCTCGGTGCCGATCGAGCATATCGAGCATTGGCTCGACAAATACGATGGCAAATATGCCGCCAGCACCTGCAGCTGCCGCGCGAGCCGTCGCATGATGGGCGAGGGCTGCGCCGACGATCCCGCCGACTGGTGCATTGCCGTGGGCGATATGGCCGACTATGTGGTTGAGACCGACCGCGGTCACTATGTGACGCGCGAGGAAGTCTACGACATTTTGCGCCAGGCCGAGGACAACGGCTTTGTGCACCAGATCACCAATATCGACGGCGAGAACAAGATCTTCGCCATCTGCAACTGCAACGTTAACGTGTGCTACGCCCTGCGCACCTCTCAGCTGTTCAACACGCCCAACCTGTCGCGCTCGGCCTATGTCGCCAAGGTCGAGAAGGACAAGTGCGTGGCCTGCGGTCGCTGCGTTGAGGTGTGCCCGGCCGGTGCCGCCAAGCTCGGCCAGAAGCTCTGCAGCAAAAAGGCCGGCGGACAGGTGCCCGAGTATCCGCGCCAGGAGCTGCCCGATGCCACCAAGTGGGACCACACCAAGTGGTCGCCCAACTACCGCAACGACAACCGCATCGAGACACACGAGTCCGGCACCGCTCCCTGCAAGACGGCCTGCCCCGCACATGTTGCCGTTCAGGGCTATTTGAAGCTCGCGGCTCAGGGTCGCTATGACGAGGCCCTAGCACTCATTAAGCGCGAGAACCCGCTGCCCGCTATCTGCGGCCGCGTGTGCAACCGCCGCTGCGAGGACGCCTGCACCCGCGGCCGTGTGGACGCCGCCGTGGCTATCGACGAGGTCAAGAAGTTTATCGCCCAGCGCGATCTGGACGCCGCGACCCGCTATGTCCCACCTGTGGTGACCCCGACGCGCGCTGGCGGCTTCGATCAGAAGATTGCCATCATCGGTGCCGGCCCGGCTGGCCTGTCCTGTGCTTTCTATCTTGCCGAGAAGGGCTACAAGCCCGTCGTGTTCGAGAAGAACGAGCGCCCGGGCGGCATGCTCACCTACGGCATTCCCAGCTTTAAGCTGCAGAAGGATGTTATCGAGGCCGAGGTCGAGGTCATTCGCCTGATGGGTGCCGAGTTCCGCTATGGCGTGGAAGTCGGTCGAGACGTGACGCTCGACGAGCTGCGCGCGCAGGGCTTCAAGGCCTTCTACGTTGCCATTGGCTGCCAAGGCGGCCGCCTTGCCGGCATTCCGGGCGAGGGTGCCGAGGACGTGACCGTGGCCGTCGACTTCCTTCGCGAGGTTAACAGCGGCAAGATCGCTACCCTGTCCGGCCGTACCATTGTGGTGGGCGGCGGTAACGTGGCCATCGACGTTGCCCGCAACGCCTGCCGTCTGGGTTCTGAGCACGTTGAGATGTTCTGCCTGGAGAGCGAGGCCCAGATGCCCGCCAGCGAGGAGGAGCGTCGCGAGGCCGTTGAGGACGGCGCGCACATCAGCTGCGGTTGGGGCCCCAAGGAAGTTCACCTGGACGAGGCCGGTCGTGTGTGCGGCATCACCTTCAAGCGCTGCACGCGTGTCTTTGACGACGAGGGCCGTTTTGCGCCCGAGTACGACGAGAACGATCTGCGCCGTGTCGATGCCGACCGTGTCGTCATGTCGATTGGCCAGTCCATTGTGTGGGGCGACCTGCTGGCTGGCTCCAAGGTGGAGCTCGGCCGCGGCCAGGGTGCCCTTGCCGATCCCCAGACCTACCAGACCGCCGAGCCAGACATCTTTGTGGGCGGCGACGTCTACACCGGCCCCAGCTTTGCCATCGACGCTATCGCCGCCGGCCACGAGGCCGCGGTGTCCATCCATCGCTTTGTGCAGCCGGGCTCCACGCTCACCATCGGCCGCAATCAGCGCCGCTACACCGCGCTCGACCGCGACGACGTTGTGCTCGAGAGCTACGACAACGCGAGCCGCGAGGTTGCGCATGTGGACCGCGAACGCGAGAAGGCTGCGCCGTTTAGCGAGTACGTCGAGACCTTTACCGAGGAGCCGGTGCGCGCCGAGACCGGCCGCTGCCTGGGCTGCGGCGCCTCGATCGTCGACCCCAACAAGTGCATCGGCTGCGGCCTGTGCACCACCAAGTGCGCGTTCGACGCCATCCATCTGGATCGCGACCGCCCCGAGTGCTCCACGATGGTCAAATACGAGCAAAAGCTCCCGAGCCTGGGCAAGTATGCTTTGAAGCGCGCCATCAAGATTAAATTTGGTAGGAAATAAGTAGCCATAACGGGAACGGCGAAAGGATTAATAGTGCACGAGCTCGGGATTGTGTATCACATCATTCGTGATGTTGAGAACGTGGCGCGTGCCAATGGCGTGCGTCGCGTTTCGAGCGTGACGTTGCTGCTGGGCGAGGTCTCGGGCGTCGTTCCCGAGTTGCTGCTCGACGCTTGGCGCTGGGCGGCAGATAAAAAGCCCATCGCGCAGGGCGCGGAGCTTGTTGTGGAGCCCGTCGAGGCCGTGACGCATTGCGAGGCATGTGGCCGCGACTATGCGACGGTCGAGCACGGCAAGACCTGTCCCCATTGCGGTAGCGGCGAGACATACCTGCTGCAGGGTCAGGAGGTCATGATCAAACAGATCGAGACCCCCGACGAGGACCCGGCAGACGCTGCTCCTGACGGCCTCTCCGACGCCCCCGACGCCGTCGACGCCGCCAACCCCCTCCACATCGCCTAGGATTCCCTGTAAGTTGCGGTGAAATAGTTCCTAAATTCAGCCTTCTGGCTCTTAAACAAGAACTATTCCACCGCAACTATTTTGAGTGGTTTCTTAAACCATAAGTCACGAAAATAGTCAAGCCATGTCTGTTTAAACAAAATAGCGGCAGTACAAGCGCATTCGCGCTTGCCTAAAATCGATATTAATGAACAGCCTGCTTGTATCTGTAAAATGCATGGCTTGATGAGCGACGCCTTGTCGTGTAATGAGTCAAAAAGCAGTAACGTAATCAACTTGTAACAAACCTAGACGTTTAAACAAATAATCCAACCTTTTGCGGATTTAGCTATAATTCCACAAACCAAACAGCTATACTCCTTTCATGTCGTGTAGGAAATACGTAGACAAAAAGGAGGTTATGTGATGGTAAGTATTGTTCTTGCTAGCCACGGGGACTTGGCAGCTGGAATCAAACAGACGGGCTCGATGGTCTTTGGCGATCAGCCGTCTGTTGCCGTGGTCTCGCTCGAGCCGAGCATGGGTCCCGACGATTTCCGTGCCAAGGTCGAGGAAGCAGTCGCTTCCTTCGAGGACCAGGAGCAGGTGCTCTTCCTCGTTGATCTGTGGGGCGGCACGCCGTTCAACCAGATCAGCGGGCTCATCGAGGGCCACGATTCCTGGGCTATCGTCACCGGTGTCAACCTGCCTATGCTCATCGAGGCATATTCGCAGCGCTTTGACGCAAAGAACACTGCACATGCGATCGCAAAACATCTCGTGACTGAGGCTAAGGCTGGCGTGCGCGTCAAGCCCGAGTCTCTGGAGCCCGAGGAGAAGAAGCCGGCTGCGGCCGCCGCTGCTCCTGCAGGCGCCATCCCTCCGGGAACGGTCATCGGCGATGGGCACATCAAGATCGCCCACGTCCGTATCGACACCCGTCTGCTTCATGGCCAGGTGGCCACCACGTGGACCAAGCAGATCAACCCCAACCGCATCATCGTGGTTTCCGACGGCGTTGCTCATGACGAGCTCCGTAAGACCATGATCGAGCAGGCTGCCCCTCCGGGAGTCCATGCCAACGTCGTGCCCATCAAGAAGATGGCCGAGGTCGTCAAGGACACGCGCTTTGGTGACACCAAGGCCATGCTGCTCTTTGAGAACCCGCAGGATCTGCTCAAGGCCATCGAGGCCGGCGTCGACATCAAGGAAGTCAACATCGGTTCCATGGCTCACTCCAAGGGCAAGGTCGTCGTCACCAACGCCGTCGCTATGGGCGATGACGATGTCAAGACTCTCGAGGCTCTCAAGGCCAAGGGCGTCAAGTTCGAGGTCCGCAAGGTTCCTTCGGATTCCTCCGAGGATCTCGACGCCATGTTGAAGAAAGCTAAGGCCGAACTGGCCGCTCAAGCATAGTAAAGGAGGGTCCGATACATGTCTGCAATCACTATTCTGCTTGTTGCGATTGTCGCGTTGCTTGCCGGTATGGAAGGCGTTCTGGATGAGTTCCAGTTCCATCAGCCGCTCGTGGCATGCACGCTTATTGGTCTCGTAACCGGTCACCTTCAGGAGGGCATCCTCCTGGGCGGTTCGCTCCAGATGATGGCCCTTGGCTGGGCTAACGTCGGCGCCGCTGTCGCGCCTGACGCCGCTCTGGCCTCGGTCGCTTCTTCGATCATCATGGTGCTCGCCCTCAACGGTGGCGCCACCGATTCGGCCAAGGCCGTTACCACTGCTATCGCCGTCGCCGTCCCGCTGTCGGTCGCTGGTCTGTTCCTGACCATGATCTGCCGTACCATTGCTACCGCTATCGCTCACGCCATGGACGGTTGCGCCGAGAAGGGCGACTTCTCCGGCATCGAGCGCTGGCAGTATGCTGCCATCCTCATGCAGGGCCTTCGTATCGCCATCCCGGCAGTGCTTCTGTGCGTCATCCCGGCCGAGGCCGTTACCAACGCGCTTAACGCTATGCCCGACTGGCTGTCCGGCGGCATGGCTGTCGGCGGCGGCATGGTCGCTTCCGTCGGTTACGCCATGGTCATCAACATGATGGCCACCAAGGAGACCTGGCCGTTCTTCGTCCTCGGCTTCGTCCTTGCTGCCATCCCTCAGCTCACGCTGATCGCCCTTGGTCTCATTGGCATCTCCCTTGCCCTCATCTACCTTGGCCTTAAGGATCTGGCCAAGCAGGGTGGCGGCATGGGCGGTGGCTCCGGCGACCCGCTCGGCGACATTCTGAACGATTACGAGTAGGAGGGGAGTGATACATATGGCAGAGAACAAGATTCAGCTCACCAAGGCTGACCGCAAGAAGGTTTGCTTCCGTCATCAGTTCCTTCAGGGCTCGTGGAACTACGAGCGTATGCAGAACGGCGGCTGGTGCTTCGCAATGATCCCTGCGATCAAGAAGCTCTACACCAGCAAGGATGACCAGATTGCCGCTCTTAAGCGCCACCTGGAGTTCTATAACACCCACCCCTATGTTTCCGCCCCCGTCATTGGCGTTACCCTCGCTCTCGAGGAGGAGCGCGCCAACGGTGCCCCGATTGACGACGTCGCCATTCAGGGCGTCAAGGTCGGTATGATGGGCCCGCTCGCCGGCGTCGGCGACCCCGTCTTCTGGTTCACCCTTCGCCCGATTCTGGGCGCTCTGGGCGCTTCCCTGGCCATGTCCGGCAGCATCGTCGGTCCGCTGCTGTTCTTCTTCGCGTGGAACATCATCCGTTACGCTTTCCTGTGGTACACGCAGGAGTTTGGCTACAAGGTCGGCTCCTCCATCGCCAAGGACCTCTCCGGTGGTCTGATGGGCAAGGTCACCGAGGGCGCTTCCATCCTGGGTATGTTCATCATCGGCGCCCTGGTCGAGCGCTGGGTGTCCATTTCCTTCACCCCGATCGTCTCCACGGTCAAGCAGTCTGCTGGCGCCTTTATCGACTGGGCTAGCCTGCCCTCCGGTTCCGAGGGTATCAAGGAAGCGCTGACGATGTACAACTCCGTCGGTGCTACCGCCCTTGATCAGATGAAGGTCACCACGCTTCAGGCCAACCTCGATCAGCTCATCCCCGGCCTTGCCGCCGTGTGCCTGACCCTGCTGGTCTGCAAGCTCCTTAAGAAGAAGGTCAGCCCGATTGTCATCATCCTGGCTCTCTTCGCCGTCGGCATCATCGGTCGCTTCTGCGGCTTCATGTAAGCACGTTTCGGCTTAAGACCGAGAGTTGCTAGGTAAGGGCTTTTGAGCCATTGAAACGGACCGCACCCGGTGGGTACACTGGATGCGGTCCGATTGTTTTTATTGGAGGGCGAGGCGCGTATGGCGCAATCTCAGAACAGCACGGTCGATCTGGCAACGCCGGCAACCTGCCTGATGGGGCTTACCAGCCACGGTAACGTGATGGTGGGCAATAAGGCGTTCGAGTATTACAACGAGCGCAATCCCGAGGATTATATTCAAATCCCGTGGGACGAGGTCGACTATATTGCCGCCGAGGTTTTACGCGGCACCAAGAAGATCACGCGTTTTGCCATCTTCACCAAGGACAACGGTCACTTTACGTTTTCGACGCGCGACGACAAAGAGACGCTTCGTGCTGTCCGCAAGTACGTCGACGAGGATAAGCTTGTGCGTTCGCCCGACTTTATCGATGTGACGGCCAAGGGCGCCAAGAGCATCCCCTCCGTTATCAAAAACCTCTTCCACAAAGGTAACTAGTCATTAAAGAGCGCCCCCAAAGTGGGACGCAGTTTCCCATGGGGCTCGATTGGGAAAGTGCATCCCAGTTCGAGCGCCGATTCCGGGATGTAGTTTCCGGAACGGGGTCGTTTGGGAAACCGTGTCCCGTTTCGAGCCGAAATTCTGGGACACAGTTTCCAGCGAGGTTCCATTGGGAAAGTTTGACCCAGAATTTGCCTGGATAGTGGGACACACTTTCCGGAGGGCTGTTCCACCGCAACTTCGAAGAGTGGCTATACGCTGTATTACAACGGCGTAAATCTGCTACACTAGTACAACATGCCTCCGTAGCTCAGGGGATAGAGCACCGCTCTCCTAAAGCGGGTGTCGTGCGTTCGAATCGCACCGGGGGCACCAGAAGAAATTGCAGGTCAGACGGTATAAATCGTCTGACCTGCTTCTGTATAGATAGGGCTAAATAGACGATAGAGGGGTGAAAAAGGGGTGAAAGAAAGTTCTATGATGAAAACAGCTCGCCTACATATTTCACTCCGATATTTCACCCAAATATCCGGTTTTCAACTCTTTCCACAGTCTGCGGGCTTATAAGAAGCCCTCCGCCTATGGAAAGCGTTGAAAACCTAGGGTGACGTTGCTGTGAGAAGGGCGAGTTTCCAACAGCCCCCGGTGTCTCCGGGTTACGCTTGGGACCCTCCGACACCGAGGACCGTTGAAAACTCGCCCTTCTGCTAGGCAGGCATTTTTTCTAAGTAGGCCAGTTGCTTTAGAAGCAGCTGGAGAGTAATTGACATTCCAAATAATTCCATGAAAGTGAAGTCTGGCTCGCCACCGTTTACAGAGGGAAGCATAATTGTCTGGCGTGCCATCCTTGTAGCATTGAACTTGTACAGATAGCCAAACTTGCTCTTTTGCTGCTGGATGGCGACTTTTAGGAAGAGGTAGATAAACTCGTTGCCCTTGTTGTTTTTGACGTGAAAGCGTTTAACGTCATCGGAGAAAATGCACTCATAGGGGTGGTAGAACCCAAGGCAGACTCCATTACCGTTATAGTTCACGCCAAGGACATTGTTGTCGAGCGACGAATTCTTATCAGCCGTAAAACCGGCAATCCCGTTGCTATTGTCGAGCGCCCCAATAAACGGTCGTCTTCCATACTTTCGGTTACGAGATTCCAAGCGCCTCCCGGAACGAATGTCGAATATTTGGCTGATTGAGTACGATTTCCAATCTCTTTCGTGCAGTGAGGAGTGGTCGAACTCGGGGTTATTTACTCTCTCTCTCTCTCTCTCGATGGAGGCGATGCGCTTCATCAGGAATTCGCGGCAGCGCTGGACTTGAATGGCTTCTCGCTCGCGGATGTAATCCTCCATGAACTGCCAATCGGGATTGCTGGACTCATCGATGGGAAGCATTACTCGTAGCAAATTGAGCCGTTTTAGGCTGATCGACCTTCCGTGGCCGAATAGCGTTCGCTGTTTAGAAATAGATGCGGCCACGAATTGCATGGCATATCTTGAGAGGTTTCCGATTGAGTCTCTTGGCCTTAAGTCCGTTACGTGGGTGTCGAGAGCGAACTCCATTGGTTGGTAGTATGCGAGACCCGCTCCGCCATCGCCGTCGTTGTTTAGAGTGATGGCGTGGCCACGATGAAGTCTTTCGTTTGGGATAGAGACAAAAGCCTTTACGCCATTGTCGCAGTTGCGAGCGGAAATAAGTGGAACGTCTCCGACCTGAAGAGAGGTCATGTTTTTTTCGGTGCCGCGAGCCGGTTGAAATAAATCCGAGATTTTAAAGGGTGACCAATCCCTGTTATTCAAATCGAGCATCGGGGCCCTCCTCGAAGAGATAGCTACGACCATGAGAAACCATGTCTAGCTGGAATGTTAGATAATCGGCTATTGCCTTCTCGAAATCCTCTTCGGTAGGTATCTCGTCGTTGAAGTAATAGAAGCTGTGCAGCCACTCGTCATCTGGCTTGACGGTCGAGCTGACGCAGAATTTCGATGGGGCGTCTTCGCGGCCGTTCCAAACGTCAAGAAGATGCTGCTTTCTGTCCTTTGCAGAGTCGCCTTCGACCAGGCCGACGTGCGCCCTTACCTCATAGCCATCATCCCTAAAGTCGATGAAACGGCATTCCTTTTCAGGGTCATGTGGTTCGCCGGCGGTGAACACGGCTATGACGGGATTCGTTCCGACCCCATAGAATGTATCGGTGTTGCACGTAATAACGCCTTCGAGGGTGTGATGCTTGAGGATGGAGACCTTGAACTCCTTCTCGGCTTTGCTTTTTCCGGTCATGGATGATTGCGGAACGATGACCGCCGCTCTCGCACCTATTGTGAGAGAGTCGAGAAGACGTTCCACAAAAGATAGCTCGTATTGGCTTGGATCCGCTTTGGTTCCTTGGCTGTATGGAGGATTCATCAGCCCGACCGTTGCCCCTTTGAGCTGTATCTGGGCCGGGTTTTGCTTGAGGAAATCGCAGCATTCGAGGTTACTGTTTCCGTCTCGCCTAAGAATCATGTTTGCAGCCGCGACTGCAAACATGTTGCTTTGGAGCTCGATGCCGTGAAGGCGCTTTTTCTTAATGTCTTTGCGTTGCTGCTCGCTGGTTGCAGAAGAAAGCATGCGATGCATGGCGGCGATGAGAAATCCCGCCGTTCCGCATGTTGGGTCAAGCACCGTATCTGTAGGCTTAACATCTACGAGCTCACACATAAGGTCGCAGATGTGCTTTGGTGTGAGTACGATGCCGAGCGTTTGGCCGTCCCCGCCGGAATAGCTCATAAACTCGCCGTAAAAGCGACCTATGAAGTCTTCAGAAGTCTGCTGGTACTTGATGCTTTTGAAAACGTGTTCGTTAAGGAAGTTCGTGTAGTAGTGCAACGGGGTCATCCCTAGGGTGTCATTGACCTCGTTTAAGCGAAAGCTTGTTTGAACAATGCCGAACTCAGCAAGAAGCTTGTTTTTCTTCACATCTGGCCCGACGTTGGAGCGCGTGAGTCTTCCACGAATGGCGTTCATCAGCTTATCGCCGTCGCGCATGCCCTCGGTCTGGTCCCCGGTAAGGGAATCGATTGAGAATCCGCCGTATTCGATTTCATCCAAAGCTAGAAGAATCCCCGCTACCACAAGAGCCTTGTCTTGGTCCTTGATGGAGCCGTAGGTGCGGAGATATTCGTGAAGCTCTGCCGCATCTTTGAGAATTTGTTCGGTGGTCTTCTCGACGTCGGTTGGTTCGTCAAGAACATACCGTGTGTAGTATTCAACGATGTTGCTCGGTGAGAGCCAAGTGAACGATTCGAGGTCTGGGAGCCTCTTGTAGCCTTCTCGGTCATTCACGAACACGGGAGATATGGTGTGATGCTTAGGGTCCCCTGAAACCCCAACGGCGAAGACCTCAGTGAAAGGGCTCTTCTTTGCGATGTGCGAGGCGTAGTGATAGGCACCGTTGACGGCATAATCGGTAACGGCCTCGGTGCTCATGTCGAGGATGTCAGAATCTGTTAGCTTTTCATGTCGGCTCTGGCTCGCCTTATCTTCGATGACAAGAACAAAGCGGCCAATTTTCGAAACGTATTCAGGATAGCCAGCGTTTCCCGTTCCGCGCTTGGATGCGTCCTTGAGGGCGTTGTCGATTTCTTTGATGTTGCTCCCCTGTGATGTGAACTCAATATCACATTCGGTGAGCCTATCGGCAACCCAAAGGTCGAGTGCGGCTTCTTTCCTGGCCATATGAAATCCTTTGATAACGAGCTGGTGCGAATTGAATCGCGACAAAGATATCCAACAGTTTAACCTCCGGCTATAGAGCAAAGGAAAACTACTTCCAATCGGAATTATCGAACGGTAGCGATTCGAGGTTGTCGCGTAGCGATCGGCCTTGAGGCCGATGGGTCCCGCTTATGGGCGGGACCCCCGCGACGCGCGGCGTCGCTCTCGCTGCGGCTCCCTGGCAACGCTCCCCAGGGTCGCGTTTCGTCCGCCTCCGCTCACACCGGCCCTACCCGGCGAACGGCTGCGCTCGATGGCTTCCAGAAGTCGCCATCGCTCCGCCGTGGTCGCCGGGCGGGGCCTCTCGCGCCGGGTCGCCGAGCGCCGTCGTGCGACGCTCCCCATGGGTCGCGTCTCCTCGGCGTCGGCTCAACCGTCGCTCACCTGCCCGGGCTCGCGTTGCCTCGGCAACCGGTTCGCTCCGTGCAGGCAAGATATGGATTCCGTTGCACGGAATCATCTTGCCCGCCTGCGGCGGGGCGGCGAGCCGCTCCGAGGTCGCTCTCGCCGAAGGGCTAAAAGAAAGGGCCGTGGCGCTTGTTGCGTCCCGGCCCCAAGAGCTCAGTCGTCGCGCCCGTTCTGATTCTCCAGCACCTTGCGCTCAAGCTCCCAGAACGCCCTCATCGCCGTCGCTATCCCGCGCAGCGTGAAGCGGACGACGAGGCCGGTCGAGTGGTCGACCGCGAAGCCGAGCCTGCCGCCGTTGACCTTCCGCACAGCCCCGAGGGCCTTCGAGAAGAATCGGTACTGGAGGCTCCCGCCCTTCGACCTGGCGAGCTCGATGCCGTCCCGCCTGAGCCGCCGCTCAAGCTCGCCCATCCGGTCGGGGCAGTCGCGCATGCGCCCGACCTCCTCGATCCGGCGGGCGACCGCGACGCGGATGCGGGCGTTCTCCGAGCGCTCGGCCTGCCCCTTTCGGGCCATGTCGCGCTCTTCCGTGCCGGGTTGCCTCGCGTGGACGCGCGAGTTGGCCTTGCCGCGCTCAAGCTGCCTGAGTCCATACCTCTCGTCCAGGGTACGGACGGTCTTCACGCGTGATGCCGCCGCCTTTCGGGCGGGGCCCTCGTCGAGCCTTCGGCCGGTTTCCAGATCACTGCGGTTGATGCCGAGGTGCACGGCGTAGCGGTCAGTGGCGTCCGCGCGGCAGCGCTCGCGGTGCAGCACCATCACGACCTCCTGGTTGGGGTAGCGCTCGGCCACGTACTCCCTCGCATAGCGCATGCACAGGTCCGGCGTCATCTTCCCGCCGTTGAGGTCGCACTCGTCTGGGAGGAACCCGAGTATCTGGTGCTGCATGTAGGTACACTTGGCACCGGCCTTGCCGGGCCTGTCGTGACCCATGGCCGCCCTCGTGTCCGCCATCTCCTGAAACCAGCGGTCATCGTCGATGATGTTCTGCGTGCCGTGGGCGAGCGCCTTGTCGCGGTCCCAGGAGAGGTAATCCCTGAGTCTCGCGAGGTGCCTCTCGCTGCAGACGCTCGTCTGCTTTATCGCCGTCATGGTCGCCTCCCTAGTCGAGCGAGAGCCCGCTGAATTTGCCGCCCGGCTTGCTCCCGTTCTTCTTCTCCGGCTCGGGCCACTTTGGGCACCAGGTCGAGGCCTCCTCGCGCATCTTCCCAGCAGCTGACTCGTCGAGGCGGCGCTGGTAGGCGCGACGGTTCTCCGCCTCGTGCTCGGGGGTCCCGAGGTCGAAGTGCTCCCTTGTGGGCGTGTTGGTGCCTGTCTCTTATACACATCTCCGAGCCCACGAGACGCTCA
>URIK01000022.1 GCA_900547855.1 uncultured Collinsella sp. | reverse complement strand
TTCATGAGCGTCTCGTGGGCTCGGAGATGTGTATAAGAGACAGACGTAGTCGAGTGCGTGGTCGGAGGCGCGGCAGCCCAGCTCGTGAGCAACGTCGTAGCGCTTGGAAATGGCAGCCTTCATGCCCTCAAAGTCGCTGACCTCGACGCCGGCAACCTCGGAAAGGTGCTTGCAGTAGTCGGCAAACTCCTGGCCGCGCTCGATGCGCAAAGCGGCATCGGGGCGCATGGCGGGAACGACCTGAACGTCAAAGCTGTCGTCGGCGGCAATCTTCTTGTGCCACTCAAAGCTGTCGGCGGGGTCGTCGGTAGTGCAGATCATGCGGACGTTGGACTGCTTGATCAGGTTGCGGCAGGTGAAACTGGCCTCGGCGAGCTTGGCGTTGGCAAGGTCCCAGACCTCCTGGGCAGTCTTGCCGTTGAGGACGCCCTCGTAGCCAAAGTAGCGCTTAAGCTCCAGGTGGCTCCACTCAAAGACGGGGTTGCCAACGCAGCGACCCAGGGTCTCGGCCCACTTTTGGAACTTCTCGCGAGCAGGGGCGTCGCCAGTGATAAAACGCTCGTCGACGCCGTTGGCACGCATCAGGCGCCACTTGTAGTGGTCGCCGCCCAGCCAAACCTCGGTGATGTTCTCGAAACGCTTGTCCTCCCAAATCTCCTTAGGAGAAATGTGGCAGTGATAGTCGACGATGGGCATGCCCTCGGCAAAGTTGTGGAACAGCTCCTCGCCGGTCTTGGTGCTCAGCAGGAAATCCTGATCGTCCATGAAGTTTTTCATCAAACAACCCCTTTGTTTGCGGAGCGGGCGCACAATACGCTCGTCATCCTCTAGGTGAACGTTCACCATACTAATCCATTACGACTCAAAAGGTGAACGTTCACCTAACAACCATGGGGTGAACGGTAGGTTTTGCCCGTTCAACGGTTGCCGGAGCTGTGACTTGCATGCATTGCGGACCGGTTGGCGTCCCCGAACACCGAACTTGAGCGCTTTTGCTCAGGTGGGTCATGTCCCGACGTACATTTTTGGGAGTATTCAGCATTGGAGCGCGCCGTGCGCCATCCTCAGCGTCCTATTTGGAACGCAGATAGCGCCCGATCGGCATAAAAAGTGCCCCCGATGGCAAATTACGCCATCGGGGGCACTTAAAACAGTCGTTCTGCACCTCATTCAGGGCATGCCAATGCTGAATACTCCCAAAAATGCACGTCGCAAGAGGGGGTACCTGCTCAATCGGCTAAATACCCGCAAGTTCGCAGTAGCGGTCGACATTGCTGGCAAATACCATCTCGACGGCACCCTTCTGGACGGGCACCGTCGGGGTCCTTCCCCACAGCAGATAATCGCCCAGCGTCTTAGCGCCGCGATACGCCAGGCTCGTCGGGTCCTTATAGACAATATTGGTAAAGATACCGCGGCGCAAGGCCAGAGCACTTTCGGGAAACAGGTCGTTGCCGATCACCATGACCTGACCGGCCTTGCCGGTCGAGACGAGCGCGTCGGCAACCACTTCGGAACCAACGGCAAAAACGCTACAGATAAGTTCGGGGGCGTCCGGCGCACTCAAGCGCTTTTCGAGCTCATGCTCGAGTTGTTTGACTTGCGCATGGGCACCTGCAAGATCCTCAACCTGCCATGGAATATCACGTTCGCGCAGGTAATTGTGGAAGGCGCGGGCGGTTAGATAGTGCGAATCGGTATATGGGTCGCCTGTCAAAAGGAGCACGCGGGCGTCGGCCCCAGAAGCATGGACCAGGTTTGCCGCCTGCTCGGCCATAAGGCTGCCTGCCGTCGAATAATCGGCCAAGCTCGCACCCAAACGATTCAAATGCGGACGGTCGCCGTCGACAAGCTCAATCGTCACGCCCGCCTCGGCGATCTGCCCCAAAAGCTCAGTCGCACGATCGTCGCCCGGCGCATAGGCGAGCAAGCCATCAATCTTCTCGCCCACCTGCAGACGCTCGTCGATTTGCTCGAGTGCATCAGCGTAGCCGCCCACGCCAAATTCAACGCGCTCAACCGTAATGCCCCGGTCGATGACCTCCTGTTCAAAGCGATTGCAGCCTTCCCACAGGTAACGGAAAAAGTACGCTCCCTCGCGCGATGCGCGGGGCAGGCAAAACACCAGATTGATATCCTTGCGGCGCAGGCTTGAGGCACTTGTGTTGCGGTGATAGCCCATGGCCTCGGCCTTAGCGTTCACCTTGGCGCGCACGGATTCGCTCACGCCGGCCTTTCCCGTCAGAGCCTTGTGCACGGTATTGATGGAAACGCCAAGCTCGGCGGCTATGTCCTTCATGGTTACGCGAGCGCTCATGCGGTTACTCCGTTATAGATAAGTTGCCAATTAATAGTCCAGTTAACGATACCCCAAAAATACTCTTCGACTCGCCGTGCTCTCCCTCAAATGCACAAAGCGCCCCGCGAACGGATGCCCGCGGAGCGCTTGGATGTCCGGACCTTATTTGATACCGCGGCCCAAGTCTTCGGCGATTTTGTCCACGCCCTTAAGTGCGGCGCACGTCTTTTTGTTGGAGCAATGCCCGGTGCAAACGCCACCCTGAGCGCAGTCGGCGCAGGTGCCCTTGCGGTAGATGCGCACGCACACGGCGACAAACGCAACGCCGATAACAGCCAGTACAACAATATCGATAGGTGCCATAGCAAGCCTCCTCTAGTTAACCACCACTTACTTTACCCCATTCTCCACCTACCAAAAAGGGACAGGTTTATTTTGGTCGGTTTTATCTGCGGAAACGCCACATCTCCCCTACCAAAAAGCCCGAGTGTCACTGAGACACCCGGGCTCGTGGAAAGGGGTTGATCCTTATTCGGACTTAGGCGGAAACTGCAGCGGAAGCAGTGTTGGTCTCGTCCTCGTCGGTCCAAGCGTGCTTGGGCATAGGACGGAAAATCTGGAAGAGCATCGCGACCAGCAGCACGATAGCCACAACCGTCCAGAAGCCAAACTGCCCAAGGACAAGCAGGTTATAGAACTGGTTGATGAACAGGCCGATCACCCAAGCGAAGGCGCACTCGTAGCCGAGGGCAATCGCGGTCCACTTGCCGGAATCCATCTGGTTGCGGATGGTACCCATAGCGGCAAAGCACGGAGCGCACAGCAGGTTGAAAGCGCCAAAGGCAACGCAAGCGCCCATGGTCGGGAACATGCCGGCGAACGCGGTCCACAGGCTCGGATCGGTCTCGGCGGCATCGGCAACGGACAGCAGCGAGCCGGCGGTGGCGACGACGTTCTCCTTGGCAACAAGACCCGAGACGGACAGTGCTGTTGCCTGCCAGGTGCTAAAGCCGAGCGGGGCGAAGATCCAGGCGATCAGGTTGCCGAGCATGGCAAGCACGGAGTAGTCCATGAACTCCTCGGGGATGCCGTCCATCGCAGGCAGGAAGCCAAAGGAACCGTTGTAGCTACCAAAGTTGGAGAGGAACCAAACCACGACGGTGGACGCGAAGATGACCGTGCCGGCCTTCTTAATAAAGGCCCAGCAGCGCTCCCACACGTGCAGTGCCCAAGAGCGGATCGCCGGGAAGTGGTAGGCGGGAAGCTCCATAACGAACGGCGTCGGGCGGCCGGCGAAGAGCTTGGTCTTCTTGAGCATGAGGCCCGAGGCGATGACGGCAAAGACGCCCAGGAAGTAGAAGAGCGGGCTGATCCACGCGGCGGTGGTGGAAGAATCGCCGATGATGGAACCCATGAGCAGGGCGATGATCGGCAGCTTGGCGCCACAGGGAATGAACGTGGTGGTCATGACCGTCATGCGGCGGTCCTTCTCGTTCTCGATGGTCTTGGTAGCCATGACGCCGGGGACGCCGCAGCCCGAAGACACGAGCATGGGGATGAAGGACTTACCGGACAGGCCAAAGCGGCGGAACACGCGGTCCATGATGAAGGCAACGCGGGCCATATAGCCGCAGTCCTCCAGGAAAGACAGCATCACGAACAGCAGGAACATCTGCGGCACAAAGCCGAAGATGGCGCCCAGGCCGCCGACGATACCGTCACAGACAAGCGAATCGACCAGACCGCCGTCCTCGGTGCCACCCGCCACAAGCGCGTCGTGGACCATGGTGGTAATACCCGGGACATAGGGGCCGTACTGCGCTGGGTCGACCGAGTCGGCGTTGTCGCCCGCGGCCTCGACAGCCGCGTCGTAGGCGTCGCGACCCTGACCGAGCACATACCAACCGTCGGTACCGAAGAGCTGGTCGTTGGTGAAGTCGGTCACCGTGCCGCCCAAGGTGGAAACGGCGATGTAGTACACGCAGAACATGATGACCACAAAAATCGGCAGACCCAGAATACGGTTGGTAACCACGCGGTCGATCTTCTCGGAGGTGCTCATCTTTGTCGGAGCCTTGGTGAGGCACTCGTCGATGATGTGGGCAATCACGCCATAGCGTTCGCCGGTGATGATGGACTCGGCGTCGTCGTCGCAATCCTGCTCGCACTGGGCGACCAGTTGCTCAACGCGAGCGGCTTTCTCCTTGGTGAGGTTGATGAGCTTGCAGGCATCCGCATCGCGCTCGAACAGTTTGACGGCATAGTAGCGGCGCTTGTTGGCGGGAACGCTTGCCGGCAGGTTGTTTTCGATGTGGTCCAGAACGTCCTCGATGGAGGAATCGAACTTGTGCTCCGGCACCTGGCCCTTGGAAGCAGCGGACTTCTTAACCTGCTCGAAAAGCTCCTTGATACCCTTGTTCTTAAGGGCCGAGATCATCATGACCGGGCAGCCGAGCTTCTTGGAGAGCTTGTCCGTGTCGATCTTATCGCCGTTCTTCTCGACCAAGTCGGCCATGTTGAGGGCGACGACTACGGGCAGGCCGGTCTCGATAACCTGAAGCGCCAGGTACAGGTTGCGCTCGAGGTTGGTGGCATCGACAACCTGGACGACCACATCGGGCTCGCCGCTCATGAGATAATCGCGCGAGCATTGCTCCTCGGGGCTGTAGGGGGAAAGCGAGTAGATACCAGGGAGGTCCGTGATGGTAACGTTCTTGTCGCTTAGGAGCTTGGCCTCCTTTTTCTCAACCGTGACGCCGGGCCAGTTGCCAACGTAGCCGTTGGCGCCGGTGATCAGGTTGAAAAGCGTGGTCTTGCCGCAGTTGGGGTTACCCGCCAGCGCGACATGGATCTGAGAATCCGCCATTCAATCCTTCTTCCTTGTGTGCCTGCGCTGCTTTCTCCGCGCAGGCTGGATAATGTGCTTCAAAGTGCTGCATTAAGTTAGAAAAACCTAACTTTATCTGCAGAAATATACGTAGCAAGCCCCTACTGGACCTCGACGACGGCCGCCTCCTCCTTGCGGATGGAAAGCTCGTAGCCGCGCACGTTGATCTCGACCGGATCGCCGAGCGGTGCTACCTTTACGACCTTGAACGAAGTGCCCTTGATGAGCCCCAGGTCCATAAGGTGGCGGCGAAGCGCGCCCTCACCGTGAAGCTTGACGATGGTGGAGCTCTCGCCCACCTTAACGTCACCCAACGTCTTCATCCTCTTGTCCCCCTTTCGGTTTTTATCAAATGCTGTGGACTAACCGACGGTCATGATGTGCATGGCAACCTTGGAATCGATGCCAAAGCGTGCGCCGAGCACAGTGACGATGATATTGGCGCCACTCGAGCTCACCACGTGGATTTCGCTGCCCTCGACAAAGCCGAGGTCCTTGAGGTGGTGCTTCATATCCTCATTGCCCTTTACACGAGACACGCGCACGGTTTCGCCCGCTTTTACCATCGAAAGCGGCATTGCCGGCATCTGCGGTCCGCAAGACATGAGTGGCTCCTAACGTCAGTTCGTCCTCAACATCGACGCGGTAAAAGTTAACCACGCCTATGTTCGCTTTAGTAAACTAACACGTGGTTAACTTTTTGGAAAGGGTCCCCATTCAGATTTCGAAAAAGTTTCCTATACGAAACAAAAGGGCGCGGCAAAGGACCATCCTTTACCACGCCCTATCATGCTTAGAGCGAGAGATTTCTGATCGACGTAACGCAGGAAGCCTCGTCTACGCCCGAAACGCGGAAGATGATGTCCTCGCCGCACTCGCCGTAGAGAGCCATGAGTCCCATGACATCGCGGCCATCCGTGTGGCGATCGCCGATACTGACTGACACGTCGCAACGATGCTTGGCAATGATGTCATAGAGCAGCGCAACCGGGCGGGCATGCAATCCCAACGGATCTTTAATCGTCTTTGTAAACTCGACCATGTCCCCTCCCACGACATCGTACATTCGGCTGGCAAACCCAGCCATGTGGTAGTTATTGTAGCGTTAGATGCTTGTTGAAGCCCGCCAGAAGGCTCAACCGGAAAGTGCGACCCGTTATTTGGCTGGATTCTGGGACGCAGTTTCCCAAAGGGGCCTGTTTGGGAAACTGCGACCCGTTTTGGACGCAAATTCTGGGACGTAGTTTCCGCGACGCCCAGTCAACCTATACCCTCGCAACCTCGGCGTATAAAAAACGAGGGAAGACACACGTCCTTCCCTCGTTGCAAGCAAGATGTAGCCGCTCGCCTACATCAGGCGCAGACTGACGTCCTTGAGCTGGGCGCCGCTAACGGCACTCGGAGCGCCCGACATAAGGTCGGAGCCGCTGGCCGTCTTGGGGAACGCCATGACGTCGCGGATGGAGTCGGAACCGGTGAGCAGCATGCACACGCGGTCCAGGCCCAGAGCGAAACCGCCCATCGGGGGCGCACCAAACTTGAGGGCCTCCATGAGGAAGCCGAACTGAGACTCGGCACGCTCCTCGGTAAAGCCCAGGAGCTTGAGCATGGACATCTGCATCTCGGCGTTGTGGATACGCATACCGCCGCCGCCGGCCTCAAAGCCGTCCATGACAAAGTCGTAGGTGCAAGAACCGGCTGCCAACGGGTCGGCCTCGATCTTGGCGATGTCGGTCTCGGTCGGCAGGGTAAAGGGCTGGTGCTCGGCAGCATAGGCCTTGCGATCCTCGTCCCAGTGGAACAGCGGGAAGTTGACGACCCACAGGAAGTCGTGGCCCTCGCGCTTGATCTCGAGCGCATTGGCCATGTGCGAACGCATGCCGCCCAGGATCTCGTCGGAGAGCAAGCGCGGGCCGGCGGCGAACATCACAAGGTCGCCGGGCTCGACATCCATGCGCTCGCGCAGAGCCGCCATCTCCTCGTCCGAGAAGAACTTGACGATGGGGCTGTTGATAGAGCCGTCCTCGCGGAAAGCAATCCAGGCCAGGCCCTTGGCGCCAAACGTGGAGGCCACGCCGGCAAGCTTATCGATCTTGGCACGTGCCCAGGCACCGGCGCCCTTGGCGTTGATGGCCTTGACGACAGAGCCCTCCTCGTTTGCGGCAGTCGCAAAGACCTTGAACTTGGAGTTGGCGAAGATGTCGGTCAGGTCGACCAGGTGCATGCCATAGCGGGTATCGGGCTTGTCGGAGCCATAGGTGTCCATGGCCTCCCAGTAGTCCATACGACGCAGCGGCGTAGGCATCTCGACGCCCATGCGGCCGAAGGCGTCGGCCAGGACCTCCTCGAGCGCGCTCATGACGTCGTTCTGGTCCACGAAGGACATCTCGATATCGACCTGGGTGAACTCGGGCTGACGGTCGGCACGCAGGTCCTCGTCGCGGAAGCACTTGGCAACCTGGTAGTAGCGCTCGACGCCACCGACCATGAGCAGCTGCTTCAGGAGCTGCGGGGACTGCGGCAGGGCGTAGAAGTTACCCGGCTGAATACGGCTGGGAACGATGAAGTCGCGAGCGCCCTCGGGCGTGGACTTGAACAGGGAGGGCGTCTCGACCTCCATGAACTCACGGTTGTGCAGCGCCTCCCGAATGGCAAAGGTAAAGTCGGAGCGCAGCTTGAGGTTGGCCATCATCTCGGGACGACGGAGGTCCAGATAGCGATAGCGCAGGCGGGTGTCCTCGCTCGTCTCGATGCCGTCCTCGATCTGGAACGGCGGGGTGACGGACGTGTTGAGCACCTCGGCGTGGTCGGTCAGGACCTCGATCTCGCCGGTCGCGAGCTTGGTGTTGGTGGTCTCCTCACCACGAGCGCGCACGACGCCGTGGATCTTGATGGGCCACTCGGGACGCATGGTCTCGGCGATCTTAAAGGCATCGCCGTCGGAGTGCTCGGGGTCGAAGGTGAGCTGCGTGATGCCCTCGCGGTCACGAAGGTCGCAGAAGATAAGGCCGCCGTGGTCGCGGCGACGACTCACCCAACCGGTGAGGGTGACCTCTTCGCCCACGTTCTCGAAGCGAAGCTCGCCGCAGGTACGGGTGTGCATGGAATGCTCATCGATGGGACGGGTCTGGCTCATACCAGTGATCCTCCTTTATGGATCTGTGCCGCCCCGTGTCGTTCCGGGCGGCGTCGTACAGATTTGCCCAGCCTGCGTAAACCGCGCAGCCAGACATGGCGTTCTATCTTATCGCACCTGTGTCGATGTGCCGCGGAAAAGTGGCTCCTGCCCAAAGACTTGACGGAGACGAAACAATTGATGCGTCGCGGCACCCGTCTGCACGCGTCACGTGCGACAATATGCCCCAATAAAACAGCACTTGGAAAGGCCCGTCATGACTGCACGGCTCATTGTTATGGATATCGACTCCACGCTCATCAACCAGGAGGTCATCGACCTGTTGGGCGAGGAGGCCGGCGTAGGCGAGCAAGTGGCGAAGATCACTGAGCGCGCCATGCGCGGCGAACTGGACTTTAAGCAGGCGCTCGAGGAGCGCGTGGGGCTGCTTGCCGGCTTGGACGAGAGTGTGTTCGAGCGTACCTTTGAGCGCGTGACGTTTACTCCTGGCGCGCTGGAGCTTGTGCGCTCAGCGCACAGCAAGGGCTGGAAGGTCGGCGTGGTAAGCGGCGGCTTCCATGAGGTGGCCGACAAGATCGTGGCCGCCGCGGGCATCGATTTTTGCCTGGCTAACCGCCTAGAGGTCGTGGACGGCAAGCTCACCGGTAAGCTGGCGGCAGACATCGTGACCAAGGAATCCAAGCTCATCCAGCTGCTGGATTGGGCGGTTGAGTGCGGTGTCGACATGGCCCACACCGTCGCGATCGGTGACGGCGCCAACGACATCCCCATGATTCAGGCCGCGGGCACGGGCATCGCGTTTTGCGCCAAGCCCAAAACGCGCGAAGCCGCCCCGTTTGCCATCGATGAGCGCAACCTGATGCTCGCCATGGACATCATCCTGCGCGACTAGTCGATCCTTCTAACAAGAGAATCAGTCTGTCCTATAGTTTCCGAACAATTTTGTCTTAGTGTTCGGAAACATACCCTTTGAGTGCTAGACTTTGCGCCGTCGAAGGGAACATATATGGATAAGCGAGATCTTGAGCAATTGCTGAGCGATGTTGCCGGCGGAGTAGTCACCCCGGCAGTCGCCCTCACGCGCCTCCAGACGGCGCCAACCGCCGATCTGGGTTTTGCGCAGCTCGATCTTTCGCGCGGGGTGCGCCAGGGAGCCGGCGAGGTTGTCTACGGCGCCGGTAAAACCGCCGAGCAAATTGCCGCCATTATCGAAGCGCTGCGCGATGCCGGTCAGGAGCGCATCCTGGTCACGCGCCTGGACAGCGAAAAAGCAGCCCGTACCTCGGAGCTTCTCGGCAACGACATCGACCTGGGATATGCCCCGAACGCCCAGCTCGCCCTGGTGGGTGGCAAGCCCTCCCCCACCGGTAACGGACGCGTTGTCGTCGCCTGCGCCGGCACGAGCGACCTGCCCGTCGCCGAAGAGGCGGCACTGACGGCCGAGTTCTACGGCAACGAGGTCGACCGCCTCTACGACGTGGGTGTCGCCGGCCTGCACCGCCTGCTCGCTCATGCCGAGGAACTTGCCCAGGCGCAGGTGGTCATCGCCATCGCCGGCATGGAAGGCGCCCTGGCGAGCGTTATCGGCGGTCTGGTGAGCTGTCCGGTCATTGCCGTTCCCACCAGCGTGGGCTACGGCGCGAGCTTTGGTGGCGTAGCCGCGCTGCTCGCCATGCTCAACTCCTGTGCCAGTGGCGTTTCGGTCGTCAATATCGACAACGGCTTTGGCGCCGCTTACCAGGCAAGTCTTATCAATCATCTGAGCGCCGGTACATCCCGCGCCCGTTAAGGAGCATTCCATGTCCAACCATCAGCATACGCTTATCATCGACGGCACCTCGGGCATCAGCGGCGATATGACCGTCGCGGCCCTGCTCGACCTGGGCGCCAGCGAGGAGCACCTGCGCGAACAGCTCGCCACGCTGCCGGTCGACGGCTTTTCGATCTCCGTGACGCGCGTAAACAAGCATGGCATCGACGCCTGCGATTTCGACGTTCAGCTGGCAGAAGAGCTCGAGAACCACGACCACGACATGGCATGGCTCTACGGCAACGAAACAGCTGCCGAGCACACGCACGAGCACGAGCACGAGCACCACCATCATGACCATGACGAGCATGAGCACTGCCATGAGCATGATCATGAGACCCACGGCCATGGCCACGAGGGTCACCATCACGCCCACCACCATCACCACCGTTCTTTGGCGGACGTCACCGCTATCATCGACGGCTCGCAGCTAAGCGATGGCACCAAGCGTCGTGCGCTCGCCATCTTTACCGCGCTCGCCGCCGCCGAGGCAAAGGCCCACGGCAAAACGCCCGAGACCGTCATGTTCCACGAGGTAGGCGCCGTCGATTCCATCGTCGACGTCTGCTCTGTCGCCATCTGCCTCGATGACCTAGGTATTGAGGACATCGTGGTCGAGTCGCTCTCCGAAGGCCACGGAACCATTCGCTGCGCCCACGGCCTTATGCCCATTCCCGTCCCCGCTGTCGTCAACCTGTGCCAGGCGGGCAATATCGCCCTCACGCCCGCACCGGTCGCTGGCGAGCTCGTGACGCCCACGGGCGCCGCCATCGTCACCGCGCTGCGCACGTCCGAGCACCTGCCGGCACGCTACCACATCGAGGCCGTCGGCTACGGCGCCGGCAAGCGCCCCTACGAGGGTTGCTCCGGCACGCTCCGTTGTCTACTCGTTGACGTGGATGCATAGCCATGGATGCCCGCAAAGAAAAAAGCCGCGCTGCCATCGTTGCAGCGTTCTCCGAGCTGCTACGCGAAGAGGATTACGGCAAGATTACCGTCGGCGACATCATCGCTCGTGCCCATGTTGGTCGGGCCACGTTCTACGGCCTCTTCAAGAGCAAAGACGACCTACTGTCCGAGCTCGTGAACGACATCTGCGCCCACGCCCTCGACGACGATGGTACGCCGCTCGACGACCCACTCGTGCAAGTCGAGCATATCCTCAACAACCTCTGGGAACGCCGTCAGGGCGTTCGAGCCCTCGTAGCCGGAGCCGGCTCGCGCGTCTTCGCCGACTGCTTACGCAAGACCATCATGTCACGAGCAGCCGAAACCGTGCCCGTCGACCCCTCAGGCCCCGCCGGCACCATGGACCGCAGTTTCCTACTACACCACATAGCCTCAAGCTTCGTAGGAATGGTCCAATGGTGGGCCTGGCACAACTTCCAAGCAGATAAGGCCGAAGTAGCCAAAGACTACCTATCAGCCATCAAGCCCCTCTTCGGCTAAGTAACTATCCCTTCCCAAAGTGCCAACAGCAGCCCAACGCCCCTACCAGCAACAAGCCCCTCCCATCCAAATTCAGATATATATTGGGTTGCTTGTACGAACGCAACAAAGACCCCGCAGCCGTCCGCATGGGGTAACCTCCCAGCGCACTCCGCAGGACGCAAAAAGGCTCGCCGCACAAAGTGCGCAGCGAGCCTTTTTGCATGTCCGAGGACGCGCTGGGAGGTTACCCCATGCGGACGGCGGGCAACTATGTAGCCTCAGACTAGAACATGCCCAAGAAACCATGCACAAACAGCGCGGCCAGAGCGGCACCGATAAACGGAGCGATGCCAGGAACGAGCAAGCCGTACTTCCAGTTGTTGTCAGCCTTGTTCTTGATCGGCAGCACCTGATAGGCCATGCGAGGACCAAGGTCACGAGCCTGGTTCATGGCGAAGCCGGTGATGCCGCCCATGCCCATGCCAACAGCCCAAACGATCAGACCGACGCAGATAGCGAGCATCAGGACGTTCTCGCCAGCACGGTTAGCAGCAGCAAGGATGGCGCTGATGAACACAAAGGTGCAGATAGCCTCGCAGAAGAAATTACGGGCATAGTTCGTACCCTCGGTGGTGGGGTTGGTCGAGAAGATGTTGCGCTGAGCAATGGGATCGATGACACCATCGGAAGCCTTGAACTCATCGGCATACATCAACCATGCGATCACGGCACCCGCAAAGCCGCCGAGCATATCGGCAATCATGAAGGGGATGCAGCTGCTCCACGGCACCAGACCGACGATGCACTGGGCAAGCACCATAGCCGGGTTCATGCACACGGCGCCACCAAAGACAAACAGGCAGACCGAGATGCCAAAAGACCAAGTGGTGATGGCAAACATATGGCCGGAGCCCTGATACTTGGTACCCTTAAGCACGGTATCGCAGTGCACGCCCACGCCAAAGATGATCATGAGGGCCGTTGCGCCGAATTCGCAGAGGAGTTTGGTAAGCATAAAACCTTATCTTTCTTGTCGGTTATAAACGATTCGTTTAGGCCGCGTACTAGTGCTGTGCGACGACAACGCCCAGGCCATCGGGAATGACGGCCACCTTGGCATCGGCACCCTTCATCTCAAAGGCGAGCTTGAGCGCCTCATCGAGGGTGTTGACCGGCGTCATGTGCATATCCTTGATCATCTGGTGATCGCACAGGTCGGTGACCATGATCACAGGGTGATGCGCCAGGATGCGGGCAAAGATCTGGCTCGTCCACTGGTCGGGCAGGGTCTCGTCCTTAGGACGGTCGATGCAGGCACGCTCAAACTCCGCCGGATCGTTGTCGGCGATGTTGTGATAGAAGCCCTCGCCACCGTGACCGTCGGCACAGCCGGCGACGTCGATGATCACGCCGCCCTCGGGAAGCGTAGCCTCGGCAGAGCACATGCCCTTCACGGCCTGATAGATGTTCTGGTCGAGCGGGTAGCCGCCGTTGGTGGTAATGGCAATCTCGCACTCGACGGGCTCAACGCCGGCAAGGCTCTTCACGAACTCGCAGCCAGCCTCGTGCGCCTTGTGGATGTCGCCGGCAAAGGAGCCGATGACCTCGTGCTTGCCGTTGAGCACCACGTTGAGCACAAAGGCAAGGTGAGCCATCTCGGCAGCGGCAAACATGTCCTCGCTCACGTGGTTGTGGCACAGGTTGCCGGCACGCGAATGGGAATCGTTCACAAACTGACCGTTGTGGTTGTACATGATGGTCTTGTAGCTGGCGATGCCAGGCAGGACGGACTTGCGGCTACCAGAGAAACCGGCAAAGAAGTGCGGCTCAATAAAGCCCTCGGCAAGCAGCAGATCGCAATCGGCAGCAATCTTGTTGATGATGCACTCGCCGCCAGAAGGCAGGGTGCCGATCTTTTTCATCATGCTGTCATCGGTCGCGACGTGCATAACGATTTCCTCGTTGGCAACGATCTCCTCGCCGTACTTGTTGACGAGTTCCTCATGCGTCGACGGACGATGCATACCCGTAGCAACCAAAATGCGCACGCGAGCCTCGGGCGCAGCGGAATGGATGTGATGCAGCAGAATAGGCATCGTCACACGCGAGGGAACGGGACGCGTATGGTCGGAGCTAATGATGACGATATCCTTCTTGCCGGCACAAAGCTCCTCGAGCGACGGCGAGCCATAAGGGTTGGCAAGCGACTCCTCTACCAGCTCTTCCTGCGATTTCGTGGTCTTAAACTCGTTTTGATGACCTTCCATCACACCCGCGAAGTTCTTATCCTCGAGCTCCAGATGCAACGTCTTGTGGTCAAACGGCAGTTCACATTCAAACAATGACGAGCGCCCTCTTCCTTTTCAACTGACACACTAGATAAACCGTTGGAAGGATACGCCGCTCACCGAAAAACACCACCGTCCACCGACCCATTAACACAACGTTCATATTTGACCCACAACAAAACGGCCGCGACCCCAAACGGGACCGCGGCCGCTACAGTCGTAAGGCGAGAAGCACCACATGCATCTCAATCCCGATCGATAAGGCGCGCGGCGCGAAGCGCCAAACGCGCCGCCGGGACAGACCCCATCCAAAACGCGCGAAGCGCGCCATTAATTCCCCCAGCAGTAATCCACTGAAGACCGGACATCGCAGGGCCCGCCATTAGTTTACTTTTAGGCACACTCCGCAGGACGCAAGAAGCCCTCGCCGCACGAAGTGCGCAGCGAGGGCTTCTTGCATGTCCGAGGACGTGCCTAAAAGTAAACTAATGGCGGGCCCGGACGACTACAGGGCTATCGATTACCCCGTGTTCTGCAGTCCTGCCGAGACGCCGGTCACAGTCGAAAGAATCAGGCTCATGTACTCGGCCTTCTTCTCCTCGGCCATCTCGTCCTGGTTCATACGCACCTCGCGAAGGGCGCGGACCTGGGCGATGGACAGGGCGTCGACGTAGGGGTTACGCACGCGAACGGCGCAGCCGAGCACGCGACGACGCTGCAGCGGCCATTCATCACCGACGATGGCAAGGACCCACTTACGGGTGAGCTGCATCTCGGTAAAGACCTTCTTGGACAGATCATCGCGGTCGCCCAGATGCAGATACATCTTGGCGATGCGCTGATCGGTCTTAGCAATCGACATCTCGATGTTGTCGATAAAGGTGCGGAAGAACGGCCACTCCTGGTAGGCAGCCTTGAGCTGGTCAAGATCGCCAAGCTGCTCGCAGGCGGTGCCCAGACCGTACCAAGCGGCCAGGTTAATGCGCGCCTGGCTCCAGCTGAAGATCCACGGGATGGTACGCAGGTCATCGAGCGACTTGGCGCCCAGACCGCGCT
Source organism: uncultured Collinsella sp. (assembly GCA_900547855.1). Lineage (GTDB taxonomy): Bacteria > Actinomycetota > Coriobacteriia > Coriobacteriales > Coriobacteriaceae > Collinsella. Next base: position 1,833 of record URIK01000022.1, on the reverse strand, counting down.
TGGCGGGACGCGAGCCGATCGGCAGCAGACCGACCTCGGTCAGCGGCGTCACGGTCGAGAACCACGGTGTAAAGTCCTCGGTGTTCAGCAGGTCCAGATAGCGTTCGTGGCTTGCAGTGTTGAGCTTCTCGGCCATATCCCAGAACTTCTGCGTGGTCTCGGTGTTGGTCTTCTCGACACTCGGGGCCGACTGCAAAAGCGTTGCGGCGGCAACGGACTCAACATGGCGCTGAGCCAGCGTGCGGTTGCCGTAACGGGCAAAGATGACTTCGCCCTGCTCGGTAAGCTTAAAGAAGCAGTTGACCGAACCCTTGGGCTGCGCCAGCACGGCCTTGTTGGCCGGGCCGCCGCCACGACCCACGGCACCGCCGCGACCGTGCATGAGCACCAGGTCGATATCGTTCTTCTCTGCCCACTTGGCGATGCGCTCCTGCGCGGAGTGCAGCGCGAGCATGGCCGTGGTAGGACCGGCATCCTTGGAAGAGTCGGAATAGCCCAGCATGACCTCCATGCGGCGGTTGGTCTGGGCAAGGCGCTTTTGCACCACGGGCAGCGTAAGCATCTGATCGAGCACGTCGACGCAGCCCTCGAGGTCCTCGAGCTGCTCGAACAACGGGATCACGTCGAGCTCGGGGACATCCTCCTCGTGTGCAAAGGACAGGTGCGCCAGCTCAAAGACGTCGGCCACATGCTGAGCGCTCTTGGTAAACGAGATGATGTAGCGGTGCGCCATCTTCTTGCCGTAGCGCTTTTGGATGGAGCCGATAGCGCGGAAGGTATCGATGACCTCGCGCGTCATGGGCTGCAGGTCGCCATGGATACCGTTCTCGTGGATATCCTTAAGGGCGCGGGCATGCACCACGGAGTGCTGACGGAACTCCATCTCGACCATATGGAAGCCGAAGGACTCGACCTGCCAGATGATGGTTTGGACCGGGCCGTAGGCAGCACGGACGGCACCGCAGGCGGCCAGCGAACGCTGGACGACGCGCAGGTCATCCAGGAACTCGTCGGCGCTGTGGTACATGGTGTCGGTGATACGACGGACGGTGGCGTTCAGGCGGTCGGCCATGACGAGCATGACGGCGCGATGCGGCTCGTGCTCGGAGATCAGCTCGGCGCGGGCCGTGTAACGAGGGCTCATCTCGACCTGATGGTTCCACAGGTTAATGAGCTCGGCCGACGGCTTGCTGTAGGTAGCCTCGAGCGTGAGGTTGCGGCCGATGTGGCGGCACTTGTCCTCGAGCTTGAGCACCATGTGCGTAAAGTACTTGGCGGCGACCTCACGGCTCACCTTGGCGGTGACGTTGGGGTTACCGTCGCGGTCGGAACCGATCCAGCTGCCGGGATGGAAGAACGCCGGGCACAGCGGCGGCACAGTACCGGCCTTGTCGCCCAGCACCCAATCGTCAAAACGACGATAGATAACGGGGATAACGTCGAACAGCGTGTTATCGAAGATGTCGATGATGGTATCGGCTTCCTCGACCGGCGTGGGCTTCTTGAGCGCGATGGGACTCGTACGCACCAGGGCGTCGATCTCCTGCAGCATATGGCGCTCGTTCTCCACCAGGTCGGAGCCGCCCAGACGCGGACGCTCCTCCAGCAGGTTGGAGATACGGCGGATCTTGCCCTCGACGGCCTTACGACGGGCCTCGGTGGGATGTGCGGTAAAGACAGGGTGGAACTCGAGCTTGTCGAGCAGCTCGTTGGCACCCTCGACACCCAGCTCATTCACCAGCTGGTGATAGGCAACGGTAAGCTCGTTGGCAGGATCGACCTCGGTATCGGTCGACGCACCGGCCTCGCGCTCGCGCAGCTGCGCCACACGGT
>URIK01000021.1 GCA_900547855.1 uncultured Collinsella sp. | reverse complement strand
CGAGATTCATGAGCGTCTCGTGGGCTCGGAGATGTGTATAAGAGACAGTTCATGCACTGGCCCACCAAAAAGCCGATGACCTTCTGGTTGCCGTCACGATACTGCTGCGCCTGATCGGCACAGTTAGCCAGCACCTCGTCCACGATCGGCTGCAGCGCGCCGGCGTCGCTCACCTGACGCATGCCGCGCTCGTCGACGATCTTGTTGGGGTCGTCGCCGGTCTGGGCCATGGCCTCAAAGACCTCGTGCGCCTGGTTGGAGCTGATGGCATCGGTTGCCAGCAGCTTAGCCAGCGCTGTTACCTGAGCCGGCGTGATGCCGGACTCGGTGAGCGACACACCCGCGCCCTTAAGGTAGGCGATCATCTCGTTCACCAGCAGGTTTGCGACCGTCTGGGCCTCCTTGCCAGCCATACCGGCAGCGGCGGCCTCAAAGAAGTCGGCAAACTCGGGGTCGCCAGCAATCTGCTCGGCGTCGGCCGTCTTAATGCCAAAGTCGGCCTCAAAACGGGCACGCTTGGCATCGGGCAGCTCGGGAATCTCGCCACGACAGCGGTCGATGAACTCGTCGTCCAGATCGAACGGCGCCAGGTCGGGATCGGGGAACAGGCGATAGTCGTCGGCCGTCTCCTTCACACGCATAACCACGGTACGCTTGCGACTAGGCTCCCAGTGGCGGGTCTCCTGATAGATGATGCCGCCCTCCTCGAGCACCTCGGCCTGACGGCAGATCTCGTAGGCTAGACCGTCGTGCAGGCTCTTAAACGAGTTGAGGTTCTTGAGCTCGGTCTTGGTGCCCAGCTTGGTCTCGCCGCGGCGGCGCAGTGACACATTTCCGTCGCAGCGCATGGAGCCCTTCTCCATGGAGCAGTCGGAAATGCCCAGCGTCACAAAAATGCGACGGAGCTTTTCCATAAACAGACGCGCTTCCTCGGGCGTGCGCAGGTCGGGCTCGGTAACGAGCTCAATCAGCGGCGTGCCGCAGCGGTTGTAGTCGACGAGCGACTCGGCCGCGGCGGTAATGCGGCCCTCGGCGCCGCCCACGTGCACCATCTTGGCGGCGTCCTCCTCCATGTGGATACGCAGGATGCGAATGGGCACCGTGTAGGAACCGTCCTCGCGGCGCTCGGGCATCTGCAGGTTGGACGCATCATAGCTAGCCAGATGGCCGGCGCGCTGATTGCCCTCGCGCATGGTCGACGTCATGGACGTGGACAGGCCCTCGGCGTTGGCCGAAGCGCTCGCCAGGCTCTGGGCCTCGGCCTCGCCAAACGCGCAGTCGGGGCGCTCGGCGGCACCGCGACCGGTCACGTCCAGATCCAGGTGACCGTACATGGCAAAGGCGACCGGACCCTGCGTGGTCTGGAAGTTCTTGGCCATATCGGGATAGAAGTAGTGCTTGCGGTAGAACATCGAGTGGCGCTGAATCTCGCAGTTGGTGGCGAGACCGGCCTTGACGATGCTCTCGATGGCGCGCTTGTTGGGCACCGGCAGGGCACCGGGCAGGCCCAGGCATACCGGGCACACGTTGGCGTTGGGCTCGTCATCGTGGCTGAGCTTGCAGTTGCAGAACATCTTGGTATCGAGTGCGGTGAGCTCGGTATGGATCTCCAGGCCGATCACGGCCTCCCAATCCTGCAGGACCTCGGAAAGCTCCTTCATTACAGCTCGCCTCCCTTCCCGGCAAAATCGGGCGCGACGGAAAGCGCGGGCGCACCCGTGGCGGTATCGGCAAAGCCGCGCTCCAGGGCGCGGGCAAACGTGAGCAGCTGACGGTCCTTAAAGGCCGGACCAACCAGCTGGGCAGAAACGGGCAGTTTAGTATCCTCGCCCAGGCCCAGCGGCACCGAGATACCACCGTTGCCGCAGATGTTGAGCGAAATGGTGTACAGGTCGGAGAGATACATCTGCGTGGGGTCGCTGATCTCGCCAAACTTAAAGGCCGTGCGCGGCGAGGCGGGCATGAGGATGGTATCCACCTTGGCATACGCGGCGTCGTAGTCCTGCGTGATAAGCGTGCGGGCCTTTTGCGCAGCGTAGTAGTACTTGTCGTAGACGCCCGAGCTCAGCAAGTAGGCGCCGAGCATCTGACGGCGCTTGGCCTCGGCGCCAAAGCCATGGGCACGCGAAAGCGAGCTCTGGTCGGACAGGTTGGCGCAGCGCTCCTCCTGGTAGCCGTAGCGAATGCCGTCGAAACGGGCCAGGTTGGAGAACGCCTCGGCCGGGCCGATGACGTAGTAGGCGGCGATGGCGGCGTCCAGGTGCGGCAGGTCGACCTCGACCAGCTCGGCGCCCTGGTTCTGCAGCTCCTGGGCGGCGCGCTGAACAGCGACCTTGACCTCGGGCGTCAGGCCCTCGGCCTCCATAAACGCGGGGATGATGCCCACGCGCTTACCCTCGATGCTGTCGTTGAGATGCTCGGTAAAGTCGACAGCGCAATCCTGGCTGGTGCAGTCGTACGGATCGTGGCCCGCGCCGGTAAGCGCGTTCATGGCCAGCGCGACATCCTCGACCGTGCGGCCAAAGGGGCCCACCTGGTCGAGCGACGAGCCAAAGGCAACCACGCCGTAACGGCTCACGGCGCCATACGTGGGCTTAAAGCCCACCACGCCGCACAGCGACGCCGGTTGGCGAATGGAGCCGCCGGTGTCCGAGCCCAGCGAGAGCGCGACCTCGCCCGCGGCGACGGCGGCAGCGGAGCCGCCCGAGGAGCCGCCGGGCACGCGCTCGGTATCCCAGGGGTTGTTGGTGCGGTGGAAGGCCGAGCTCTCGGTGGAGCTGCCAAAGGCAAACTCGTCCATGTTGGCCTTGCCCATGGGCAGGCAGCCGGCATCGAGCATGCGCTGGACGCAGGTGGCGGTGTAAACGCTCTGGTAGTCCCCGAGCATGCGGGAAGCGCAGGTGGTGCGCGTGCCCACGAGGTTCATGTTGTCCTTGATGGCCAGCGGCACGCCTGCGAGCGGGGGCAGCAGCTTGCCTGCGGCACGGTCGGCATCCACGCGCGCAGCGGCCTCGAGCGCGAGCTCGGGCGCCACCTGCAGGAATGCCTGGACCCCGCCCTCGCGTGCCTCGATGGCGGCAAGGGAGGCCTGGGCCACCTCGGTAGCGGTAAAGTCGCCGGCGGCAACGCCCGCGGCGATCTGGGCGGCGGTAAGGGAATCGAAGCTCTGCGCCATTACTCGCTCTCCCCCTCTCCCAAAATGGACGGCACGCGGAAGTAGCGGTCGCGCGCGCTGCCGGCGTTTTCGAGCGCAACGTCGAGCGGCAGGTCGCGCTCGGGCTCGCGCAGATCATCGCCCATCACGTTGGACAGGCTTCCGATAGGATGGAACGTGGGCTCCACGTCGGGCAAGTCATATTGCAGGACGGGCTCGAGCATCTGGACGGCGTCGTTCAGGTAGGACGTCATCTGGGTGAGCTCGTCATCGGTCAGTGCGATCTTTGCGTAATCGGCGATGCCGCGCACGTCTTTCTCGCTGAGTGCCATAGGCGCTCCCTTCCGCATAACAGATAAACCGCTCTAGTATACAAGGCAACGCCGCCTGGAGCAGGTGCTTTACCCAAATGCAGCGAAAACGTAACGAGGGCGGCGGGCTGGCAGGCGGCGGGCTGGCGGTTCCGCAGCGAAACCGCACCGTCCATAGCGAAAACCGCGCCGTCCGAAACGAAAACCGTCCCGCCCACAACGAAGACCATCACAACATTCGACACTTTTCGCCATAATCGCGATTTTCATCGAATGTTGTGATGGTTTGGAAGTCCCGACCACCACAAAGGCGCCTGTCCCCTTTGTGGCGGTTCTGGAGAATGTCCTATGCCGAGGCCCTGGCCTTGCGGCGCTTGCGGACCGCGTGGATCACGATGTCCAGCAGCAACAGCACAATGGCTACGACCACGATGAGCACGGCGAACTCGCGCTTGCCCCAGTGGCGGCCGGCCAGCGACTTTTGCTTGTCGACGTCCTTCTTGTTGTACTTGGTGCGCACGCAGTGCACCAGCAGGCGATGGTCGTTTACGCCGTAGGGCGTGCAGGTGACGAGCGTCACCTTGTCGGCACCGGGCTCGATGGTCAGCGACTCCATCTCCTCGGGCAGCACGACCTCGGAGTCCACCATCTTGTAGGCGAGCGTCTTGTTCATGGTGTGCAGTAGCACCAGGTCGCCGGGCTCCAGCGAATGGATGTCGTCGAACATACTCAGGTTGCGCATGCCCGAGTGCGCGGTGAGCACGCAATGCGTCGAGGTGCCGCCCACCGGCAGACTCGTGCCCTCCAGGTGGCCGACGCCCGCCATAAGGACTTCTTCGCTCGTGCCGTGGTAGATGGGCATGCTCACGTCGATGGAGGGGATCTCGACCCAGCTCATCATGGGGTCGCGGTCAAAGATGAGCTGCTGGGCATAGGGCTCGATCTGGTCGGCGGGGAGCTCGGTGACCTCGCCCGCCAGTTGCTCGTTAAAGGAGCGCGCCTGGAGCAGGATGCGCTCGCGCTCCTCGGCAGACAGCGCGTCCACGGTGCTGGACACGGTGCTGATCTGGTTGAACACGCCCGAGGCCTCGAGCCGGTCCAAGATCCACGGCCAGGTCATAAGGCCCACGCCAATAAGGATGATGACGATGGTGATGAGCCGATCAGCCCAGCGCGGCAGTCGCTTGCGACGACGCTTGGGCTTTGGTTGAGGTTTGGGCTGAGGGCTTGAGCCGCCGTTGTCCGCGGCGTTATTGCCCTTCATATGTTTGGCGCCCTGCACCATCGCCGGTCACTCCTCTACAACTCAAGTTGTCTAAACAAATAATAACCGATTAGCGAACCTCCGTGCCGGACAACGCAGCTAGACTGCACCGTCCAGTCGAGGATAAGCCAGCATTTGAGTTTTCGAAACGTCCCGGATCGGCGGGGCGATTCGGGATACAATATCAATAGAAAACGACGCAACCCGCGTAAATGTTTGGGAGCGCGGGCGGCCTAGTTTTCTGGTTTTGTTAAATGCCCGGGCTCCGAACCCCGGGCATTCTTATTTGCGCTTTCGGCGCAAATGCCTTCTACCGTCCGCACCGCGCGTGCGGCTACGGACCTTAAACCGAACCTCATACGAGTCAAGAAACGCGATGACGAACGTGCCCACCGCCGCGAGGGCGGCGAGCGCGTTAAGGAATTTCAGCATTTGGGGACCTCCGATCGAGTCGTCGGCCGCCCGCGCACGGGATGCGTCGCAAGGGTATTTTACTGCGAGCACTCGCACTTACAGCTGGTAAACGCAATAATTGCAAACATCAGTTCGATATTCATACGCTTGACCCATCGGACGATGGAGGCTGGCTGCGTTATCCCAAAAGAACGGGGCAGACTCCAGTGCGGAGTCTGCCCCGAAAAGAGAATGGCAAAGCAAGAACGTCGATGGACGAGAAAAGTGTCCGCAAGTCTCATGGCCATAACATCCCACCTGCCAAAGGGATGGGTGAGCGAGCGTTACTCCTGCTCGGACTCCTCAGCCTGCTTACGGCTGCGGATGAGGTGCGCCACGCCGATGCACAGCACCGCGCCACCAGCGATCCAAGTGAAGGTCACGCCATTAAGGCCGGTGAGCGGGAGGCCGGTGCCCTCCTGGTCGACGATGGTGAAGCTGAGCTTACCGGTAGATACGGCGGCAGAATCGGCCTTTACAACACCATCAGCAGCAGTAACGTTGGCAGAATCCTTGTCAGGAGTCACCGCGGTGCCATCCTGCTGAAGCGTGCCGCGAGCAATGGTAAACGTGACACCTTTGGAAGCAGAGTTGTTGTAGCCAGGCGCCGGGGTTACCTCTGTAAGGGTGTAGGTGCCCTCATCGAGACCGACAACGTTTATCTTACCGTCTGCGTCGGTCTTCAGCTTGGCCTGCTCGCAATTAGCCGTCTTGGTACCGTCCGCTTTGATAAACTTGCTCGTATCACCGTTCTCCTGCAGCGTGAACTCAACGCCCTCGAGCCCCTTTGCTTCGTTATCAGAGCCCACCTTGGTGACATCGATGCCATAGGTGTAGTCATAGGCAGGGTGCTCGACCGTGGTGCCGACACCCTCAACATGCGGATTGTTGGAATAAGTCAGCTTAACCGTATTAGTCTGGGCTTGACCAACCAATCCACTAAAGATCTTCTTGATTTTACCGTCATTATCAAAGATCTTGGTAGAGTCGAGCTTTGCCTTGTACTCGACGGTCACCTTCGAGTCGCTGTTCAGTGTAATAGCAGCATTGTCCACGTCCGTGCAATTCTTGAGATTGGTGAAGTCGACAGTTATCGTATTGTTCTCGTACTTGGCGGTGTAGCAGTCAGTCTTGACCCTGGTATCACCAATCTTGACCGTGACAGCGGGCGTCGTGCCGTCAGATTCAAACTCGGGCGTCATGGATTTGGGAAGATTATCCGTGAAGATGTACTTGTAGGTGCTGTAAGTGTTGATGTTACCCGCAACGGTACCGGTAAGCAGGTAGTCGACATAGTCGTCCATCTGAGAGTCCGCAGCCTTATTGGGATCCTCGGGTGCGCCGAACGTGCTGCCCTTTGCGTCGTCCTTTACGGCCTTGGTCACAGTGGGGACCTGCTTCTTGGGAGCAATGGTCTCAGCGGAACCGCCGACAACGGCGAAAATCGGCGAAGTGAAGGTATCCGTGTTGCGCTCGGCGACAGCATTTGGGTTCTTGCCGACACTCTTAGTCACAAAGAGCCAGTAGCCGGTATTCAGACCAGTGAAGATGCCACCGGTGCTCGTTTTGCACTCATCCGTCCCTTCAGTGATATTGGCGTCCTCCAGTGCCTTGGCGATCTTATCGAGGGTTGTTCCGGCATCGAGCTTAGTAGTCTTGTCTGTACCTGACTTGTAATCACCTTCGGTTTTTGATTTAAGCCAGTCGGCCCACTTCTGAGCATCATTGTCGGAGGGCTTTGTAACGTCGCTAGTATCGGCAAATGCCCCGATCACAGCATCCCTAACGGCATCTGACGCCCACTCAATGTCGGAAAGCGTCTTAGCGCCATTCCAGTTGTTAACGCCATCCAAATCCTGCGTGACCTTGGCCTTGAAAATCTGGATACCCTTAAAGGTTGTATCCGTATAGGTCTTCTCGTCAATCTTTACATTGCCATCCGGAGCCACCGTTGGCGTGCCATCAGCAAACGCCATGGTCACCGGGGCCATGACTCCGCCGAAGCTCAGCGCTGCTGTGAGGCCGGCAGTTACTGCCAGGCGTGCGATGTTCTTGCTCATGCTCATCTTCTTTTCCTCTGCTTTCTGCTCGAATTCCATTTGATCTAAATCTGTCTGTCTGTATCTTAGCATCTACTTCGCTACGTCTCGCCCCGCTCTCTGTGGGGCTGCCAGCTACTCTTTATGGCTGCCACCTCCCCGCTTGACCAGGAGCGCGACCACGATGAGTGCGGCTCCGGCGACCGCTGCGGCGGCCGCGGCGTACATTGCCATATCGCCAGTCGAGGGCATAAAGCCTCCGGTGGTAATGCTAGGAGGTGTGCCGGTGGGCGTGTTGATGAGCGACGCCTCCAAGCTGCCCGTCGACCCGTCCGCGCTGTCGGCGCGCAGGGGCGACTCGGCCGTGATGGTGAGTTTGGGCTTGGCGGCGGCCACCTGGTCGACGCCCAGCCCCTCGGCCTTGACCGTCACGGAACGCATGCCCTCAAAGGCGGTGTAGCCCTTGGGCGCCTTGAGCTCGCGGACCTCCAGCTTGCCCGAGTCCACGCCCGAGACGGTCACGCGGCCGTCCTCGCCCGTGGTGACGGTGGCCTTGCCCTCTGCATCCCACGTGCCGTCGGCCGCCAGTGTGCGACCGCGATCGTCGGCGATGCTCAGGACCGCCCCGGCAAGCGGCTTGTCGCCGTCGCTGCCGCGCTTGGTGAGCGCGAGATCCCAGGTGTAGGCGCACGCATCGTCGCTCGGCGTACGGGTGAAGCCGGCGTCGCCGGACTGGTCGGCAAAGGGAGAGCGCGGGTAGCGCAGGTAGACCTCGTTGGGGTTGCCCTTCGCGATGCCGTGGCTGCACGCGCTGTTGAGCGGCGCGTTGTACACGGCGACCACGCGGGCGCCCGCGGTGAAGGCGTCGGCCCCGCCGAGCGCGGCGATCAGGTCGCCGGTGCGCACGGTGAAGGTCTTGCCGTCGGCCGCTACCTTGGTGGCGCACTGGGCCGTGATGTCGGTCCAGCCCTTCGCGGGTTCGGTGCCGGCGCGACCGTCCTTGCCGACCGAGACGGCGTCGAAGCCGCCGTCCGCGCCCGCCGCCACGTACACGCGCATGCTCGCGGCCACCTTGGAGGGGTCGAGCCCCGCGCCCATGGTGTCGACGAACCGCACCGTATAGGTGTCGTAGGCCGTGAGCCCCGCCGGGACCGCGGCAGAGAGGCGCCAGTACAGGTCGTCGGCGACCGTGGCGTCGGCGGCCTTCTGCCAGGCGGCGGTGCCGTCCTCCAGCACATGCTTGGACACCTTGGGGGTCGCCGCCTTGGGCTTGACGGTGACGGCGCTGCCGCCGACCAGGGCCATGATTGGCGCGGTGCCGGCCTCGCCCTGGGCGATGGCGTCGTCGTCGGCGACGATGAGCCAGTAGCCGCAGGGCAGCTCGGCCGCCGTGTCCGCGTTAAGGGCCACGGAAGTTGCGCCGACATTGCAAATCGCGCGGGCAAGTTTTGCCGTCAGCGCGGTCGTCATATGCCCGTCGGCATTCATCCATTCGGCTGCCGCTTGCGCCGTCGATGCCGATCTATCAAGCCCCGCATCATAAAGAACGGGAAGAACAGCCTGACGAACTGCATCGCTCGCCCACGCCAGGTCCGTCGCGACCTTTTGATCGGAGCCGGCTTTATCGGTAACAGTTGCCGAAAAGAGCTGATATGCATCGTATTGCGTCGCGACGTCGCCGCCAATCGTGATGGCCCCAGCATCGGCAGCACGGGCCGTCTCGGACGACGCTGCAAAAGCGAGGATAGCTGTCATGGCCACCATCATGACGGTCAACAAGCGGCGGTGCAGTTTACTCACGGCGACCACCTCGATCCCGATCGCGATGGCGACGAGCATGCATCCACGTCGCGGCGAAGCACAGCAACGAAGCGCCGGCCAGATACGTCATAGTCAAACCAGCCCCGCCCGCCTCAGGTAGCGTAGTCGAGTACTTGTTGGTAAAAGTCGGCGGAACTGTGGGGTCAGTACCGCCATAGGTAACGGCTGTATCGAGCTTTCCCGTGCCTTTGGTCACCGTAACCGTGACCTCATACTCGGTTGTGTCGTAGGTAATGTGATTCTTGACGTTGTTCTCGTCGGCGCCCTCGGGAATGACCTCGGAGATAGTGTACTCATAGGTCCCCATCTCGGTGTAATCCAAGACAAAGTTAATATCACCATCCGCGCCATTCCTGATGGTCTGGAGAACCCTACCGGTGTTCTTGTCCTTGAGCACAAACCCGAACTGGCCTTCTTGCAAGGTCGAGCCTTCGAGCGTCTTGGTGGCAGAAATCACGGCCTGCCCACTATACGGTTCGTCAGAAACCATAATGGCAGTACTCGCCGTTGGGGTCTTGACGACGGCACACACCTGCTTCAATCTCTCTGCCTTAGCAAGGGCCTCTTTGTATTGCTGCTCGTCTTGCCCTTTCAACATAATCCATACGGGTTCGGAAATCGCAGTATAGCCCTCGGGCGCGGTGGTTTCTTTGAGACAGTACAGCGTATAGGCCTTCATCTTATTGCCCTCAGACCCAAACGCTGCCTCACCATTGCTATTAGTCGTGGCCTTCTGAGGAGGCTCGGTCATGGCGCCGTCGACACCTGACTGCATAGCCTTATCCATATCGACCTCATAAAGCGTAAATTCGGCACCGGGCAACTTCTTTGTGATATCGCTCGCATCGACCTTGGTCACCGTGATACCGCCACCGCTACCGACAGCCGAACCATTCAGCTTTTGAATTTCCCAGTCCTTTGTATGGCCAGTATCGCCCCCGAAAACGCCCTTAAGAGACGCTTTATTGGTCAGAGAAACATGCTCGCCCGTATTGCCAGCAGGAATAATCTCGTATTCAACCTTGAGATACTCCTCGTCGGGTACCGTAAGCGTCATTTGTGTACAAGTCGAGCCCGATTGATCGGGAACGGCCTCGGCACCGACCCTATATTGATTCGAGCTAAGTAAACTCCAGCCCGTTCCATTGCGCTGGTACACCTTGACCGAATCCGCCACCAGCGTGCACTTGGCATCCATGACATCGACAAGCTCAAGGGAGTCGCTGCCACTCTTAAGGTTAACTGCCGATTCGTTAACCAAGATGGTGTACTTGATACGGTTGCTGTTAGAGACTTGATCGCCGGTCTTTTGCAGTACGTTGTTCTTAATGGTGACGGTTCCACTACCGGAGCCGAACGTCTTGCTCCCCGACTCGGCGCTGGCCGAGTTTTTGAGCGTAGTCGAGTTCGTAGAAGTGTTGAGCACGCTGCGCTTTATTGCCGTTTTATACGTAAGCTTGGCATAACCGGCATATTTACCGAATGCCGTCGTGGGGATGGAGAAGGTAACTTCATTACCTGAAACATTCCCTTCAACACTCTGATTCGCCACTTCACGTTCGGCTTCTTTACGCTCGTCATAGGGATTCGCATAAAGCGTATATGTGGCCGATCCGGGAACAAAGCTCATAGTTCCGTCAGCCGGCAAGGTATCCTTAATCGTTATGGGCTGACCGTCAAGCTTTCCAGCACCATAGAATTCATCAGCAGGAGTCTTATAGCGGTTGGCGCAAACCGTCCACGTCGCAATCCAGGCACCCTTTTCAGTTGAACCGGGCTCGACCTGCGACCAATCAAATTTGCCATCCCACGTATATCCATCCGATGATTTGTTAACATCAGGCGTCTTGGAGTTATTGACAATGTAATACGGCTCTGACGAGTACTGCTTGAAGTCCTTTCCGGCAAATGGAAACTGCACGGCCGCCAGATTCCAGTACTGTCCGTCAAGGTTATCAGTCACAGTCGTGTACACAACATCAATCTGGTATCCGTTGGCCCTGAGCTCTCTCATTACCGTCCCGGTGGCACGTAGCTGGATATTAAAGTTAATCTTGTTGCCTTTCGTTACCTCATCACAAGTGTAGAAATAATAATCTCCACTCGTACTGGTCCCCTCGGTGAGCGTTTTACCACCGATTTGAACGGCCAGCGATTCGACTTTAAGGTGCTGCAGATACGTACTTTTGAACGTGTCCAGGATCTTAACTTGAGACACATCGACCGTCTCGGGAATCTTCACATGGGTGATCCAGGTGGCATTGCCGTTTTCATCATGCGACTCCAGCTCTTTGGTGATCAGCTGCTCGACAATGCCGCGCCTAAACGTTGCCGTGCTTGTCCCCGATGGCAGCGTCGTCTCCTCATGCTCGATCTTCGCCATATTTTGGACCGGCTCATACGAGTCTAGATTGTTCATCTTGGTGTGATAGACAATGCGATAGGGCTGGTACCTATCTTCTTCAGACAGATTTGAAAACGTATAGCTAAACGTCGTGCCGGCAGAACCATCGAGATTGCCGTCGGCAATCTTATTCTCGCCGCGAAGCCCCTTATAAACAACGTATTCACCCGTATAAGTCTGATTTTCATCCAGCGTGTCGGTGAATGTATAGCCATTCATGTCGGTTTTGATATCACCGTTGTTGAGCGTGACCGTCCAGGTGATATCGGACGGCGTTCCGGTGCCATCGCTCTTGTTGATCATGTCATAGCGGAAATCATTTGCTGAACCTGGCTTTTCCAATCCACCTCTACGGTCTCCGCCCCATGTCCAGCTGGCATTGTTTTTTGAATCGTCGAGTTGGTTAATCCAAACTTTGTTGCCCACGGATACATCCGGGTTCATCACTGAATCATAGGTAATCGTATAAGTCCCTTTGGACAAATCCCCCAAATTCAGATTCGCAGTCTGTTTATTTATGGTTGGTTGTGGATTGAGTTCCCGATCGTTCAGCTTAAATGACCCTGGCACGAACGAGAAGTTACTGCCAAGCTCATCCGTGAGGCAGACATTGTGAGCATAGGAGGCAACCTCGAGTTTGAGAGTCCAAGTTACTTTTCCCTCGCTGCCGGATTGAGAGAACTTTCCTTCCTTCGCTCCCGTCACATCGCCGTCTATGGTCGCAATGTCGATTTCGGCTGTACCGGGAAACTTAACTTTTGTTGTATCGCCGGAGCCAACGTTCTCATTTGCCAGCTTGAATGAAAAATCAGCACCAACATGAACGTCGGATGGGTGTGTCTTAATCCATGACTCTTTAAAAGTAAAAATCAGCTTATTGTTCTCACATCTCCAAGTACCGGCCTCTTGATTGGAATCATCCATAAGGCGGCCACCGGTATTGTCAAATGCTTTAATGCTGTCCGGGAGAGAGTACTCCGCAACGTTTCGCTCCGCACTCGGGCCATGATTTGCCTCGAACTTCGCACTAAATGAACCGTAGAGTGTGTTGGTCGAAAGCACGGCATTATCATCCAAAGGCGTTTTACGACCCTCATCGGTAAACAGCTCAACCCTAACGTCCGCCGTATTCTCATCAATCACAATCGGCGTTGGTGTGCTCACATCCTCGGCGCGCACGGGGGCTACACCGTGAAAAACGGCGGCGGTGAGGCTAATTAAAATAAAGACCAGGGCCGCCATACCCAGCGACCGTGAGCGGTGTGCGTCCATAGTTGTCCCTTAATTCCTACAACACAGTGTGGAATACGGCGAATCGTCGGATCGAACACAAACCCCAACATCAACGAGAACCTACCTAGCGCATTGCAAGAACCCATTGGGGGGCAATTTCTAAGACGGTTCGTCTATGCCACAATGCATAAAATACAATATAGATACCAGTCATGTAAACCGCAGGTAAAGAGGTCTTATAATTTAATACCAGTTGATATTTATCTGTTGACAGTTTTGTATCAAAGCGGTTGTATTTCAATGATTCGTGTATATGTTTAAACAACTTAACTTTGCCTGAAAAGCCGCTCGGGGGGGGATAACCGCCCCCGCCGTGGTGCAAACGAACCTGTCCCCTTACACCAAAAAGGGCGCCGACCATCGCGGTCGGCGCCCTTTCTTGTTAGACGCTATAAAGCCCAGCGCTTATTTGTTGACCTGGCCGGCGCGGACGGCAGCCTTCTTGCGGTCGGTGGCGTTGAGCAGACGCTTGCGCAGGCGGATGTTCTTGGGAGTGATCTCCACCAGCTCATCGTCGGCGATGTACTCCAGCGCCTCCTCCAGCGAGAAGGTGCGGGGCGGCACCAGCTGGACGGAGATATCGGAGGTCGAGGAACGCTGGTTGCCCAGGTTCTTGGTACGGGCGATGTTGACGACCATGTCGCCGGCCTTGCTGCGCTCGCCCACGATCATGCCCTCGTAGCACTCGGTGCCCGGCTCAACGAACAGCTGGCCGCGCTCCTGCAGCGTACCCAGAGCGTAGGCAACGGCCTTCTCGGTGGTCATGGAGATCATGGCACCGTTCTGGCGGTTGCCGATCTCGCCGGCATAGGGGCCGTACTCCAGGAAGGTGTGGTAGAACACGCCCTCGCCGTGGGTGACGTTCATAATGCGGTTCTTAAGGCCCATGATGCCACGCGTCGGAATCTTAAACTCGAGGTGCGTCACGATGCCCGAGGTATCCATGCTCGTCATGATGCCACCGGAAGTGCCGAAGACCTCAACGACCTTGCCCGAGTACTCGTCCGGGCACTCGACGACGGCCTGCTCGACAGGCTCCATCTTGTTGCCGTTCTCGTCCTTCTTAAACAGAACGCGGGGACGGCCGACCTGGAACTCAAAGCCCTCGCGGCGCATGGACTCCATCAGAACGGACAGGTGCAGAATGCCGCGACCCGAGACCTCGACGCCGCTCTTGTCCTCGAGTTCCTCGATCTTCATAGTCACGTTGTTCTCGGCCTCGTTGAACAGGCGCTCCTTGAGCTGACGGGCGCCCACGATGTCGCCATCGCGGCCGACGAGCGGGGAGGTCGAAGCCTCAAAGACGATGGACAGGGTCGGCGGGTCGATCTCGATGGGCTCGAGCTCGACAGGGTTCTCGGGGTCGGTGTAGACATCGCCGATATCGGTGCGTTCAATACCCACGACAGCAGCGATATCGCCGGCGCCGACTTCCTGGCACTCGGTGCGGCCCAGATAGTCGAAGGTAAAGAGCTGCTTGACGGTGGCGGTAGCGCTGGAGCCGTCGTTCTTGACAACTAGGATCTGATCGCCCTGGTGAATGGCGCCAGAGTACACGCGGCCGATGCCGATACGGCCAACGAAGTTGGAGTGATCGATGGTCACGCACTGCATGGCCAGCGGGGCGTTCTCGTCAACCTCGGGCGCGGGCATGTCGTCGATGATCATATCGAGCAGCGGATACATGTCCATGTTGCCGTCGTTGGGGTCAAGGCGGGCAAAGCCGTTCATGGCGCTGGCGTAGACCACGTGCTCCATGGCGAACTCAAGCTGGTCGTCGGTGGCGCCCAGGTCGGCCATAAGGTCGAGGCAGTCGTTGTAGGCCTTCTCGGGGTTGGCGCCCGGACGGTCGATCTTGTTGATAACGATCATGATCTTGAGGCCGGTGTCGATAGCGTGACGCAGCACGAAGCGGGTCTGGGGCATGGGGCCCTCAAAGGCGTCGACCAGCAGCAGGGCGCCGTCGGCCATACGCAGCACGCGCTCGACCTCGCCGCCGAAGTCGGCGTGGCCCGGGGTGTCGATGACGTTGATCTTGACGTCCTTGTACTCGATAGAGATGTTCTTGGCGAGAATCGTGATGCCGCGCTCGCGCTCCTGGTCGTTAGAGTCCAGGACGCGGTCCTCGACCTGCTGGTTGGCACGGAAGGCGTCCGTGGCACGCAGGAGCTTGTCGACCATCGTCGTCTTGCCGTGGTCGACGTGGGCGATGATGGCGATGTTCCTCAGATTGTCTACGCGCATGTAGTTCCCCTATCTTCTATCCATATACAAACGGCACGCGTATGCGGCCCGCCCAGCGACACAACGCTCAGCGGGAATATTGAGCCTTTTACCGAAAACTCGTTTATTTTAGCGATTTTAGATGAGAGGGGTTTCCTCACCTGCAGGTTCAGGGTCGCTCCACATAAAACCATCGCCGGCGCCCATGCCCTCGTACAGCACATATGCCGAAAAACCGCTCTCGAGCGTAGTCTCGAAAAAGCTCACGAGCAGAGCGTCGTGGTAGCCGCCGTCAATCTCGACACAACCGGTGTAGCCGATGGCATAGCGGGCGATACGGCCCAGGCCCTCGTCCTTAAGACCCATCTTGTGCTCGGAGATAAAGTTGGTGGCCGCCTCGAGGCACGCCTCTTCGCCATCCTCATCGAGCGCCGCCAGATAACGGTTGGATGCGGCGTCCTCAATTGCCACGACCACGCCAGGGTTTTCGCCGGCGGCAAGGTCGTCCAAGAACGCACCGATCAGATCGCACACCATGGCGTCGAGCTCGGCGGAGACGTTACCGGCGTCCTGCATATCCTGTGCCATCTTTAGACCTTCCCATCGAGTCTGGCGTCGTTACAGTTCTTGTGCCTCGGCGGCGATCCTGGCGGCAGCGTCGCGGGCGCGCATCATGTCCGCTGCGCGCTTGTCGAGCACCTTGATCTGACTGGTCAGCATTACCGCATCGACCACACCCCAGATCACAAGGCCCGTAGAGATCGAAAACCCAAGCGCACCAACTGTACCACGAAGGCGCGAGCAGATTGCCGCGACAAGGACGGAGACGACAACCATCTTGATAAACGAGCCGCGGCGCTCGCGAAGCGTGCGGGCCTGCGTCACATAGGCAATGCGAGCCGCCTCAGAAGCCTCCGAGCGCATCTGGGCCTCGCGGGCGATCGCAGCCGCCTCAGCCGACATACCGCCGGCCATCAGCGAACGCTCCGCAGCCTGGACGCCCCGCATTTAGAAGTCATCGGGGGAGAGCGTATGGACGAACTCGTCGAACTTCTCGAACTCTTGCTCGTCGTCGACTTCCTCGGCATGGGCAGAAACGGTGCCCAGGCGATTCATGATGTCGTCCTCCACAAACATGGGGGCATTGCTGCGCACGGCAAGGGCAATGGCATCGCTGGGACGGGCGTCGATCTTGCGCTCGTCGCCATCGGCCAGTACGACGATCGTCGCGTAGAACACCGGCGGCTCGGCGCGAACGATCTCGATGCGCTCGAGCTTGGCGCCCAGGGCGCCAACAGTATCGAGCAACAGGTCATGGGTAATCGGGCGCTCGGCACGGCCGTTATCGATGCCGCGGCTAATGGCAGCAGCTTCAAACGAACCAGTCTGAATGGAAAGGGAACGCAGCGGTGCGAGCGAGTCCGACTTGCCGCAGCGCTCGCGAAGCACGATAAGCGATGGCACGGGACCGGCGGCCATGACGATGGTCTCTATGTCGACACGAACCATGGAACACCTCCGGTACGTAGCGGTTAACACGCGGCAGCTCCACCGCATTGAATAGCTATACTACCCAATCTTTCGCACAGCACACAAAACCAAAATGAGATTTATCGCAGACAAGAAAAAAGCCCCAAGGCAATGCCCCAGGGCTCTTCACAGTTTTGATGGTGGACCTGACAAGATTCGAACTTGTGACCTCCCGGTTATCAGCCGGACGCTCTAACCAACTGAGCTACAGGTCCATCATGGTGGAGGTTAGGGGAATCGAACCCCTGACCTCAGGCTTGCAAAGCCCGCGCTCTCCCAGCTGAGCTAAACCCCCACGGAGACAGTAATAAACACCCCAGCGGCGACTCGGCTCTCGCTGGGGTGTTTATTGCGAAAGAAAGTGGTGGACCTGACAAGATTCGAACTTGTGACCTCCCGGTTATCAGCCGGACGCTC
>URIK01000020.1 GCA_900547855.1 uncultured Collinsella sp. | reverse complement strand
ATCTACACTCGACTAGTCGTCGGCAGCGTCAGATGTGTATAAGAGACAGCATCGCCGCGGCGCTCGAGGGCGTGCGCGATCAGCCAGTCGGCGAGTTCGGGGTTCTTGGGCAGTGCCGGTCCGTGTAGGTACGTGCCGATGACGCCCTTGTAGATGAGACCCTCAAAGCCATCGTCGCCGTTGTTGCCGGTGCCCGTGACGACGGACGTTCCGAGCGGCGTGGCCTCGGCGTCCAAAAGCGTGCGGCCACCGTGGTTCTCGAATCCCACAAAGGGCTCAGGTGCCAGATCGGTTTTGACGGCTACGTTGCCGATCAGGCGGTCGGAGCCGCGTACGGTTTCGGCGGCAATGACGCCCAGGCCCTCAATGCGATCCTCGCCCATGTAGTACGAACGGCCGAGCAGCTGATAGCTGCCACAGATGGCAAGCAGTGTGCCGCCGTCCTCAACATAGGCCGCGACCTTGTCTTTTTGGGCGAGCAGCTCGTGTGCCACGGCTAGCTGGTCGCGGTCGGAGCCGCCACCCATCATGACGATATCGGCATCGGTGAGATCGAGTGATTCGCCCATACGGACCTCGTCCACGCGCACGGGAATGCCACGCCAGGCGCAGCGGCGCTCGAGGGCGATGACGTTGCCGCCGTCGCCGTAGAGGTTAAGGGCATCGGGATACAGGTAGACGATGCGCAGCGGGCGCGAAAGCTCGACTGGCGCGATGCCGACAGGAAGAGCGCTGCCGTCGGCACGGGCTACGGCGCGTCCGGCAACAGCGTCGGCGGTGGCGCCTTTCAGCCCGTCGAGCTCCTTGACCAGCGGCGGGAAGGCCGTGTAGTTGGCGACGGCGTAGAAGGTGTCATTGGCGGCCTCGTCTGCAACGGCGCCAATTGCCTGCGCGACGTCCGAGATAATCGCGGCATCGATGCCGGCGTACTTGAGGCGCACCTGCATGTCGTGCGCGCGCGTGCCTCCGGCAAAGGCGACAAGACCCGGCGTGTCGGCAATGCGCTCAAAGTCGACGTCGTAGATCCACGATACATCGTGGCCGTCGGCATCGTTATCGTTGAGGAAGAAAGCGCAGAGTCTGCCGCCTGCCGTCTTGATGGACTGGATTTGTCGATCGAAGCCTACGGGATTCTTAGCCAGGTTGGCCTCGACGGTGCGGCCGGCGATATCCCAGCGGCCCATGCGTCCGCCGGCGGGGACGTAGGCATCGAGCGTGGGCTGCAGGTGCGCTGTATCCACGCCTAACTCATGTGCGGCAAAGAATGCAGCGGCAACGTTGTAGACCATGTACAGGCCGTTGTAGCGTGTGGCGATGTGTACGGCAGCCGCGTCGGGCGCAGATCCAAAGACCAGGTCGAAGCCGTAGCCGTCGCAGCCGAGCTCCACGCCCGTCACACGGCGGACCAGTGCGGGGCGTGCCCAACCGCACGAGGGGCAATGGTAGGCGCCGAGCTGGCCGTATTGCACGTAGTCATACTCCAGCGGCGCGTTGCACTGCGAGCAAAAGCGCGAGTCGCTAATACGGTCGGACTCGGTGTTGGTGGCGCCGTCGATGCCAAAGGCGATGCTTGCATTGGGAACGCGTGCGGCGATCGCGGCACACAGCGGGTCGTCTGCGTTGTAGATGAGCGTTGTTGCCGGCGAAAGCTCCAACGCATGGGCGATGACCTCCTGGGTGTGATCGATCTCGCCATAGCGATCTAGCTGGTCGCGGAACAGGTTGAGCAGCACGAAGTACGTCGGCTTGAGCTTGGGCAGAACGCGTACGGTGTAAAGCTCATCGCACTCAAAAACGCCCACGCGCTTGCCACCGGCTCGCTTGAGGCCGCTGCGCGCCTCGAGCAGTGCGCCCACTACGCCCGGCTCCATGTTGTTGCCGGCGCGGTTGCATACCACGGTGGCGCCGCTGGCGGCAACGGCGTCGGCGATGAGGTTGGAGGTGGTGGTCTTGCCGTTGGTGCCGGTGATCACCACGCTGCGGTCGACAAGGGCAGCGAGGTCGCTCAGCAACTCGGGGTCGATCTTCATGGCGATGCGGCCGGGGAGTACGCCGCCCTGGCGCTTAAGGACGGAGCGCAGCCCCCAGCGGGCGATATCGCTCGAGGTGCAGGCAAGAGATGAGCGGAGGTTCATGAAGCCGTTCCTAACATAGATGACATGGTCGTGGCGTTTGCGCCGTTAAAAGCCGTAGCGGCGCGCAAACTCCTGGGCAAGCTGCGAAACGCCTTCGCAGGCATTGGCCCAGGGGGCAAAGTCGGGGGTATCCGAGATGATGCCGTCGGATTCCCAAACCGCCTGGTGCGAGAGGTCCCAGGGGTCGCGCGGCTCGGGTCGGCAGGGAAGGTACGGCGTCTGGTACATGGGGTTCAGCAAGAAGAACGCGCCGCCCTCGCAGCGATTGGCAAACTCACGCAGCGCGCGTGTCGCCGGGCGCATCTTGTTCGTTTTGAACAATAGGATTGTGCGGGCGAGCAGATACCAAGGAGAGTTCTCAAGCGCGTCAGCCCCGATCTCTTCCTCGAGCTGGTGGGCCAGGGCAAAAAAGCCGTCCTGGTCTTCCAGACGAGCGAGGGCGAGCAACACGGTGCCTGCGGCTCGGGTGGGGTAGCCTTCCGCCTTAAGGACGCGGCGGGCGTAGTTGGCGGCAGCACGGTAGCGGGCGCTCGCCATGCACAGCTGCGAGATGGCCTCGAGCGTGTGGAGCCACCCGATAAGAGCCGGCTCGCTCACGGTGAGCTCTGCCGCCGTCACGCCGTCCGTCAAAACTTTGTTGGCCCAGTAGTGCGGGGCCTCCATATCGAACCCGGGCACACTTTGCTGCAGGTAATCGGCCGTGGTCGCCTCGAGCTTCATCAGGTCGCCCAGGCAGGCGTCAACGGGCGTGTCGGCCAGGATGATGGCGAGCAGCTGGGCATCGAGGACATGCGCATCGATGCGGACAATCTTGAGCAGCTCATCGCGCATGTCGTCGAACAGGCGGTTGCGCGTTTGCTCAAACTCCTCGTCGCTGCCCATGTCCTCGATGCGATGGAGCTCGTCGAGCAGGTGGCGATGAACACCGGCATAGGACAGCAGCGCCTGGGCATGCTCGGACTGCGCATACTTATGAGGGTTGACGTTCACGTCGTTATGGACAAGCTCGCGTGCTGCATCGGTGAGCTCGGGGTGCGACGCCAGATAGGTGCGCTCCAGGTAGGCGGGGATGTAGACGCTCGGATCCATTAGAGGTCTCCTCCCTTAAACGGCAAACCCTGCTCGGCCGCCCGCAGTATGCGCTCATCGATTTGGGAACGCACGATATCGTTGGTGGCGACCCAGGCGGCAAAACTGGCGTTGTCGGGGGCGCCCAGGCCCTCCTGCAGTACCGGCGTCGCCTCGGACAGCGCAAGGACAAGCTCGTCGGTCGAGCCCACGCCCACGTTGACGCGGGCATAGACGCCATCGGGAAACTCGGTTTGGAAGTAGAGTGCCTCGGCTGCGTGCGGACACGAGCGCGCAAGGATGCGCAAGTAGCGCTCGGCGCCCTCGTAGTCCAGCTCGCGCCAGGCAGTGCTCATCAGCGCGATGAGCGTCCACGGGTCCAAGTCGCGCTCTGCATCCTTGGGACGGCGGCGCAGCGGGGTATTCGCGAGGTACGGCACGGAGTGGGCAGAGCGAAAGCGTTTGAGCTCCTCGGCGGGGTATTCGAGCTTCGCCATGGCGAGCATCGCGGTGTGGCGGACGCCGGCGGGATCGTTGGGGGCAAAGTCCAAGCTGCGATTTGCGGCTTCGAGCGACATGCGGTAGCGTCCGCTAATGAGGGCGCGTGACGCAAGGGCGGCAAGCCAGCGCAGGTAGGGGCGGCGCATAAGGTCGCCTGCGGCCTCGCGCTCGTAGGGGTCCTGCGCCGAGGCGATCTTGAGCGCCAGATCGTGCTCCACCTCGTCGCACTTGGACACCAGATACTGCACGTATTCCTCGTTGGATTCGGCGGTGAGTGCCGTCAGCATGCGCTGGGCATCCCAGTTGGCCGGATCGAGTGCGGCGGCCTCGCGAAGCATGTTCTCGGCTGCGGCTTCTTCTTGCTCTGCCTGGGTATCGTCGGGGATAAAGGGAATGCGGTAGTCGACGGCCTCGACCACCTTGGCAATCAGATGCCCGGCGCGGTCGCGGTCGTGCACGATGAGCGGTGCGGGGTTGCGGGTGAATTGTTCCATCAGACGCTCTACGGCGGCACCGTCGGTGAGCGGGATATTGTCGCGGCGCAAGGCCTCAAGAACGAGGCGATGGCAATCCTCTTGAATGGGATCGAATGCCATGGGGCCTCCTTTGCTGCGGTTAGGGTTCAGATGTTTCTATATAAAGTTCTAGTTTACCCGCATGTGGCACACCGGGGGTGCCGCACTTGGACTTGCACCTTTGCACCACGAAGTCGGATGTCGCACAAATGTCGGTACCATGGACGGCCGAGTGGTATCACGGTGCCGCAAACGGTCGATTTTTGGCGGCGAACGGTGCATATTTTGGAGGGGCACCGTCCTGCCCGGGATATGTAGTCAACCTTGATAAAACGTTTGCCCAGCTTGGGAGTATGAATGCCGCACGAGGGTCTTCAGGGATAGAAAAAACGTTTCATCATTGGCGGCTTTAGGTGAATAACTGACCAACCAGAACGGTAAAATAGTGTTTGTCTGAGCGTTGAGACGTTTAGACATCGCGCATTGTCATCGCCGGCAACGCGCAAACCGGTCCTAACGGAGCCAATTGGGTGCTCCGTTATATACGCAAGTCTAAGAGGGGCTTGTTTAGGAGGCACAGTATGGGACGTTTTACCAATCCTCGCGATCTGTACTTTGGTGAGGGCGCTCGCCACGAGGTGAAGAACCTCAAGGGCAAGAAGGCCATCATCGTTTCTGGCGGCAGCTCTATGCGCCGCGGCGGGTTCCTGCAGGACGTTGAGGCCGACCTCAAAGAGGGCGGCTTCGAGGTCAAGCTGTTCGAGGGCGTCGAGTCCGACCCGTCCATCGAGACGGTCATGAAGGGCGCCGAGGCCATGCGCGAGTTCGAGCCCGACTGGATTATCGCCATCGGCGGCGGCTCGCCCATCGATGCCGCTAAGGCCATGTGGGTCTTCTACGAGTATCCCGAGGAGTCCTTCGATAACATCATCCAGCCGTTCAGCTTCCCTGAGCTGCGTCAGAAGGCTCATTTCTGCGCCATCTCCTCTACCTCCGGCACCGCTACCGAGGTTACCGCGTTCTCCGTCATTACCGACTACGCCAAGGGCATCAAGTACCCGCTGGCCGACTTCAACATCACCCCTGATGTCGCCATCGTCGACCCCGAGCTCACCTACACCATGCCCGCCAAGCTGTGCGCTCACACCGGCATGGATGCTCTGACCCACTGCATGGAGGCCTACGTTTCCACCTGCGCCTCTATGTTCACCGACGCCAACGCCCTGCACGGCATCCGCGAGATCGTCGAGTGGCTGCCCAAGTCCTATGCTGGCGACCATGAGGCCCGTCAGCACATGCACGAGGCTCAGTGCATCGCCGGTATCGCCTTCTCCTCGGGCCTGCTCGGCATCGTTCACTCCATGGCTCACAAGACCGGTGCTGCCTTCGAGAACGGCCACATCATCCACGGTGCCGCTAACGCCATGTACCTGGGCAAGGTCATCCAGTGGAACTCCAAGGATCCCCGTGCTGCCGAGCGTTACGCTTACGTGGCCAAGGAGATCCTGCACCTTCCCGGCGAGACCAACGAGGAGCTCATCGCTGCGCTCGTCCAGAAGATCCGCGACCTCAACGACCAGCTCAACATTCCGCAGTCCATCAAGGATTACGCGAATGGTGGCGTGAAGGTCGACGCCGAGAACCCGCAGATGGTTTCCGAGGAGGAGTTCCTCGCCAAGCTGCCCGAGATCGCCGCGAACGCCGAGCAGGACGCCTGCACGCCCGAGAACCCGCGTGAGACCAAGGCTGCCGACTTCGAGAAGATCCTCAAGGCCTGCTACTACGACACCGACATCGATTTCTAATCGACTCTTGTTATCGTAACGAGGGGCTCCGCACGTATCCGTACGGAGCCCCTTTCTTTTTTAGAGAATGGGATAGTTATGGCTGCAATTTTCAATAGCCCCAGCAAGTACATCCAGGGTCCGGACGAGCTGGCCAAGCTCGGCTCCTATGTCGAGCCGCTCGGCGCTAAAGCCCTCGTCATCGTGACGCCTTCGGGCAAGAAGCGCGTCGGTGCCAAGATCGAGGGCGGCTTTGCCGAGGCCAAGGCCGAGCTGCTGTTTGAGGACTTTAACGGCGAGTGCTCCAAGGGCGAGGTCGATCGCCTGGTTGCGCTCGCTCGCGACAACGGTTGCGACATCATCGTCGGCGTCGGTGGCGGCAAGATCCTCGACACCGCGAAGGCCGTCGCCTATTACCTGGAGTCCCCGGTTATCATTTGCCCCACCATTGCCTCGACCGATGCACCGTGCTCGGCACTTTCGGTGCTTTACACCGATGACGGCCAGTTTGATAAGTACCTCTTCCTTAAGGCAAACCCCAATATCGTCCTGATGGATACGACGGTTATCGCGGCGAGCCCGGTGCGCCTGACGGTTTCCGGTATGGGCGATGCGCTCGCAACCTATTTCGAGGCTCAGGCGACGCACGATGCCGACGGCGGCACCTGCGCCGGCGGCAAGGGCGGAATGGCCGGTCTGGCGCTCGCCAAGCTCTGCTACGAGACGCTTATGGCCGATGGCGTCAAGGCCAAGGTCGCGCTGGAGAAGGGCGCGCTCACGCCTGCCGTCGAGCACATCATCGAGGCCAATACGCTGCTTTCGGGCATTGGCTTTGAGAGCTCGGGCCTTGCCGCTGCTCATGCCATCCACAATGGTCTGACGATGCTGCCCGAGTGCCACGGCATGTATCACGGCGAGAAGGTCGCCTTCGGCACTATCGTCCAGCTGGTACTCGAGGATGCCCCGACCGAGAAGCTCGAGGAAGTCTTGGGCTTCTGCATTGAGCTTGGCCTGCCGGTCACGATGAAGGAACTTGGCGTTGCCGAGCTTACGCGCGAGCAGGCCATGATTGTTGCCGAGGCCGCCTGCGCACCCGATGACACCATGTGCAACATGCCCTTTGAGGTGACGCCCGAGATGGTCGCAAACGCCATCCTGGGTGCCGACGCGCTGGGCCACTACTATCTCATGGATGAGTAAATCAAGCTAAGGAAGGGGCAAAGCTAACAGATGACTTTGCCCCTTTTTGCTATGGTGCAAACTAACCTGGCCCCTTCGCACCAAGTTGGTGCAAAGGGGCCAGGTTACTTTGCACCAATCGTTGTTTGATGAAGGGCGGATTCTCGTATGGCGCTTCCTATGGTTTACGGCGGTCCCGGCCGGTATGTTCAGGGGCCGGGCGAACTGTCGCGTCAAGGCAGGTATTTGTCATGGTTGGGCTGCGCTGCCTATGTCTTGTTTGACCAGGGCACCGAGGATCGGCTGTGCAGGCAGATCGTCGATGGATTTCTGGACGAAGATCTAAGCGAGCCGTTCTTTAAGATTTATGACGGTCCGTGTACGGAAGAGGCCGTTGTCGAAATGGCTAAGGAAGCCCAGGCCGAGTATTGCGACATGGTAGTGGGTATTGGCGGCGGCAAAATGCTCGATATCGCCAAGGCCGTTGCGTTTTATGCCGAGTTGCCGTTGTGCGTATGCCCCACGGCGGCATCGATGGACGGTCCGTGCAGCGAGATTTCCGATGCCGATTTGCAGGGTGTTGCAGATGCGGTCTTTAGAAACGAGCGCAATATGGCTAACGAACAGGCCAAGGTGACCAAACTAAAGCTCGTGCAGTTCATGTGCGAGGCATAGCTTGGCACTTGATTGACCTTGTGCAATCGAGGCGGCGATGGGCCATGGGCTATTTGCCGCAAAGATGCGCCGCGTGTAATTTGCCCGAGGCGTGGACCGATAGCGTATCATTATCTCTTGCTTGTTTGCACTGCTCAGGGAGGGGCCGCGCATGGCGCAGGAACACGATCTGTTTGATGACATTATCGAGATCAGCAAGGGTTTCGACTTTCTTAAAAATCCGCTTGGCGGCGTGACCAATGCACTCGATCCGTCGGCGCCGCAGTGGAATCCTGCCGACTACAAGGAGCGTCCGCGCGGCAACACCATTCCATGCCTGACCTGCAAAAACGAAAAGAGCGGCTGCACCGCGTGCATGGACGTGTGCCCGGTCAACGCTATTGAGGTCGAGGAAGACGCCATCGAGATCCTCGACTCCTGCCGCAAGTGCGGTCTGTGCGCCGCTGCCTGCCCGACCGAGGCGATCATCTCGCCGCGCCTGGCGCCTAAAAACCTGTATGACGATATCGTCTCTGCTGCTACGAGCCACGAGACCGCCTACGTCACCTGCACGCGTGCCCTCAAACGCATGCCGCGTGAAAACGAGGTCGTCGTTGCCTGCGTGGGCGATATTACGGCAGAGACCTGGTTCTCGGTACTGGCCGACTATCGCAACGTGAGTGTGTACCTGCCGTTGGGCGTGTGCGATAAATGCCGCAACACCGGCGGTGAGGACATTCTTGGCGAGGCGATTGCGAAGGCCGAAGAGTGGTCTGGCACGGGTATGGGCCTAGAGGTCGACCCCAAGAGCCTCAAGTGCCATAAGCGCCGCGAGTACGAGCGCAAGGAGTACATGGAAAAGATTGCCCGCACCACGGGCCTGACGGTGACCAAGCTCAACCCGGCGACGGCGGCGCTGGCCTCGGTGACGCAAAAGCTCAAGGCCCATCGCCATCAGATTACCCAGCTGGAGCGCACGCTCAACACCATGTGCGGCACCACGACGACCAAGCGTCGCCGTTCGCTCACCCATGGGCGGCAGCTGGTGCTCTCGACACTGCAGAACCATCCCGAGCTTGCCCAGAATATGCAGGTGAGCACGCCGGAGTGCGATTTTGAAAAGTGCACGTCGTGCGGCGAGTGCGTCAACGTGTGTCCCACGTTTGCCTGTGATCTGGTGGGAAGCGGCCGCTTTGCGTTGGAGTCCACGTATTGTTTAGGCTGCGGCGCCTGTGTCAAGGTTTGTCCCGAGCATGCGCTCAAGCTTGTTGAGCACGACGCGTCCAATCTGGTCGTCGTCGATCCCGAAGCCGAGGAAAAGGCCGCCCAGAAAGCGAAGGCTCACGAAGAAGCTGTGAAGGTCAAGGCCGAGGCAAAGGCCAAGCTGGACAAGATGCTCGACCAGGTGGAGAAGCTCGCGGACTAGCTAAAAGAGCGTAAATGATGGCCGGTGGGACAGGTACTGTCCCGCCGGCCAAAAAAGTTGCGGTGGAATAGTTCCTGTTTTGCCCTTAAGCTGGCAATTCTAGGAACTATCCCACCGCAACTAATAAATGGTTAGTTCATGCTGCTTTGGTGGCCGGTTCGACCGGTACCGTTGCGTGTCACGGTTTCATGGAGCAAAAAGAACCCGGGAACCTGTTTGGTCTCGGTGTATTCCATAAGGATACCGTCGGCGTTGTAGGTCTGTCCGCGTATAACGGCGAGTGCGTTAAAGTCGTCGAGATCGAGCACGCGCGTATCCTCGGGCGTGGGATGCTCGATCGTTACATCGCGTTTGCCCGTGACAATCTTAATGCCAAGGTCTTCTTCGAGGTAACGATAGATCGAGTCGTTGACAATCTCGGGTGTCAGCCCCGGTACCTGTGAGCTTAGGTAATAGGAGTCGTCGGAGCACACGGCGTGTCCGTTTGCGTAACGGATGCGTTTGGCGCGTGTGAGCTCGCAGCCTTCGGGAAACCCGGTAATCCCGGAGAGTGCCTTGCTACAGACGAGGAGCTCAAAAACGGTGGTGACAGTCTTGAGCTCAAAGCCTCGGCTGGCCGCGATTTCCTTAAAGGTCTCGAGTCCGCCGCCACCACGACTCTTCTCGTCACTGATGTTGCGAATGACGCGCATGCCTTTGCCTTGCTGGGGGAGCACGTAACCATCTGCCGCAAGCATCGAGATGGCGCGACGGACCGTCATGCGCGAACAGTCAAACAGCTGCGTGAGCTCAGTCTCCGAAGGCAGATAACTCTGATAGGCATATGTGCCGTCGTCAATCGACTGCTTCACGTTGTCATAAATAGTTTGGAAGATGGCTCGCGCCACGACGGTCTCCTAGAGCTGAGTGCGCGAGCGGTGGATGAGGACCGCTCGCGCAGGTGTCGATCGATTTACTTGCTGGGGTCGATTATATATTTACCCATGGCACGCAGAGCTGGGTCTGACAGGATGGCGCCGAGTTCGTCGAGGGAAGCCACCTTGGCGACCATCGAGGATACGTCGAGCCTGCCAGAGTCGATGAGCTCGAGCGCGCGACGCTGCGTATAAGGGTTGATGTAGGACGAGGTAAGCACAAGCTCCTTCTGGAAGACCTCGAAGGGCTTGACGGTGATCGTCTCATCGGGCTTGGTGAGGCCGAACATCATGACCGTAGCCTTGTGGCCGGCGATCTGGATGGCCTGCTCGATGGTGACGGGCTTGCCAACACACTCGATAACGACATCGACGTTGCCGACGCCCTCCTGCTTCAGGCGGGCCGGGACGTCCTCGTGGATGGAATCAATTGCCAGGTCGGCGCCGAGTTTGAGCGCAACCTCGCGCTTGCCTTCGACGGGCTCGAGCAAGACAACCTTGGTGGCGCCGGCGTTTTTAGCAAGCTGCATCATGAGCAGACCGATCATGCCACCGCCGATAACGACAACTGTGCTGCCGGGCTTGATGTTGCACATATCGATGCCGTGCAGGCAGCAGGCGACGGGCTCGGTCATAGCACCCTGCTCAAAGCTGGTGTGATCGCCCAACTTGTAGACTTGCTGCATATCGACGGAGCAGTACTCGGCAAAGCCGCCGTTAACAGTGGTGCCGTAACCGGTCATATGCTCGCAGTAGTGGTTGATTCCGTCGCGGCAGGGTTCGCAGCAGCCGCAGGGATGGTTTGGGTCGATGCACACGCGATCGCCCGGTTTAAAGCCGGTGACATCGCTGCCCACGGCCTCGACAACGCCCGCAAACTCATGACCAAGGATCGTGGGCGGGGTAACGTCGGCTGCACCCTTGTCGCCTTCATAGATATGAACGTCGGTACCGCAGACGCCGCAAGCTTTGACGTTGATCAGAACGTCGCGCCTGCCCACGGCCGGCTTTGCCGATTCCTCGACTCTGAGGTCGTGCTTTCCATAGAAGACCGCGCTTTTCATGGTGACTCCTTAACGTGGCGGTGAATGTTGTAATGAAGTATAGGCATGTCTATAGATATAGACAAGCACATCTAGACAAGTAGAAAAGAAAATTGAAATGCAGCCATCAACTATGTCAGATTTAACAGGCGAAATACTGGACATATACCGTTTACGGCCAATAATCAACTGTTTACCGACCGTTGTATTTATGCTAACTTGTCTAGATAAGTGATATGATAAAAATAGAAGCGCAAGAAGTCAGGGAAGCGGGCCCACCCGTCCTATTGCACGAGGTACACGCAAACGGCGCGTCTGCGGTCTCGAGTGAAGCCAAAACCGCAGTCGCTCCGAATGAAGAGAGGGGGATTCCCCGTCATGATGCAAAAGATACAACGTTTCGGCGGTGCAATGTACACGCCTGCAATTCTTTTCGCATTTTCCGGAATCGTCGTCGGCCTGGGTACGTTGTTTACCACCGAGGCGATCTTTGGCGAGATGGCCACTGCGGGCCATCTTTGGTTTGATTGCTGGAATGTGCTGCTCCAGGGTGGTTGGACGCTCTTTAACCAGATGCCGTTGCTGTTTTGCGTAGCGTTGCCAATCTCGCTCGCGAACAAGCAGAACGCTCGCTGCTGCATGGAGGCTTTGGCCATCTACCTTACCTTCAACTACTTTGTTAGCACAATCTTGGGGCAGTGGGGCCCTGTCTTTGGGGTCGACTACTCTGTCGAGGCGGGCAGCGGTACTGGTCTTGCCACTATCGCAAGCATCAAAACGCTTGATATGGGCATCATGGGCGCGCTCATTATCTCTGGTATCGCCACGATGCTGCATAACAAGTTCTTCGACACCGAACTTCCTGAGTGGCTGGGCGTGTTCTCGGGCTCCGTGTTCATCTATATGATCGGTTTCTTCGTTATGGTTCCGGTCGCTCTTATCGCCTGCCTGGTGTGGCCGCATGTCCAGGCTGCTATCTCCGCCTTCCAGGGATTCATCCTTTCCGCCGGTACGTTTGGCGTGGGTGTCTTTGCTTTCTTCGAGCGCGTGCTGATCCCTACAGGCCTGCACCACTTTATCTATACGCCGTTCTATTACGACAACGCGGCGGTCAACGGCGGCATCTTTGCTGCTTGGGCCAACATCCTGCCCCAACTGGCTGCCGATCCGAGCATTGCTCTTAAGGATGCCGCACCCTGGGCTGCCTATACCTGCCCTGGTTGGACTAAGGTCTTCGGCTCGCTTGGCGTCGCCATTGCGTTTTATATGACCGCCAAACCCGAGCGCAAGCAGCGCGTCAAGGCTCTGCTGATCCCGGTCACCCTTACCGCTATGCTTTGCGGTATCACCGAGCCGCTTGACTTCACCTTCCTGTTCATCGCGCCCGGCCTGTTCGTCGTCCACTGCGTGCTCGGAGCGCTTGGCTGCATGGCTCAAAACCTCCTTGGCGTCGTGGGTATCTTCGACGGCGGCATCATCTCGATGCTCTCGTGGGACTGGCTGCCCCTTTGGGCCGCACACGGTCTGCAGTACGCCATCTCCATCCTTGTCGGTCTGTGCTTTACCGCTCTTTGGGTTGTGGTCTTCCGTTTCCTGATCGTCAAGTTCGACTTTAAGACCCCCGGTCGCGAGGATGACGATGTTGAGGTCGAGCTCAAGTCCAAGGCCGACTACAAGCAAAAGCAGAGCGGTGCTGCTGCTGGCAAATCGGTCGCCCAGAGTAAAGATGATGAGCGCTTGGTGCTTGCCGAGAACATCCTCGATCTGCTCGGTGGCACGGATAACATCATCGATGTAACTAACTGCGCTACCCGTCTGCGCGTTAACGTCAAGGACAAGAGCGTCGTTGCACCCGAGGCTTCCTTCAAGGCGATCGGTACGCATGGCTTGGTGGTCCAAGGTCAGTCAATCCAGGTCATCGTCGGCCTTAGCGTCCCGCAGGTTCGCGAGAAGTTCGAGAGTCTTCTGAAGTTCGAGAGTCTTCTGTAAACCATCGTCCATCGAAACAATTGGCCTTGCAGAGCCGGTATGCACCGCAAGGCCGATTCTAGAGATAAAAAACTCCACTTCTAGGTAACAATTCCAAACCGTGCAGGCCGCGTACGGGGATGGATTGAGCAAGCGGCCAGAATGAGGAGGACATCATGTCCAAGAAAAACTATGCCGTGACCATTGCCGGCGGTGGCTCTACCTTCACCCCGGGCATCGCTCTGATGCTGCTTGAGGAGCGTGACCGCTTCCCGGTCAACAAGGTGACCTTCTACGACAACAACGCCGAGCGCCAGGAAATCGTGGCAAAGGCCTGCGAGATCTATTTCCACGAGAACGCCCCCGAGGTTGAGTTTAGCTACACCACCGACCCCGAGACCGCATTCACCGGGACCGACTTCGTGCTTGCTCACATCCGCGTCGGCCTGTACGCCATGCGTGAGCTCGACGAGAAGATTCCTCTCAAGTACGGCTGCGTTGGCCAAGAGACCTGCGGTGCCGGCGGTATCGCCTACGGCATGCGCTCCATCGGTGGTGTCATCGAGATCCTCGACTACATGGAGAAGTACAGCCCCAACGCCTGGATGCTCAACTACTCCAACCCCGCGGCCATCGTCGCCGAGGCCTGCCGCGTGCTGCGCCCCAACAGCCGCATCATCAACATCTGCGACATGCCTATCGACCTTATGGATAAGATGAGCCGTATGTGCGGCATCAAGGATCGTCGCGAGCTGCAGTATAGCTACTACGGCCTCAACCACTTTGGTTGGTGGAGCAAAATCTACGACAAGGACGGCAACGACCTCATGCCGCAGATTAAGGAGCACATGGCTAAGAATGGCTACCTGGACGGCATCGAGCACGAGGCCGGTAAGGAGCAGCATGTCGAGGAGAGCTGGATTCACACCTTCGGCAAGGCCAAGGATGTCTATGCTGTCGATCCCGAGACGATTCCCAATACCTACCTCAAGTATTACCTGTACCCGGACTATGTCGTCGAGACGTCTGACCCCAACTACACTCGCGCCAATGAGGTTATGGACGGCCGCGAGAAAAAGGTCTTTGGCGCTTGCCGCGACATCATCGCCAAGGGTACTGCCAAGGACGGCGGCTTTGAGCCAGATGTACATGCCAACTACATCGTCGACCTTGCCTGCGCACTGGCCGAGAACACGCTCGAGCGCTTCCTGCTGATCGTCCCCAACGATGGCGCTGTGCCCAACTTCGACCCGACGGCCATGGTCGAGGTGCCTTGCATCGTCGGTTCCAACGGCTTTGAGAAGATCTGCCAGGGCCCGATTCCGCAGTTCCAGAAGGGCCTGATGGAGCAGCAGGTTTCCGTCGAGAAGCTCGTTGTCCAGGCTTGGGTCGAGGGCAGCTATCAGAAGCTCTGGCAGGCGCTCACGCTCTCCAAGACCATTCCTTCGGCAAGCGTTGCCAAGCAGATCCTGGACGAGCTCATCGAGGCCAACAAGGATTTCTGGCCCGAGCTTAAGTAAGGACTGCTGTCTCGAACCCTCACGCATCTCTGCTTCATTTGCGCCGCCGTGGTGTCCGGATTCGCCCGGATGCTGCGGCGGCGCTATACTTATGAAGTTTGAAGTACCTGTACCAAAAGGAGCTGTCGTGTCCCTTTCCATCGGTATCGTGGGCCTGCCCAACGTGGGCAAGTCGACGCTGTTCACCGCGCTTACCAAAAAGACCGGCCTTGCCGCCAACTACCCGTTTGCCACGATCGACCCCAACGTGGGTATCGTTGACGTGCCCGATAGCCGCCTGCAAAAGCTCGCCGACATTGTCAACCCGGGCCGCATTGTGCCGGCGACGGTCGAGTTCGTCGACATCGCAGGCCTGGTGAAGGGCGCCAACGAGGGCGAGGGCCTGGGCAACCAGTTCCTGGCCAACATCCGCGAGACCGATGCCATCTGCGAGGTCGTGCGCTACTTTAAGGATCCTAACGTCATGCGTGAGGTGGGCCGCACGGGCGAGTTCGTCGACCCCGCCGGTGACGCCGATACCATCATGACCGAGCTCATCCTGGCCGACATGGGCACGCTCGAAAAACAGCTGCCCAAGCTCGAGAAGGAGGCCAAGCGCGACAAGGAGCTCATGCCCAAGTTCGAGGTCGCCAAGCGTCTGCTTGCCTGGCTCAACGAGGGCAAGCGCGCCGCATCCATGGAGATGACCGACGAGGAGCGTGCTGCCGCCAAGGGCCTGTTCCTGCTCACCATGAAGCCCATCCTGTATGTGGCCAACGTGGACGAGGACATGCTCAACGAGGACCTGGCGCCCATCGATGGTGTCAAGCCGCTGCCCATCTGCGCCAAGATCGAAGCCGAGCTTTCCGAGCTCGACCCCGAGGACGCCGCCGACTACCTGGAGAGCCTGGGCCTGGAGCAGCCTGGTCTGGACGTGCTCGCGCAGGCGGCCTATAAGCTGCTCGGCCTGCAGTCGTTCTTTACGGCCGGCGAGATGGAGGTCAAGGCCTGGACGGTTCGTCAGGGCGCGACCGCCCCGCAGGCCGCCGGTGTCATCCACACCGACTTTGAGCGCGGCTTTATTAAGGCCGAGGTCATTGGCTATGACGACTACATCGAGCTCGGCGGCGAGCAGGGCGCCAAGGCCGCCGGCAAGCTGCGTATTGAGGGCAAGGACTATGTCATGGCCGATGGCGACGTCGTGCACTTCCGCTTTAACGTGTAAGGGCGACGCATATGTTTAAATACGGCAAAAAAGCTGGGTACATGGGTATTGCGCTGCTCGTACTTGCGGTGATCCCGCTGGTGGTTGCAGCGTGTGTTATCCCCAACATTGGCCCCGAGGTGGCAACGAAGTTTAACGCCGCCGGCGAGGTGACGCGCTGGGGCAAGAGCTACGAGCTGTTGGCGCTGCCGGTACTCAATCTGCTGCTGAGCGTGGCGACGTACTTTACGGCGGGACGCCAGGCAAAAAATAATGATGACTCCGCCGCCATGGCGCGCATCGTGTGCGAGCGCTACCTGCGCAACGGTTGCATCACGGGTGTGTTCCTCAACGTGATCAACGTTTACTTTATGTACTCGGCGATTACTGGAACGGGCTTTGGCTTTGGTTTCTAGCTTGTCCTTTTAGGCAACGAGCCTGCACGCATATTCAATGGCTGCTGCGAGGCCGCCGCTCGATCGTGGTTTAAAGACCATGTCGGCGGCGGCCTCGTTTTCGTATCCGGCGCCGCGAAGGGCAAGTGCGATACCGGCTTCCAGGAGAAGGGGCAGACCGTGTTGGCTGGTTGCGATTACGGCAGCCTGATTGAGCGAGCAACTGTGCGTTTGGCATTGAATGGCAAGTTCACCTTGCGCCGGGCAAGGGACCAGAACGGCGGCGACGCGACTTGATAGCAATGCAAATGCTGTGCGCTCATCGGGCGAAAGGCATTCAGCTTCAACGACGACGAGCTTGGGCGGCGCGCTGTTTGTGCGAAGCGTGGCTCGGTACATGCGGACCGAAGAACCCGACATAGAAAACTCCTGTGTATTCGGCAAAACGTAAACTATAGTTTACGTTTATGTTCGGCTCCATTTCAAACTCGGCTGCATGGACGAACGTGCGAAACAGATTCTTGGCAGGCGGGTCGAAGAGACACGCAGGGACCTTGGTATCTCCAAGGTTGATTTTTGTGTGGCGACAGGAATCAGCCGACCCTACCTCGACCGAATCGAAGATGGGACGGCAAATTTCACGCTCAAGGTTCTATTTAAGATCGCGCCCGCACTCGGCATGACGGTGTCAGAGCTTCTCGAGGGCATCGAATAGAGGATACCCGTCGACAACTGAATTACGCCATCGGGATACGGTCGTGGTTGACTTGGCTGTAGAACAGGCGCTGAATCTCGGCCGCATCACGTGACCTGTC
>URIK01000019.1 GCA_900547855.1 uncultured Collinsella sp. | reverse complement strand
CATCAACACCATCAGTCCCGTGGCGGGCATGACGGTCGCCGGCCTTGCCGTGGCTAAGATTTCGTTTGGCCAATGGTGGAAGACCATTTGGAAGTTCTTCATTTTCATGGTCGTCTTTGGCCTGATCGTAACGGCAATCTCTGGCATGCTTCCGGTGTAGGTGGTTGTGATGTCTGATCGTTTAACGGTCCTGACGTCTAAGAGCGTCTTTACCGGTACGGGGGACCTGCCGTTCGAAGGTTTCGTAGCGGTCCGTGGCAATCGAATTGAGGCGGTTGGCACCAAGTGTGAGGTAGCTTCGTATTTGACCCAGGCGGACGAGGTAGTTGATCTGGGCGACCGTACCGTCATGCCTGGCCTGATCGATGTGCATACCTTCTATACAGGCTGGGCGCTGCGGACGTTGGGGTCTGATCTGTCCGGCATCGCTGATGCCAAAGAGGCCGTGTCGCTCTTGCGTGCATGGAAAGAAGATCATCCGGATTGCGCGGCGGCTTTTGGCCACAGCCTACCCGAAACGTTGGCATCGGATGCCGAGAACGCAAATACGGCAGCTGTGTTTGACGATTGTTTTGGCGATATCCCTGTCGTCTGCTTTACACCGGGTGCGGAGACCTGCGTTCTCAATGCTGCCGCCAGTGCACGATACGGCTTTACACCCCAGGCGTGCTATGCCGAGAAGATCTGGCGCATGATGAGCGATTTCCTCGCGCTGCCCGAGGTACGTGCGGGGTATTCGGACTACATGAGCATGCTTAACGAGCGCGGCGTTACCGCCATCAAGGAGATGGCGTTTGATGACTACTACGGCTTTGCCGACGAAATGGCTCGCCGTGAGGAATCTGGCGAGCTGACGGTTCGCGTCTCTATGATGTCGCAGCCGGTGGGCGCTGGTGCAAATCTGGCATATGCTCGCGAGGCACGAGAGCGCTTCCGGGGACCGTTCGTTCGTTTTTCTGGCTTCAACCGTATGACCGATCGCGGCGTATGGGCGGGGCTTGCCGAGATGATTGACCCCTATGAGGATACGGCCGATGCGGGCGCTGCCGGCAAGACGGTCGTCGAGGAGCCAGAGTGGGATCTGATTGAAAGCGAGCTGCGTGCAATTGATGCTGACGGCTTCCGATATTCCTTGCATTGCCAGGGTGATGGCGCCGTTCGTCGCACCGTGGCGCTCTATGCCTCGCTGCCTCGAGACGAGCATGGACGGATGCTTCGCCGCCATGCAATTACCGATCTCGAGAACTCTGACCCGACCGATCTTGTCGAGTTTGGCAAGTTAGGTGGAATTTGCGAGGTCTATCCGCAGATTCTGACGCTGGACCGGCGCGAGGATTGCCTGTCGATGATGCGTCGACAAATTGGCGAGACGCGACTTTTGCACAGCTGGAATCGCCGCGGCATGGAAGATTCCGGATGCACGGTGTGCTGTGGAACGGATTTGCCGCTGTTGATTCCGAGCCTGGGCGAGTCAATCTACAGCGCGTGCGGCGGATTCTTCGCCGACGGACTGCCCGTGAATGAGGTCAACACGCTGACGCTTGTCGAGCTCTTGCGCGCTTGGACTGCCGGGGGCGCGTACGATCTGATGCGCGAAGATGAGCTGGGTACGCTCGAGGTCGGCAAGCTTGCCGATATCTGCGTGCTCGATCGGGATGTGTTTGACCTCGATTATCGCGACGCACGCGATCTTGCGGTTGATATGACGATGTCGGACGGACAAATCGTGTTCGATCGAAATAAGGAGGCATAAGATGTCTGAATCCAAGCCGACGCTGCGCCGCGAACAGATTGCGGGCATGAATATCCACTACATCATGTGGTCGCTCGATTACTTCCTTGATGTGCAGCAGCGTTTGGGCTTTGAGTCCATTGAGCTGTGGTGCGCAGAGCCGCATGTGACGCTCGACCATACGGGCTACTTTGAGGCTGAGGTCCTGGCGAAAAAGGCTGCAGACCGTGGGCTTAGGTATCGTACTCTGTGCCCCGAGAATGTTGTCTATCCTTGGCAGTACTGCGCACGCAAGCCGCTGCATGAACAGCGCAGCCTGGCGTACTTTAAGCACGGCATTGAGCTTGCCGAGGTACTTGGGTGCGACCGTATGTCCGTCAACTCGGGCTGGGGCGACTGGGACGAGGACCGCGAGGAAGCCTGGAAGCGCAGCCGCGAGCACTTGTCCATTCTGGCGGAGTATGCCGGCGAGCACGGTCTGGTGCTTACGATGGAAGGCCTGCGTCCCGAGGAGAGCAACCTTGTGACGACGGTTTCCGATGCGAAGCGCATGATTGACGAGGTCGCGAGCCCGTATTTACAGCCCATGGTTGATACAACCGCGATGGGCGTTGCTGGCGAGACGCTCGAGGACTGGTTTGCCACCTTTGGTGATGGGGCAATTCACGAGATGCACTTTATCGACGGTGACCCGTATGGCCATCTGGTGTGGGGCGATGGCAAGCACGATATGGACGCCTTCGTTGCCACACTCAACGTCCATGGTTTCGACGGCATGCTGGGCCAGGAAATTACGGACGGCCGTTACTACGATGACCCGGCGGCGGCTGATGCCAAGAACATGGCCGCATTCGAGAAATATCTGATTGACTAAAACAACTATCGGCCACGCAACCAACGTCATTGATTGCGGCCCAAACAAGAAAGGAATTGGATATGAACGCACGCGATCTGATCAAAGAGGCAATTGCCGAGAAGGGCAAGTTCGACAGCGTCTACTGGATTGCTTGCGGTGGCTCCATGATCGATTTGATCCCGGCTCATGAGCTTCTGCAGCGCGAGGCAACCACCTTCACTTCGTATATCTATACCGCGCGTGAATTCGACATTATGCGTCCGCGTCGTCTGGGCGAGAAGTCCCTGGTCATCGCTTGCAGCCACAGTGGCAATACCCCGGAGGTCGTCGAGGGCTGCGAGATTGCCCTTGCCGCCGGCGCTACGGTGATCGCCCAGACCGACAACGCTGGATCCAAGATCGACTCCGGCAAGTGGACCACGTGGGTCTACCCATGGGGCGAGGGTGTGCCGCAGGCCGAGGTCCCCGCTGGCATTTCGCTGTCGCTTGCGGCCGAGCTGCTCGATCAGCAGGAGGGCTACGCCGATCTTGCCGATATGTATGCCGGTATCGCCGAGATGGATAAGATTCTTCCCCCGGCACGTGAGAAGGTAAATGCCGAGCTGGGCGATCGTTTTGCCAAGCTTTGCCAGGAGCACGAGTTCTTCTATATTCTGGGCAGCGGTCCCAACTTTAGCCAGACCTACGGTTTCGCTATCTGCTCTCTTATGGAGATGCAGTGGCAGCACTGCAGCTACATCCACTCTGCCGAGTACTTCCACGGCCCCTTCGAGGCTACTCAGGATGGCGTTTTTTACTTCCTGCAGATGGGCTCCAGCGAGTGCCGTGCTATGGACGAGCGCGCCCTGGCGTTCCTTAAGACGCATACCGATACGCTGATGGTGCTCGATGCCAAGGAGTACGGTATGGAAGCCGTGCCGGCGAGCGTCCGTGCCTATCTGGACCCGGTGCTGTTCTACGCCATGAACTGCGAGCTGCGTGCTGCACGCGGCAAGGTGTTTGATCACGATCCCGATTTCCGTCGCTATATGGGTGTTGTCGAGTACTAGAAGGAGCAAAGGCCATGGCATTTAACGTTAACGTGCTCGGATTTGGCGACAACGTCGTCGATCGCTACGAGCATATCCACACCATGTATCCCGGCGGCAATGCGGTGAACTTCGCCGTTTATGCCAAGAAATGCGGTGCCGCACGCTCCGCATACATGGGCATTTTTGGCAATGATGCCGCTGCCGAGCATGTCATTGCAAGCCTCGAGGATGAGGGTATCGAGCTTGACAAGTGCGAGCAGATGATTGGCGAGAACGGAGCGGCTCGCGTGACCGTCGTTGACGGTGACCGTGTCTTCCTTGGCTCCAACGAGGGCGGTATCCGTGGCGATGCGCGCTATGTCCTCGATCGCTTTGACCTTTCGTACATGAAGCAGTTCGATGTGGTTCATTCGGGCAACTATTGCTTTACCGAGCGCGAGCTGCCCAAGTTGAAGGCTGCGGGCGTCACGGTCTCTTTTGACTTTTCGGACGACTCTACCGACGAGTACTACGAGCAGATTGCGCCCTACGTCGATTTCGCTTTCTTTAGTGCGGCGGATGCTGCGAGTGAGGATGAGGTTCGCGAGCGTCTGGCATGGGTGAAGGGCCTGGGTCCGCGTTTTGTGTCGGCTACGGCGGGCGCCGAGGGCTGCATTGCTTACGACGGCGATCGTTATTACCGCCAGCTGGCTAAACCGGTAACGGACATGAAGGACACCATGGGGGCGGGCGACTCGTTCCTTACCTCGTTTTTGATGTGCTATCTCGATTCCGCCAAGCGTGGTGAAGATGGCGCCGAGGCCATCGAGCGCGCGCTCGACTTTGCTGCCGGGTTTGCCTCGACCGTGTGCGGCATGGAAGGTTCTTGGGGCCACGGAGCACCAATCGTCGAATAGCCGAGCGGTCCCGGGGAGGTGCAGGCGCCTCCTCGGGACCCGGTGTGCAAAAAATGCCAAATATGAGTACTGTGACTAATTTAGTCGCAGCAAAATCAACCCCTTCAGACGTGATTTGAGCGTCTGGAGGGGTTTAAGATTTGTGAAAACGCAGGATGAATGACTGTAAAAGCTTTAATTAGCGGACAATCGAGGATTATTCTGGCGGTTGGAAAGTTAAAAGAAATGTATCCATTCCGGTAGCAGTACTCATATTTGGCATTTTTTGCACACCAGGGGTTAGCGAAGGTCAAAAACAGAGCGCGCATTTGTTAAAACTATCGACTCGATGCGCTTTGCGTCGCAGTTTTTGAGCGAGGTGATGCGTTCTGAGGTCCTTGTGAGCGACCTGATGAGCGACTGCGTGCTTGTTTCTGTGTTTGGCTCGGCCGGCGCATCGGTCTCGAGCAGTAGGCGGTCGAGTGGAATCTGTCGTGCGTATTCGCGACAGCGCTTGGTCGCGAGCATGCGTTCGTTGACGGAAAAATAGCAGCCCGCATTACGCGCGCGGGTGAGTTCGTCCGAAGTGCCGCTAAACCAGTGGAAGATGATAGCGGGGGAGTCGGGGTTTGGGATGAGTAGTCCATGCGATTCGAGGACGTCCAGTACGGCTCCTGCCGAACGAACGGCGTGAATTGATATCACGCGCCCGGTAAGAGGATGCTGCACGAGCGCATCGCAGAGCCGGTTAAGTGCCTGTATTTGTAGCGGCTCACTTCCAGCAAAGCGCGCGGAAAAGTCGAGTCCGACTTCGCCGATGTAGCGTTCTTGGGCAGCAACTTCGCAAAGCAGATTGACTTCGGCAAAACCGCAGTGGCCATCGGCGAGCCACCAGGGGTGAAGCCCAACGCCGGCGATGATGCCCGGGTGGCGACGAGCGCGCTCGTTTGCGGCCGAAAAGTCGCGTGGATCGACGCCGCAATCAAATAGACCCAAGCCCAGCGCCGTTGCCTCATCGGCAACGGCGTCCGGGTGAGCCATTAAATCAAGATGGCAGTGTGCATCAAATAACCGGGGCTCCATCTCGGCGCGCTCCGCTAGTCCAAGCGCTGGCCATCGGCGCGCACGCGCTCGGTGCCGCGGCCACTGATCTGGCGGATAACCTCGCCGGCAATCATCTGGCCCATGATGGGCGGCATAAAGCTGGCGGTTCCGAGCTCGGTGCGCTCGTGGATATTGGAAGGGTCGCGGGGCTGTGTCTTAACCGATTCCTCGCAGCTAAACAGTACATGTAGAC
The DNA here is from genome assembly GCA_900547855.1 of uncultured Collinsella sp. Taxonomy (GTDB): domain Bacteria; phylum Actinomycetota; class Coriobacteriia; order Coriobacteriales; family Coriobacteriaceae; genus Collinsella. Next base: position 12,024 of record URIK01000019.1, on the reverse strand, counting down.
TCTTGATTCCGCGCTTCTTGCATTCTTTGCGCATGATGCGGCTCATGGGGTCACGTACCGTATCGAAAATGTCGGCAAAGCGGAGGCACTCGGGATGGAGCTTGTTGGCCCCGCCCATGGAGCTAACCAAACGAATGTCGTGGTCCTGAGCATATTTGGCAATGGTGAGCTTGGCCGAGATGGTGTCGATGGCGTCGACGACGTAGTCGAGCTTGCCGTCCGTCTGCTCCAAAACGCGCGCGAAAAATTCGTCGATATTGTCGCTCAACAGGTATTCGGTGCGCTTGAAGACGGTAGCGGCTGGATTGATGTCGTGGATCATGGCTTCCATAACATCGACCTTGCGCTTGCCGATGGTGCTTTGAAAGGCGATGGCCTGGCGATTGATATTGCTGGGCGCGATGATGTCCTTATCCAGAATGACGAAATGACCAATGCCGCCGCGGACAAGTGCCTCGCAGCAATTGGAGCCCACACCTCCGCAGCCGAGCACCAGCACCGTGGCGGCGGCGAGTTTGTCGAGTGCCTCGCGGCCCATGATGATCTCGAGCTTGGTGTCGCGTGTCTCGATGGGAGTTGCGGCTGTGGTTTCGGTCATAAATATCCTCCGATGGGGAAGCAGGTCGTGTTTTAGCTATCGCCATTATAGGTAATCGCCCATAGGTTGCGATGGCGTTTGCTTTGATGTGGTTTGAAGCATTGCGATTAGATAGTTAGACAAACATCTAAATATTGAGTATAGTGTGCGCGTCATGAGAGATGATGAAAGGGGGTCTTATGCCGGGAGAGGGTTTTAAGGCGCTTGCCGATCCAACGCGACGGCGCATTTTGGAGTTGCTGCGCGAGGGCAATTGCACGGCGGGGGAGCTTGCCGAGCATTTCGATATCAGTAAGCCGTCGCTGAGCCATCACTTGGCGACGCTCAAAAACGCCGGGTTGGTAACCGACGAACGTCATGGTCAAAACATCGTATACAGCTTAAACACTACCGTCATGCAGGACTTGATCGGTTGGTTTATGGGCTTTACAAACACGGAAGGTGATAAGGATGAATAACGAAAACAAGGGCATTCACCCCACGGGGGTATCGTCGCGCGTGTGGATTGCGCTGGTCGCTCTGTGCGTCGCCAATGTCGCAGCGCATCTCATGGTGATGCCGAGCTTGCCTGGGCAGATTCCCACGCACTGGGGCGCGAACGGCGCCGTCGACGGTTGGGGTCCCAGCTGGATGGCCTCCGCGCTCGGCGTGCTGCCTCTGGTGCTTCTCGCAATGTTCTGCGTGGTGCCGCGCATCGATCCCAAAGGTGAGGCATATCGAACCTCGGGCAAGTTCTATCAGGGCTTCGTAATCGCCTTCACATTGTTCATGTGCGCCATAAGCTGGCTGGGAGAGCTTACGGTCTGGGGCGTGGTGCCGGCGGTCGGTTCGGTCAACGTGCTGATTTCCGGTGTTGTCGGTTTGCTGTTCATCGGCGTAGGCAACTACTTGCCGCGTGTGAAGCAGAACTATACGCTCGGTATCAAGACGCCTTGGGCGCTTGCCAATCCCGAGAACTGGCGCCGTACGCAGCGCTTTGGCGGTGCCTACTTTATGGTGCTGGGCTTTGGCCTGATTGTGATGGGCGTGGCAGGCAGCGTGCTTTCGAGTGAAGTCGTCGCCGCGGTGATTGCGGTTCTGGCGTTTGGTTCGGTTGGAGCCGTCTACGTCTACTCGTATCTGCTGTGGCGCAAATCGCAGCGAGCCGCTCGCTAAGGTTGCGGAAAACTAGCGTACGCAGTTCATAGTATGTTCCGGGGGAACTTTTCCCAGGTAGTATTAGGGGGTATGGGCAACCATGCCCCTTTTTCGTTACGTTTCAGAGCTGGTTTTTCCATTTCGTTTCCACTTAGGCGAAACAAGAATAGGGAAACAGCAGGTAGAAAGGATAAAACAGGCAAATGGCGGAGTTTATCTACCAGATGTATCAGGCTCGTAAGGCCCATGGCGACAAGGTAATCCTTGACGACGTGACCCTGAGCTTCTACCCCGGTGCCAAGATCGGCGTCGTGGGCCCCAACGGCATGGGCAAGTCGACCCTGCTCAAGATTATGGCCGGCATCGAGGAGGTCTCCAACGGCGATGCCAGGCTCACCCCCGGCTACACCGTGGGTATCCTGCAGCAGGAGCCGCCGCTCGACGACGACAAGACCGTCATCGAGAACGTGCGCATGGCGTTTGGCGACATGATTGCCAAAGTCGATCGCTTCAACAAGATCGGCGAGGAGATGTGCGACCCGGACTGCGACATGGACGCCCTCATGGCCGAGATGGGCAAGCTCCAGGACGAGATCGACGCCGCTGATGGCTGGGATATCGATTCCAAGCTCGGCCAGGCCATGGACGCCCTGCAGCTGCCCGATTCCGACATGCCGGTCAACGTACTTTCCGGCGGCGAGCGCCGTCGCGTGGCCCTGTGCAAGCTGCTGCTCGAGGCTCCCGACCTGCTGCTGCTTGACGAGCCCACAAACCACCTAGACGCTGAGTCGATCCTGTGGCTCGAGCACTTCCTTCACAACTACCAGGGCGCGGTGCTTGCTGTCACGCACGATCGCTACTTCCTGGATAACGTTGCCGAGTGGATCTGCGAGGTCGACCGCGGCCACCTTTATCCCTACAAGGGCAACTACTCCACGTATCTGGAGACCAAGGCCGCCCGTATCGAGGCGCAGGGCAACCGCGATGCCAAGCTTGCCAAGCGCATGGAGGCCGAGCTCGAGTGGGTACGCAGCTCGCCCAAGGCTCGCCAGGCAAAGAACAAGGCCCGTCTGGCTCGCTACGAGGAGATGGAGGCCGAGGCCCGCGCAAGTCAGAAGCTCGACTGGACCGACATCCGCATCCCTGTGGGCCCGCGTCTGGGCAACAAGGTGCTCGAGGCCCATCACCTGCACAAGGAATTCGACGGTCGCGTGCTCATCGACGACCTATCGTTCACCCTGCCGCGCAACGGCATCGTGGGTGTCATCGGCCCCAACGGTGTCGGTAAGACCACGCTGTTCAAGACCATCGTGGGCCTGGAGCCGCTGACTTCGGGCGAGCTCGAGGTGGGCGAGACCGTCAAGATTTCCTATGTCGATCAGAACCGTTCTGGCATCGACCCCGACAAGAACCTGTGGGAGGTCGTCTCGGACGGCTTGGACCACATGATGGTCGGCGAGACCGAGGTTCCGAGCCGCGCTTATGTGGCGAGCTTTGGCTTTAAGGGCCAGGACCAGCAGAAGCGCGCTGGCGTACTCTCCGGTGGCGAGCGCAACCGTCTGAACCTGGCGCTCACGCTCAAGCAGGGCGGCAACCTGCTGCTCCTCGACGAGCCCACGAACGACCTCGACGTCGAGACGCTGTCCTCGCTCGAAGCGGCGCTGCTTGAGTTCCCGGGCTGCTCGGTGGTTATTAGCCACGACCGTATGTTCCTGGACCGCGTCGCCACGCACATTCTGGCGTGGGAGGGCACCGACGAGAACCCGGGCAACTGGTATTGGTTCGAGGGCAACTTCGAGGCCTATCAGGCCAACCGCATCGAGCGCCTAGGCGAGGACGCAGCCCAGCCGCATCGTATTCACCGTAAGCTGACGCGCGACTAGATCGTTACGCGGTTTTCCAAACCGCGTAACTGCTCGACGCTGCGCGGGTCGCAAGCACCCCATCTTGCCGTTCAAGCCGTCGCTCGCGTACCGAAGTACGCGTCGCTCCTCTTTCACGGCAACCTGGGGCACTTGCGGCCCGCTCGCTGTTGGTTACGCAACATCAACAAATAAAAACGGCTCAAATCCTGATTTGGATTTGAGCCGTTTGTCGTTACTGCTCGGGTTCTTCGACTTTATCGATGGCCCAGGTTGATCCGAGGCCACCGGTGGTGTTGCGGCGGATGCGCACGGTAACCTCGCGGCGCTCGCCGGCCTGCGTGTAGCGCAGGGGGAAGCTTGCGCGGTTTCGCGCGGCCTCGATGGTACCGCGCTCGCGGGCGATCCAGTAGTACTCGCCGACGATGCCGAGGGTATCGGCGCCGTAGGGGAGATAGGTCGACAACTGGTGCAGAAGCGGGCCGGGGCAGAAGACCTCGGTTGCGAAATCGATGGGGAAGTCCTCGGGGATGGCAGGTGCTGCGGGTGCGGGGACCGGAGCCGGTACAGGTGCGGGAATCTGGTCATAGACGGGTGTGGATGCGGACTCGATGACAGGCTCAGGCTCAGGCGCCGCTTCCGGCTTAGCTGCGGAATCTGTCGGCTCCACGGGGACGGACGTGTCTTCGGTCTCGGTTTTGGTCTTGGCTTGAGGGGCATCCTTTGCCTCGACAGATGGCTTTGCCTCGATGGGCGTGGATGCCATGGTGGTGATGCCGGCATTGGCGTTCTCGGGGTCGTAGACGACCGTGAGCGAGATGGCGGGCTGCGGCGTCTCGGGCTCCGGCGCCGACTCGGTAGCGTCTTGATCAGCGGACTCGTCGGGCTGATTGTCCTCGGCCTCGTCGCCAAAGACATCGCTGTTTTGGAACGCAGACGGCTCGGGTTGGTCAGCGGCTTCTTCGGTTGTCGACTTGGGCGCTTCGTTGAGCTCCACAGTGGCTTCCTGCTCGGATATGACTTCGGAATCGGTCGTGGCGGCGATTTCGGTTTCGGCTTCTGCCGTTACCTCAATAGCGACTTCGATCTCTGTCTCGGGCTCGGGTTCCGGCGCGGCTTCAACCATGGCTTCGGGCTCGGGACGCTTAACGTGCTTGGGGCGCACGGCCTTGAGGTCCTTCTCACCGCGCTTTTTCTTTTTGTAGGACTGCTTGGCGCCCTTGGCGGTCTTGGGCTTGTCCTCGCCCTTGGCAAGCGCGGCATCCCAGGCCTCGTTGGCGATGACCGTGGCATACAGGCGGCCGCCTTTAAAGACGGTCAGCTTAATGCAGTCGTCGAGCTCCTCGAGCAGCTCGCGCGTGGACTCGAAGCCCAGGTCATAAGCGGTCATGTCGCCAGCGGCGAGCGCCTCCTCGACCTGTGTCATAAACGTTTGCTTGCCGCACCCAATCGCGTCGCGCAGCAGGCGATACAGATAGATGTGGTTGCCCAGCGAAAGCGTGGGCCTAACTATTGTCTTGCTCATGGCAAATCTCCTCTTTACACATGTAAAGCATCTTACCATCGCATGGCGTTCGCCATGGCGGCGCCCAAGGCAAACGGGCGCGAACCGCTTTCGATTCGCGCCCGTTGTATAGGTCGGTTATCTATGAGAGGCAAACGTGCTTAGTTGCCCGATGCCGTGCCTTGGCTCGAGTTGTCAGATGCCGTGCCGGAAGCGGTTCCGCTCGAGCTGTTGGTGTTGTTACTGTCTGCCGTGCCCGTTCCCGACGTGGTGTCGCTCGTCTGGCCTCCCGTGTTCGGCTGTGAACCGTCAGTCGTTTGGCTTGAGTCGGTCGTGCCGGACGGCGTGCCACTGTTGGCCGTAGAGGAATCGGTGCCCTGCGATTGTTTTTGGGTGTTCGAGGACGAATTGGCAGAGGTAGGACTGTCTTGCGTGTCGTCCGTCTGTGCCTGCTGATCCTGCGGCTGAGTGTTGCCATTTGCATCGCTCTCGGTCGTGCGCGACGACAGGATTGGCTCGGGACGCTCGCCCAGACCCTCACCGGCAGTGGTGATAAGGATGGCGCCGGCGCAGGCGATGACCGCGACGATGGCGATGGCGATCGAGAAGACGATGACCTTCTTTTGTGTCTGGCTGCGCTCTGCCGCCGCTTTGGCGCGCAGGCTGTTGGGGGCGACGCGCGCCGTGGTCGCGCGTCCCGCAACCTGGCGCATCTCCTGCGTGGTTGCGGCGCCACCTAGGTGTTCCTCGACATTGGGCTCAACGGGCTCGTAGGCGCCGGTAGGGTAGTCAACAGCGGCATGCGTGCCCTTGATTGCTTCGGCGCTGGCGGAGATAAAGTGGCGATAGACCTGCGAGGACACAACGGTGATGACTGAGCTCACAGCGGCACCAATCACCGAGCCGGCAATGCCGATCTTTGAAGCAAGCGCCACGCTCGTGGCGGCAGCTGCGGCGCCGGCGATGATCTGGGGAATGGAAATGTCGTCGAACAGGCCCTTTTTGGGCGCGATGGCCATGGTCTGGCCGATGGAATGGTTCTCGTGCACGCCGTTGTTGAGCGATGCCGGCGTCATGACGCGCGTGCGCGGCGCGTCGGTGTACTTGGTTGTCATACGGGGTCCTCCCGGTGTAAATCTGCTTCGTTTCGTGTAGCCATCAGGGTACCCACCAGATGTGAATCGTACGTGACATTTAACAGATACCATCAACTCATCAATAGCTCACCAAGTTGGTGGGATGTGGTTCCACCCGGTGGTTGAACTACAATAGGGCTTGCTAATTGTGTTGAATAGCGTCTACGCACGGGAGCATTCTTATGAATCTTCACCTTTCTCAGTCTGATGGCTTTTTGCGTGTGGCGGCGGCCTCGCCGCGGATTCGCGTGGCCGATGTCGAGGGCAATGCCGAGGTTGCGCTGGCGGCTGTTCGCGAGGCTGCCGAGCGCGGCGTTCGCGCGCTGGTACTGCCCGAGCTTAATCTGACTGGCTATACCGCGGCCGATCTGTTCCATAACCGCACATTACTGCATGCCTGCGAGACCGCACTGGCACATATTCTCGATGAAACCCGCGGGCTGCCGATTGTCTTTACCATCGGTCTTCCCGTTGCAGTTGCCGAGAGTATCTACAACTGCGCCGCCGTGTGCTGCGCGGGCGAGCTTTTGGGCCTCACGGCCAAAAAGTATCTGCCCAATTACGGTGAGTTTTATGAGCGCCGCTGGTTTGCTCCGGCGCCCGCAGATTCTGTGTGGGTCGAGTTTGCCGGTCAGGGTCCGGTTCCGCTGGGTTCGGGGCTTGTCTACCGCTGCTGTGATGAAGGTGCCGAGGATATGGTGCTGGGCGTTGAGGTCTGCGAGGACCTGTGGGTGCCGGCGCCCCCTTCGACCGAGATGGCGCTTGCCGGTGCGACGGTGATCCTCAATCCGTCGGCTTCGGACGAGATTATCGGTAAGGCGGATTACCGCCGCAGCCTCATTTCCAACCAGAGCGCGCGCCTGTACTGCGCCTATGCCTATGCGGACGCGAGCGAGGGCGAGTCCACGACCGATATGGTCTTTGCGGGCGAGAACCTCGTCTACGAAAACGGCTCCAAGCTCGCCGCGACCAAACTGCTTACCTGCGATATGGCCATCGCCGACGTTGACCTTGACCGCCTGGTTGCCGAGCGCCGTCGCTCGACGACGTGGACGCGCGCGGACGATGCGCCGGAGGCCACGACCGTTGAGTTTTCGTTTGAGGGCGTGCTGGCCGAAGAACCTGTCCTGCGCGATGCCTGCGATATCGACCGCGTTTTCCCGCGCGCGCCCTTTGTGCCGGCCGACCACGGCGACTTGGCCGAGCGCTGCGAGACGATCCTCGATCTGCAGACTGCGGGCCTCAAGACCCGCCTTGCCCACACGGGTACCAAGGCTGCGGTTATCGGCCTTTCGGGCGGCTTGGACTCCACGCTAGCGCTGCTTGTGACCGTGCGTGCCTTCGATGCACTGGGGCTGCCGCGCACTGGTATCACAGCCGTGTCCATGCCCGGCTTCGGCACGACGCATCGTACCAAGTCGAATGCCGAGTCGCTCGCTCGCGACCTGGGTGTGAGCTTCCGCGAGGTTTCGATCCACGCGGCTGTGGAGCAGCACTTCAAGGACATTGAGCATGATCCGGCCGTGCAGGACGTGACCTACGAGAACAGCCAGGCGCGCGAGCGTACGCAGATTCTGATGGATCTGGCCAACCAGGCTGGCGGTTTTGTCATTGGCACGGGCGACCTGTCGGAGCTGGCGCTCGGCTGGGCTACCTATAACGGCGACCACATGAGCATGTACGCCGTCAACGCGAGCGTGCCCAAGACGCTTGTGCGCCATCTGGTACGCTATGCCGCCGATGTCTTTGGCGGGCGTATTGCCGAGGTCTTGCTCGATATCCTCGATACGCCGGTGTCCCCCGAGCTTCTGCCGCCCACGGGCGACGGCGAGATTGCGCAGAAGACCGAGGATTTGGTGGGCCCATACGAGTTGCACGACTACTTCCTCTACTACCTGCTGCGTTTTGGCTTTGAGCCGGGCAAGATCTACCGCATGGCGCTCAAGAGCTTCGAGGGCGTCTACGACGCCAAGACCGTCCACACATGGCTACGTACGTTCTACCGTCGCTTCTTTGCCCAGCAGTTTAAGCGCAGCTGCCTGCCCGATGGTCCCAAGGTGGGTTCGGTGACGCTCAGCCCGCGCGGCGATTGGCGTATGCCGAGTGACGCAAGCTCACGTCTGTGGCTCGCGCAGATCGACGCCCTCAATCCAATTGACTAAGGTTGGCTAAATTGAACCAATACGGGGGTTGTAAGCGTTACACTTTTGAAATCTGATGGCCCGTATCGCGCGGCGCTCTTGTCGGAGCGCCGCGTTTTTTATATCGAAAGGTGGCACCATGCAGGCATCGCAGCGTCTCGACCGCTTTGGCGCGGAGGTCTTCGCCTCGCTCAACAACAAGCTTCTCGCGCTGAAGGCTCAGGGCAAGACCATTTACAACATGAGCGTGGGCACGCCCGACTTTAAGCCGTACGACCATGTGGTCGAGGCGCTCACGCAGGCAGCCCAAGATCCCGAGATGTGGAAGTATGCCCTGCGCGACCTGCCCGAACTCAAGCAAGCCGTGTGCGATTACTATGAGCGCCGCTTTGGCGTTTCGGGCATTACGCCGTCCATGGTGCAGTCGTGCAACGGCACGCAGGAGGGCGTGGGTCATTTGGGCCTGGCCCTGCTCGATCCGGGCGACACCATTCTGGTTCCCGATCCGTGCTACCCGGTCTTTGAGGCGGGTGCCAAGATCGCCGATGCCAAGCTCGAGTACTATCCGCTGGTCGCCGAGCATAATTACCTGCCCTATGTGGCGGGCATCGATCCCGAGGTGGCCGATCGTGCCAAGTATATGATCGTGTCGCTGCCCGCGAACCCGGTCGGCTCGGTGGGCACGCCCGAGGTCTATGAGGAGATCATCGCTTTCGCCCGCGAGCACGACCTTCTCATCGTCCATGACAACGCATACTCCGACATCGTGTTTGACGGTGAGCCGGGTGGCAGCTTCTTGCAGTATCCCGGTGCGCTTGAGGTGGGCGTGGAGTTCTTCTCGCTCTCTAAGTCGTTTAACGTCACCGGTGCGCGTATCGGCTTTTTGGTCGGCCGCGAGGACGTGGTCTCTGCCTTTGCCAAGCTGCGCGGCCAGATCGACTTTGGTATGTTCTTCCCGATCCAGAAGGCTGCCATCGCCTGCCTGAACGGTCCGCGCGATGAGGTCGAGGCGCAGCGTCTGAAGTACCAGGAACGCCGCGATGCCCTGTGCGACGGTCTTGAGGGCCTGGGCTGGGAGCGTCCCAACGCGCATGGCTCTATGTTTGTGTGGGCCAAGCTTCCCGGTGGTCGCACCGATTCCATGGCGTTTTGCGAGGAGCTTATGGAGAAGGCCGGCGTTGTGGTGACGCCGGGCGCGAGCTTTGGCCCTTCGGGCGAGGGGCACGTGCGTATGGCACTGGTCCTGCCGCCCGATCAGATCGCTTTGGCTGTCGAGGCCATTCGCGAGGCTGGCCTGTATTAGAAACCTATTTCGACCCGTCAATAGCTCGAAACCGATTTCGTGCAGTTATTTTACGAATTCTGCAAACAATTTCGGTAAACGGTCGATTTTTGGCTGCGAATAGGGGCATAATCAAAGTCCCGATTGGATGTATTGGGATTACGACAAGCCGCTCGGGTCGTTCCCGGGCGGCTTGTTTGTGGAGAGAGATGGGAGTTTCTAATGGTTAACGAGAAGAAGGTCGCTATTGTCGGCTGCGGTTTCGTCGGTTCGTCTTCGGCGTTCGCACTGATGCAGAGTGGTCTGTTCTCCGAGATGGTCCTCATCGACGTGGACAAGAACCGTGCCGAGGGTGAGGCCCTGGATATCGCGCACGGCATGACATTTGCCGAGCCGATGAAGATCTACGCCGGCGATTATTCCGATGTCGCCGACGCCGCCATGATCGTCGTCACTGCTGGCGCTGCCCAGAAGCCCGGTGAGACCCGCCTGGACCTGGTCAACAAGAACGTCAGCATCTTCAAGTCCATTATTCCCGAGATTAAGAAGTCCGGCTTCGACAGCATTCTGTTAATCGTCTCCAACCCGGTCGATGTTCTGACCTACGCCGCCATCAAGATGTCCGGCCTGCCCGAGGGCCACGTCATCGGTTCCGGTACCGTGCTCGACACCGGCCGCCTGCAGCAGATGCTTGGTGCCCACGTCGAGGTTGACCCGCGCGATGTCCAGGCCTATGTCATGGGCGAGCACGGCGACTCCGAGTTTGTCGCTTGGTCCAGCGCTCAGGTTGCCGGCGTTCCGCTGAACACTTTCTGTGAGCTTCACGGCCACTTGGAGCATGAGGCTGCCGAGAAGCGCATCGCCGAGGACGTCAAGAACTCCGCCTACACCATCATCGAGAAGAAGCACGCCACCTACTATGGCGTCGCCATGGCCGTCAAGCGCATCTGCACCGCCGTCATGCGCGATGAGCAGACCGTTCTGCCCGTCTCTTCGCTCATGGTGGGCGAGTATGGCCTGTCCGATCTTGCCATCTCCATGCCGACCGTCGTTGGCCGCGACGGCGTTGTCTGCCGCGTCCCCGTGCCGCTGAACGACGACGAGCAACATGAGCTCACCGTCTCCGCCAAGGCCCTCAAGGACATCATCGACAGCGTCGATTTCTCCTGCTAAATCAAGCTCGCTAGAGCGAAAAGCTACAATGAAGGCGTCCGGGCCCACACGGTCCGGGCGCCTTTTTGGTGCAAAGTAACCTGACCCCAATGCACCATCCCAATGCACCATAGTTGATGGGAGGGCCATGTCGGATTCGCCTAATTTTTTGACCTATGCTCAGACGGCGTTTGATCCGTTTGAGGAGCGGCCGTTCTGCGCGGTGGACAGCCTGGTCTTTGCGTGGTTGTCCTATTTGCGTTTGCCGGGTGATATGGCGGAGCTGACGAACTGGCAGGGCCTAGACGTACGCGAGCTGCTGCGTGCCGAGTGCTATCGGGACATGATTGACGACTTGTGGGATCCAGAGGGGAGCAGGGCCTTGTTGGAGGCCGTGGCAGCAAATCCCAGATACCGCGGCGTGCACGTTTGCGGCTATCGTGCCGTGAGCGATGTGGTGGCGACGGAGCAGTTTGCAGCCATGGCGTTCCGGTTTCCGGCGGGGTTTAGCTATCTTTCCTTCCGGGGGACCGACAGCACGATTGTGGGCTGGAAAGAGGATTTTAACATGGCGTTCCGGTGTCCTGTGCCGGCCCAGGAATCCGCGGCACGTTATGTGGACGAGGCGGCGGATGCGATTGACGGGCCGCTTTTGTGCGGAGGTCATTCCAAGGGCGGAAACCTTGCGGTGTACGGTGCGGCGATGTGCTCCGATGTCGCCCGTGAGCGAATCGAACGGGCGTATTCCCATGATGGTCCGGGCTTCGTCGAGGAGTTTCTGAACGGCAACGCCTTTGCCGATCTTTCCGGTCGAATCGACAAGACGCTACCTCGATCGTCGATCTTTGGCATGATGCTCGAGACACAGGAGGACTATGCCATCGTTGAGAGCACCGAGTTCAGCCTGCTGCAGCACAATCCCTTTAGCTGGGTGGTTGATGGTCACGACTTCGTGTACTGTGAGCGCCTGTCCGCCGGTGCTCGATACGTTGATGGTTCCATTCGCGAGATGCTGCTTGCAGTGTCGCCTAGCGAACGCGAGCGTTTTGTAGATGCGTTGTTCTCCGTGTTTGAGGCTACGGGTGCTGAGCGGTTTGCGGATATCGCTGGGAATCTGCGCGAGAGCCTGCCCGTGATGCTCCAGGCTGCGCAAGGCTTTGACAAGGATACACGACGCTTTGTCTCGCAGACCATCGTGGCAATCCTTAAATG
>URIK01000018.1 GCA_900547855.1 uncultured Collinsella sp. | reverse complement strand
GTCTTGGTGTGATCCCCATGCCGCTCTGGCAAAACTGACCCCTGCCGAAGTTGCGCATTGTTCGTCGTAGACGGTGTCGCCAACGTAGACGACGTTGCCAGGATTCGCGCCCGTACGCCGGAGATATTCGAGCATGGGAGCGGGTGCGGGTTTATGTTCGGTTGTGTCTTCGACAAGGATGATGTGCTCAAAATACTTATCGAAGCCAAGGGGCGCAATTTCTTCTGCGTATTCGTCGCGCGCACGTGAGGAGACGATGCCAAGTTTGCAGCCGCTATCGGCGAGTTTTGCGATGGCTTCAAGCAAACCTGGAAACACGCTGATGGTGCTTTTAAAGTTGGCGGCAACTTGGCACCAGCGATCCAACGTTGCCTGCGAGTAGATCCCAAGTTTCTCAAGGGCATCCTTGCCGGGTATGCCGAGGGCAAAGTCAAGCTCGTGTCGGGGGAGCGTTTTGCCGGTTTCTTCTTGGATAATCTGGCCAAGCGATGACAGCACGCTTTCTTCTGTATCTGCCAATGTCCCATCAACGTCAAATACGATATGGTCAAAGTGCTTCATATGATTGCTCCTCTCTGTTGTTTGCCTGCAAGTTTGATGCAGTGACAGAAGAAGGGCTAGCGGGATTTCTGCCTGGTGCTATCGAGATTCTGCCTCGCTGCTCGATAGCTCGAAGGAGTGCATCCCATTTGTTCTTTAAATACCTGGCCAAGATGGCTTGCTGTCGCAAAGCCGCATTGGCGCGCGACTGTCTGGACCGTTCGCGTGGTGTGTGCCAAAAGTTCGCAAGCACGGTTTACGCGGTATGCACGCAGATATGCCGCCGGGGTCGTTCCTGCGCAAGCTTCGATAATGCGGTAACACTCTCTTTCGCTTACGCCGGCTGCAGATGCCATCTGGGGCACATCTATAGCGGCTGCATAGTTTGCGCGGATATAGTCCAGGATTGCCTTGAACTGTACGTCGCGGTTGGTCATCCAAGAGGCGTTGTCGGAGGAAAAGAGCGGTTCGGCCTTGGCGTTAATCTGAATCCAGAGCTCTGACAAACTATTTCGAAGCGCCATCTCGTTCTGCGGCCGTTGAAGGTCGTGGCTAAAGGAGCTCTTCAGCAAATCGATAAAGGGCATATCGTCGGGGTTGGTGGGCGACCATTTGAGCACATCGACGCCTCGACATTGAAGCAATGGGTTGATGTAGCGCTTTTGGAGACGTCCCGCGGGATCGCCGAGCATCGACGGCTGAAAGATATGCAACATTTGAATGGCTGGTGCCGAATTGGGTGATTGCAGCGTGCTGTGCAAAACGCCGCCGTTGATAAAGCCGGCGGACCCTTCCTCAAAGCGTACGTGCTCATGAGCCGCGCGCGTTCGATAGTCAATCGCTCCCTGCTCCATGTAGAAAAGCTCAACTTCGGAATGCCAGTGCCAGGGGACGGAATTGCCCGGATAGCGAGCGAATTCTGCGCGTTCGGCAATATAGGGCCAGTCTTCGGCGGTCTCGGGAAACGCTTCCTCGCGTCCTCCGCGGTGCAATTCTATGTGATCCATGTTTCGCATGGCATCAGTATAAAGCGCGATGGGCTTAGATTGCTCTTGCCTGTTCGGGGAACGCCTTGTCTAGGGATGCTTGGAGCTTTTCGAAGGATGCTCGTAAGTTGAGGCTCTGATCGGCTGAGCGCTTGGTTTTTGTGGTGGGGGAGTCGAGGAGACCGTTTCTCTGTGTCGGGGGGAAGGAGAAAAGGTTTGCATGTTTTAGGGATGGCTGCTGTGCTGCGTCATTGGAAGAATGAATGCTTATGCGGCCTCCTCGATGTCCACCAAAAGATTGCGCTCGGGGTATGCTGCTAGGTCCCGTGCGTTGGCAGTATTATGCCGCGGCTGCTGCAAAGAAGCGCTAAAGAAAGGCTTAACCTGGTTTGGCGTTACGATGAAACCGCAGGTCAAAGCTATTGAGTAACACTCTTGAAAGGTTTTGAGCTTAAGGGCTTTCTAAGGTTTGTGGCGCGGATGTGGCTTGCCTGTGTGGGGCGTGTGGACGGCTCGTTCCTAGCGCTGCGGTGCGGCGGCGCGTACTTGTTCGATGACCTTTTCCATCGTGGCGTCGATGCGGTCCTTTTTGAGTTCGCATTCCCAGATGGTTATAGGCGTCCAGCCCATTTGAGTGAGTGCTGCCACGGCAGCGCGGTCGCGCTCGACGTTGCGACGGAACTTTGCCTCCCAAAACTCAACGTTGCGCTTGGGCTGGCTAGGGTTGCATTTGGGGCAGCGATGCCAAAAACAACCGTTGACGAAGATGGCGATCTTGCGCCCGGGAAAGGCGATGTCGGGCTTGCCGGGAACCTTCCATTCCAAGCGATAACCCGTAAGGCCCGCGGCGCGCAGGCGCTGGCGAACGAGCAACTCGGGCTTGGTGTTGGCACGCTTGTTGCCCTTCATAGACTTTTTGATGGCGGCGCGACGGCGTACCAGTTCGCGCTCGTCAGCGGAGAGGTCCGAGGTATCGATGCCGTCGAGCAGACCGGGCTTGGGACGCTTTTTGCTGCGGCGCTTGGCTTTGCGCTTGGGTTTGGTAACGGGCTCGTCGGCTGTGGTGGACTCGGTGCGGTTGGCGGCGTTGGCCTCAAGCTGATCTTCCCTCAACTCAATCAGAGCATCGATAAGCCCTTTGTCGGCGGGCATCCACTCAACCGTGGCAAGCGAGGTGCGCGGAATCCAGCGGATATCGAGCTGGCGGTCGTGCTTCTGGGGCTCATCAGATTCATCGGCGAGCGAGCAGTAGTAGCACTCCATCGAGAGATGAAAATCGGGGTAGTCATACTCAACGGTGTAAAAATCGCGCAGGTTGGTGACTTTTACCTGCAGCTCTTCCATGAGCTCGCGGCGTACGGCGTCCTCGGGCGACTCGCCGCGCATGAGCTTGCCGCCGGGAAACTCCCAAAGTCCCTGCATGTCGCCGTAGCCGCGCTGCACGGCAAGCAGCTCGTCAGATCCTTCCTTGCGAATGATCCCAGCGGCAACATAAACAGTCTTCAACAGGAGTCCTCTCTCAGCATCAACACGTGGCAGGGTAGCTACCCGTACCTTACACAACGGTAAGGCAAGCGTAAGCCATATCGATGGTAGCCGACTCGTCTTCTTGCGACTATAGATGCCGTAGACTAATTGCAAGAAAGGACTCGGTATGCAAACCACGCACATGGCGACCCCGGTACTGGAGGCCGCGCATCTCGAAAAGGTATACGGAGCGCTGGGCAACGTGACGCGCGCGCTCAACGACGTCAGCTTTACCGTCAACCGCGGCGAATTTGTTGGCATCATGGGCGCTTCGGGATCGGGCAAGTCGACCCTGCTCAACTGCGTGTCGACCATCGATAGCGCCACAAGTGGCACGATCCGCATCAACGGGCAGGACGTAACACGCATGAAGCAGGCTAAGCTTTCGCAGTTCCGCCGCGAGGAGCTGGGCTTT
Organism: uncultured Collinsella sp.; assembly: GCA_900547855.1. Taxonomy (GTDB): domain Bacteria; phylum Actinomycetota; class Coriobacteriia; order Coriobacteriales; family Coriobacteriaceae; genus Collinsella. Next base: position 14,777 of record URIK01000018.1, on the reverse strand, counting down.
ATCTTCCAGGACTCCAACCTGCTCGATACGCTCACGGCACGCGAGAACATCGCCCTGCCGCTCACCATCGCCCGCACAAACTCGGCAGAGATCTCGACCCGCGTGCAGGATGTGGCAGCGCGCCTGTCCATCAGTCAGGTGCTCGACAAGTATCCCTACCAGATGTCCGGCGGTCAGCAGCAGCGCGTTGCCGCGGCTCGCGCGCTCGTAACCGATCCCACCATGATCATGGCCGACGAGCCCACCGGCGCCCTCGATTCCAAGAGCGCCCGCCTGCTGCTCGAGAGCCTGGAGGCCCTCAATCGCCGCCTGCGCGCCACCGTGCTCATGGTCACGCATGACAGCTTTGCTGCCAGCTACACGAGCCGCGTGTTGTTTATCCGCGACGGCAAGATCTTCACCGAGCTGCGCCGTGGCGACACCGACCGCCGAGAGTTCTTCGACCGCATTATGGAGGTCGTTGCCATGATGGGCGGTGAGGGCTCCGATGCTCTGTAAACTCGCTTGGGGCAATGTCCGCCGCGCCGGCCGCGACTACCTCGTCTACCTTTTGACGCTCACCCTGGGCGTTACGGTCTTCTATGCCTTTAACACCATCTCGATGCAGGTCGACATCGCCGGAATCGATGAAAAGGGGTTGGCGCAGGTAATGGGCAGCATGCTCGGCGACCTGACGTACTTTTTGGCCGGTGTCATGGCCTTTTTGATGGTGTATGCCAATAACTTCATCATGAAACGCCGCAAGAAGGAGTTTGGCCTGTACCAGGTGCTCGGCATGGGGCGCGGGCGCGTCGCCACGATTATGGCGCTCGAGACGGTGATCGTTTCGGTCGTGGCCTTTGTCGCCGGCATTGTGCTGGGTGTGGGACTCTCCCAGCTCATGACGTTCTTTACGGCCTCGCTCTTTAAGACACAGATCGCCAATTTCCACTTCTTTTTCTCGATGCATGCGTTCAATCTGACCCTTGCTTGCATGCTCGTAATGTTTGTGCTCACGCTACTGCTGAACCTTCGCGCCGTGCGTCGTACCAAACTCATCGAGCTTATGGGTGCCGAGCGTCGCAACGAGAGCATCAAGACACGCAACCCCTGGATCGCGATTGCCATCTTTGCCGTGGGCGTGGTGCTTGTGGGCGTGGCCTATTACCGTCTGTTACGTGATGGGTTCCCGCTAACCGCGACGGACAGCAAGCTGCAAGAGGCCATGAACCAGTTTGGTATTACGACCGCTATGGTTACCGTGGGCACCTTTGCCCTGTTCTGGGGACTCTCGGGCATGCTCATTAAGCTGCTGCAGAGCCTGCGCGGCGTGTATTGGCGCGGCCTCAACATGTTTACCGTGCGCCAGCTTGCGGCCAAGGTCAACACGGTGTGCTTTTCGATGGGCGTCATCGCGATGCTCCTGTTTTTGGCCATCACTTCGGTGACGTGCGGTATGTCGATTGCCAACGTGATGAACGAAAACCTGGAGCGCTATAACCCTGTTGACGTGTCTCAGACGTATGCCTATTACACGCCCGATACGCTCGACTACTACAAAGAGTATGTCAATCCGTCTGAAGCCGATCGCATGGTGCTGGCCGATACAACGGTCGATTTGTACCCCGCATGGCACGGCGATCGTATCGATTCCGATAACGTTGCAGACGGTATTAAGGGCAAGTCGGCGGACAACAACGACGAGACCGGCAAGAAGGTCGATATCGCCGATGTTGCCGGTGAGCATGTGCAGATTGATTCGTATCTGAGTTACCCGGTTGGCGGCTCGAATCCTTCGGTGACCCCAAGCGAGATGTGCAAGATCATGGGCGAAAAGCTTCCAAAGGCGTTCGGGGGTAGCAATGCCGATGCGATGGGTCTGTTTGTGACGCCGGCGACCCAGTACAACAAACTGCGCCAGATGATGGGCGAGGAGCCGGTGCACATCGGTCACGACCAGTATCTGCTCACGTGTGATATGGGCGGCGAGCTGGTCGACCTGTACACCAAGTATATGGCTGGCGGCCATGCCCTTACCTTGGGCGGACATGAGCTCAAGCCCGCAACCGATAAGTCGGACGAAGATACGGCGGCCATCGCCAACTCGGCGATGGGCAGTAATCCGGGTACCGTCGTCGTTGCCGACGAGCTGTTGTCCCAACTTAATCTGCAGCCGTATTCCAGTAGCCTGCTCGTTAACTACAAACAGGGGATGGATACGACCGAGGCAGACGAGAGCATTAAATACACTGTGCTCGACAATCTGCTCGTTGACGGCAAGGAGCCGGGGTCGTGGGGAACCTTCATCACACGCTCCGAGATGTACACGCAGGCAGCGCAAATGAACGGTCTTATTAGCTACCTAGCCATCTACATCGGCTTTGTATTGGTCGTTGCATGCGCGGCGATTCTGTCGATCCAGCAACTCTCCAACGTGGCCGATGGCAGCCGCAGCTATCGTGTGCTGGCACAGATCGGCTGCGACGACCACCAGATTCGCCATTCGGTGATGGCGCAACAAGCGGTATTCTTCCTGTTCCCGCTGGTAGTGGGCCTGGCGCACTCCTTTGTGGCACTTAAGGTGATTATCGAGCTGGTGAGCATATTCGGAAATATGAGCATCGGTGGCACCGTGGGCCTCACCTGTGCAATCTTCCTGGCAGCCTACGGCGGCTACTTCCTGGTGACCTACCTCATGAGCGCCGGCATGGTACAAGCTGCCATCGCCACCCGCTACAGCGAATAACAAGCGGGAAAACCGTCGCAAAATTAGAGGCGTATGACCGCCGCGAAGGGACCAGGGGCCCTTTCGCGGCGGTTTTTGCCAATCTGGTGCGTCTGGGATGCAAGTGAGTAGACTTTTTTGAACCTGTCGAGCACATCGCGACAAATGCTCAATAAAACCGCAGGTCAGAGCCGTGGCGTTTTAGGGTGTGCTTAGACTCCTGCAAAAAGCCTACTCACTTGGTTTTTCTGCTAGAAGACCGCCGCGAGGGAAGGCAACTCCCTTACGGCGGTTTGGACGTTTGCCCAGATAGTCGTTGGGGACGTCCCCAACGGCTACCCAAGGAGTGTCCCAAACTGCCGGCAGAAAAGGAGCGTCCCTAACTGCCACATCAAACGAAAGGGCGCCGACCTTCTGGTCGCGCGCTTGAAGTTGAACGTCAGATTGTCCAAATGCGGCCCGCGCAGCGTCGAGCCGTTACGGCGTTTGGTAAAACCGCGTAACTAAATACGCTCCGCGATCTCGTGGATGAGGTAGTCGGTCTTTTCCCAGCCCAGGCACGGATCGGTGATCGACTTGCCGAAGACGCCGCCATCGACCGGCTGGTTGCCGTCCTCAAGGTAAGACTCGATCATAAAGCCCTTGACCAGCTTGGAGATGGACTCGTTGCGGCGGCAGCTGTCGAGCACTTCCTTGCAAATGCGATACTGCTCCAGCGGACGCTTGCCCGAATTGTCGTGGTTGCAGTCGATGATCGCTGCGGGATTGGCATAGCCGGCGTGCTCGGTGTAGCGTTCGGCCAGGCGCTCCAGGTGCTCGTAGTGGTAATTGGGGTAGGTGCGCCCATCGAGACCGATGTAGCCACGCATAACGGCGTGCGCGAGCGGATTGCCGTCGCACTCGACCTCCCAGTTGCGGAAGATGAAGCTCTGGTGCGCCTGCGCGGCGTAAATGGAGTTGAGCATAACGGTGGTAGAGCCAGCAGTGGGATTCTTCATGCCGACGGGTACCGAAATGCCGCTCGACACCAGGCGATGCTCCTGGTTCTCGACCGAGCGTGCGCCCACGGCAACATAGCTCAGCAGGTCGACGAGGTATTGGTAGTTGGACGGGTAGAGCATCTCATCGGCGGTAAAGAAGCCCGTTTCCTCAATAACGCGCAGGTGCATGTGGCGGATGGCCTTGACGCCCTCGAGCAGGTCGTCGGGAGCCTCGGGGTTGGGGTTGTGCAGCAGGCCCTTGTAGCCGGTGCCCTTGGTGCGCGGCTTGTTGGTGTAGACGCGCGGAATGATGATGAGCTTGTCCTTGACCTCTTCGGCGGTCTTGGCCAGTCGGTTCATATACTCGAGCACCGAATCCTCGCGGTCGGCAGAGCACGGGCCGATGATGAGCACCTTACGTGCGTCCTCGCCGGTAAAGACTTTGGCGACCTCGGCGTCAAATGCCTGCTTTTTGGCGGTAAGCTCGGCAGAAAGTGGCATTTCCTTGCGGATCTCCATGGGGATCGGCAGCCTGCGTTTGAATTCCATGGCCATAGGGGTCTCCTCAATCTATAGAAAGAGCAATAAGCGTATTGTCGAATGCTCGGCATTATCCGCTGTCGCACGCTAAAGTGCAAGCCCTTGTCACCCCGAAACCTACCAAAAAGAGACAGGTTTATTTTGGCAGGTTTTATCTGGGCAAACGTCGGCGAATGCCGGGAGGGAGCGGCGCCGCGCGGGACCCTAAGGCTGTTGTCAGTTCCCCAGGAAATACCCTGTGGGCAAAAAATGCCAAATATGAGTACGGTTGCTATCTTAGTATCATATTGCCTTCGCAAAATAATAGACATAACAGCAAAATATGTTTATTAACGCAAACACATATAAGTCCGCTATAGGGCTGTTTGATCAATTTAGGGACGCGTGTAAGCCGTGAAAACGGCATTTGGGGCTGTTTTGGCTGTTACTAAAAAGGTAACAGTACTCATATTTGCCCTTTTTTGCCCACGGGGCCTCGAAGGGGCTGCCAATCAGGTCCCAGGGGAGACGGTTTGAGGGCCGCAGAGCAAAAACGGGGGCGCAGGTTGTCCTGCGCCCCCGTTTTCTGGGCATTGCGGTTGTTTGCCGCCGGTTGTTACGCCGCCTCGTCGAACTGCGAGTTATACAGGTCGGCGTAGAAGCCACCCTGGGCGAGTAGCTCGTCGTGTGTGCCCTTCTCGACGATGTCGCCGTCGCGAATTACCAAGATTACGTCGGCGTTGCGGATCGTGGACAGGCGGTGCGCGATGACAAAGCTCGTGCGGCCCTGCATCAGCGCATCCATGGCGCGCTGAATAAGCTCCTCGGTGCGGGTGTCGACGTTGGAGGTCGCCTCGTCCAAAATCAGCGCCGGACGGTCGGCCAAAATGGCACGGGCGATGGTCACGAGCTGGCGCTGACCCTGCGACAGGTTGGTGCCTTCCTCGTTGATCATAAAGTCGTAGCCGCCGGCGAGCGTATGGATAAAGTGATCGCAGCGTGCGGCGCGTGCAGCGGCTTCGACCTCGGCATCGCTTGCATCGGGGCGTCCGTAGCGGATGTTCTCGCGGATGGTGCCGTTAAACAGCCAGGTATCCTGCAGTACCATGGCAAACTCGCCGCGCAGTGCCGCGCGGTCCCAGTCGCGCACGTCGACACCCTCGACGCGCAGCGAACCGCCGTCCACGTCGTAGAAGCGCTGCAGCAGCTTGATGAGCGTGGTCTTGCCGGCGCCGGTGGGACCGACGATGGCGATGGTCTGGCCGGGCTGTGCCTCGCAGCTAAAGTCGTGGATGATGGTCTTGTCGGGCGTGTAGCCAAACTTGACATGGTCAAACTCCACGTGGCCGGGGCGCTTCTCGGGAATCTGCGCGTCGGCCTTCTGCTCTTCCTCGGGCGCGGCCAGGAACTCAAAGACGCGCTCGGTGGCGGCGGCCATCGACTGCATCGTGTTGCTCACGTTGCCCAGCTGCTGCACGGGTTGGGTAAAGTTGCGAACGTACTGGATAAAGCTCTGGATGTCGCCGGGCGTGGCATTGCCGGTCAGCGCGAGCTGCGCGCCCACCACGACGACGCCCACGTAGCCCATGTTGCCCACCAGGCTCATAAGCGGCATCATCAGGCCCGACAGGAACTGCGAGCGCCAGCCGCTAATAAAGAGACGGTCGTTTTGACGGTCGAACTCCTCGATCGAGGCCTCGGCGCGGTCGAACACCTGGATGACGTTCTGGCCGGCAAAGTCCTCCTCGATAATGCCGTTGACGGTGCCAAGGACTTGCTGTTGCTCGCGGAAGTACGGCTGCGAGAAGTGAATCATCACGGTCAGGATAATCGCGGCGGCCGGCAGCGTGAGCACGGTGACGCCGGTAAGCGGTAGGCTGATCGAAAGCATCATGACGAGCACGCCGATAATCTGCGTCACCGACGTGATGAGCTGTGTCACGCTCTGGTTGAGCGACTGACCCAGCGTATCGACGTCGTTGGTGATGCGGCTGAGCACGTCGCCCTTGCTGTGTCCGTTAAAGTAGCTCATCGGAACGACAGCGATCTTGGCGGCGATCTCCTTGCGCATGCGGTAGCAAATCTTTTGCGTGACGCCGGTCATGAGCCAGCCTTGGATGAGGCTGCAAACAGAGCTTGCCAGATACAGGCAGAGCAAAAAGCCGAGCGTCTTGGCGATCCAGTTAAAGTCGACGTCGCCGGTGCCGTTGACCTTGGCGACCAGGCCTTCGAACAGCTTGGTCGTAACCTGGCCGAGCACCTTGGGTCCCACAATGTTAAAGATGACCGAGCACACGGCAAAGGCGACGGCGGCAAACACGGCAATCTTGTGCTGGCCGATATAGCCGAGCAGCTGCCTCATGGTGCCCTTAAAGTCCTTGGCCTTTTCGCCGCGACGCATGCGGCCCATGGGACCACGCTGACGGGTGGGCTTGGGAATCTGAGTCTTGGTCTCGTCTGCCATCAGCGCTCGCCTCCTTCCATGACGGCTGTAATTTCTTCTTGGGTAAGCCCCAGCTCCTCGGCGGAAAGCTGCGACTGTGCGATCTCCAGGTACGCCGGGCAGCTGCGCAGCAGCTCCTCGTGCGTGCCGGTGCCCACTACGTGGCCGTCGTCGAGCACGATGATTTGATCGGCGTGCATGATGGTCGCGATGCGCTGGGCCACGACCACGAGTGCGGCGTCGGTAACGTTTTTGGCCAGCTCTTCGCGCAGACGCGCGTCGGTCTTGTAGTCGAGGGCGCTAAACGAGTCATCGAACACCACGACCTCGGGCTTTTTGGCCAACGCGCGGGCGATGGCCAGACGCTGGCGCTGACCGCCCGAAACATTGGAACCGCCCTGGCTGATGGGGGAGTCGTAGCCGCCCTCGCGCTCGGCGATAAAGTCCTCGGCCTGGGCGATGCGTGCCGCCCGGTGCATGTCATCATCGCTCACCATGTCGCCGGCAAACTTGAGGTTGCTCTCGACGGTGCCCGAGAACAGGCGACCCTGCTGCGGGATGTAACCAATGCGGCGGCGAAGCTCGGAAAGGGTCATGTCGCGCACGTCGATGCCGTCGAGCGAAATGCTGCCGCCCGTGACGTCGTATAAGCGCGGGATCAGCTGCACGAGCGTAGATTTGCCCGAGCCCGTGGAGCCAATGATGCCGAGCATCTGACCGGCATGCGTGGTGAAGTTCACGCCGCTGATGACATCGGCGCGGGCATCGGGATACTGGAAGCTCACGTCGCGGAAGCACAGCTCACCGCGCGGCGCGCTGGTCGCAGGCAGTTTGGGCGAGGCAGGGTCGTTGATGCTCGTGGGGCAAGTGATGACCTCTTCTACGCGCTCGGCTGCGACCTCGGCGCGGGGCAGGATGACCGAAACCATGGTGAGGATCATAAACGCCATGACGATCTGCATGGTGTAGGAGATAAACGCCATCATGTTGCCGACCTGCATCACGCCGTCGGACACGCCCTGCGCGCCAAACCAGACGATAAGCACGGTGATGCAATTCATGACCAGCATCATGAGCGGCATCATAAAGCTCATGGCGCGGTTGGTGTAGAGCTGCGTGGTCATCAGGTCGAGCGAAGCCGTGTCAAAACGCTCGAGCTCATGCTCCTCGCGGTTGAACGAGCGGATGGGCATAAGGCCATCGAGCAGTTCGCGGGCGGTAAGGTTCACGCGGTCCACAAAGCCCTGCATCTTTTTGAACTTGGGCATGGTGAGGCCCATGAGCACGCCGACGACGGCAGAGACCGCGATGATGGCCACGGCGATGGTCCACTCCAGGCCGGTGTGGTTGGCCAGGACGCGCATGACGGCGACGATGCCCATGACGGGGGCCATCAGGCACATGCGGATAAACAGGGTTGCGGCCATCTGAATCTGCTGAATGTCGTTGGTGCAGCGAGTGATGAGCGAGGCCTGACTAAACTTGCCCACCTCGGCCGGCGAGAAGTGCATAACCTTGTTGAAGGTTTCGCGGCGCAGGTCGCGGGCAATGGAGCAGGCGGTGCGCGAAGCCACGGCGCCGGTCAGGATGGTGGCGACCAGCGACACGAGGCACAGACCAAACATCGTGGTCGCCATGCGGCTCAGGTAGGCGTTCTGCACGTCGGCGGGGTCGATGCCCTGCGCCTTGTACTCGTCCTGCACATAGCTCACGGCGCGTTGGGTCACGATGGAGCCCGACATGGAGCCCATTTTGTCCGCCATATCGTTGGCGCCCTCGACGAGCTTGCCCTGGTCGATTAGGCCGCCTTCAACGCCTAGACGCAGGCCCTTCATGGTGATCTTACCACCGTCGGCATCAATCTGCTTTTGCATGTTCTGCGCCGCTGCGGCCTTCTGCTGCATCTCGGCGAGCTGCTCGGGCGTCATCGCCGCCATCTGCTCGGGGGTGGGCATGGCCTGAGCGGCGTCGCTGTCTTTCTCGCCGGACGTGCCAGTCATGTCGCCCATGGAGTTGGCGTCGATGCCCTGGTTGAGCGAAAGGACGACAGTCTCGGGCAGGCTCATAATGTCGGCAATCTTGCCTCCATCGGCACGCTCTTCCTCGGTGCCCTTGTAAGTTCGAATACCGTTTTTGTCAGCCTTGCTAAACACGGCCTCCACAGCTTTGGCGTCCTTGGTGCTCATAAAGAGTTCGAGGTCGTCGAGCGATTCGGCGCGAATGGTGTCGGGCACGGGCGAGGCGATGCCGCCTTGCTGCACGCCCACGTCGACGATGTCGCTCATATAGGTAGGCAGCGCCAGATCGGCGTTGCAGCTGATTACGATAAGTACGATCGCTGCGAACAGTGCCAGGACATGCTTTTTAAAGAGCTTGAGAATCCTCACTCGGCATCTCTCCTTTCTTGATTGCGGTCGATAATTTCGTTGGCACGTCTTAGAAGGCGCACCATCTCTTGGGTATCTGTTTCGCCGAGCTGCTCGAGGAAAGCCGCGGTGCGCTCCTCGAATTCCCGGCGTTTGATTTCGAGATCCTGGAATCCCTTGTCGGTCACTATGACGTGTACGCGACGACGGTCGGTCTTTGAGTGCTCACGCTCAACCCAGCCCTTGGCTTCGAGAGCGCGTAGGATATTGGCAATGCGGGCGTTCGAGACCCAGGCGCGATCAGCGAGTTCGCTCGGCGTGAGCGAACCGCCAGCGAGCATAAGGGCGCGCATGACAGCCATCTCGCCGCTGAGAGCTTTGTCCACAAAGCGCGAAACGCGCTGGTGAATGCCGCCAAACTCGGTAAGGAGCTGACGCCCAAGCTCATGGAAATCGGTATCTTCCACCGAAAACCCCTAACACTAGAAACTATTTTCGGTGAAAGATGATACCCACGTACGCACACCCTAATCGGCAGATTTTGAGGCATGTTTTAAAAATCTACTTGACTGCCAGTCAATATTAAGAGCGTATTAAGACTTAAAATCATTCAATAATTGTAGCGTTTCAAAGAACTATTATGCACGCGGTTAGGCGAGGGGTTGTCACCACCATGACGACTGGGACTCATATAATCGCCACGTGCGATGCTCCAACTTCCCGCAAGGAGACACCTTACATAAAGGGGGATGGAGTCATGGCATTTGACTTCACGGGCAAGACCGCGATTGTCACGGGCGGCACTCAGGGCATTGGCCTCGAGATCGCCAAGGGCATCGTCGCGGGCGGCGGACACGTCGCGCTCATCGCAAGGAACGCTGCTAAGGGCGAGGCCGCGGTGGCCGAGCTTGGCGAGGGCAACAAGTTCTACCAGCTCGATGTTGCCGATGCACCCAAGGCGCGCGAGACCGTCGAGCAGATTTTTACGGACCTGCCGCAAACCAACATCCTGATTAACTGCGCTGGCGTTATCAGCACCAAGAAGTTCGACGAGATCGATGACACCGAGTGGCGTCGCACCATCGACATCAACCTCAACGGTACCTTCACTATGATGAATGCCGTGTACCCGCACTTTAAGGCGGCCCATGCCGGCACTATCGTCAACGTGAGTTCCGTTGCGGGCAAGATCGGTGGTGGCCTGCTCGGCACCGCTGCCTACGCCAGCTCCAAAGCAGGTGTTAACGGTCTAACCAAGGCAGTCGCCAAGGAAGGCGGCAAGTTTGGCGTCCGCTGCAACGCTGTATGCCCGTCGCTCACGTTGACCGATATGACCTCGATTCTTTCTGACGAGAACTCTCAGCGCATCATTAACGGTATCCCTCTGGGCCGCGCCGCCCAGGCCAGCGAGCCTGCACAGATGGTGCTGTTCTTCGCTTCCGACCTTGCCAGCTTCGTAAACGGCGAGATCGGTGACTGCGACGGTGGCATCGTTCTGGACGGGTAATACCCCGCGACGATTATTCGGCGACGGCTCCTGCGACTCGGGACCGTCGCCTTCTTTCTGACAAAGGAGCGTGCGGCCGCGTGCGGCACGCATCAAAAGGAGATATAAATGAGTGAATCGACTGCGGTGGAGGCGCCGGCAACAAAAGAGCCGTTCTTTAAGATGTCCACCATCCCGGGCGCCAATATCTTGGTGCCGCTTCTGTTGGGCTGCCTGCTCAACACGCTATTCCCCGACCTGTTTAAAACGCTCGGTAGCTTTACGCTCGGCATGACCCAGCAGGGCGCAGGCCCGCTTGTTGGCGCCTTTTTGCTCATCGTCGGTACGACGATTTCGTTTAAGAGCGCTCCTGCCGCCGCTGCCCGCGGCGCCATTATCATTGCCGTCAAGCAAATCGTGGTCGTTGCCGTGTCGCTGCTCATCCTTTATGTGTTCAACGACAACTTGTTTGGCATCTCTGCCATGGTGATGCTGGCCGCTTGCACGGGTGCCAACAACGCTATGTACGCTGGACTGATGGGCACCATGGGCAACGAGGCCGAGCGTGGCGCCGTCGCCATCACCACGCTCGTTGTCGGCCCTCCGGTTACTATGATCGTGCTCGGCGCCGCCGGTCAGGCTCCGATTGGCTGGTCGCTCGTGGGCGCCATCCTGCCGATCGTCGTCGGTATTATCCTGGGCAACCTGTTCCCCAGCTTTAAAAAGATGATGGCTCCTGCGCTTTCCGCCATCATCGTGCTCGTCTTCTTTGCCATGGGCTCGACCATGACCTTTGGCCAGCTCATTAATGGTGGTCTCCCCGGTATTCTGCTCGGCGTGATCTGCTCGGTGGTCTTTGCAATTCCCGTCATCGCGGTCGATAAGCTCACGGGTGGCACGGGTGTCGCAGGTGCGCCATTTCGAGCTGCGCCGGAGCCAATGTGGCCACGCCTGCCGCCATGGCGAGCGTCAACGCGGCCATGTACGGTGGCGCCGTGCTCGCGACGGCTACGGCGCAGGTTGCAGCATGCGCTATCGTGACGGCCATTTTGACCCCGCTCGTTACCAGCTGGTGCTACAAGCATTTTGAGGGCCAGCAGAGCAACGGCAAGGCAACGACCGACAAGGCCTCCGCAGCCGCCTAATGCCAAGCGGCAATCAAAGCTAAAAAATAGCCACGCCACAGGGCGGCCGCGGGGGAAATCCCGTGGCCGCCCTTCAGTTTCTGAAGGGTCCCTGGGACACTTTATCCTGGTAAAGCTGGCATAACAGCTAGAGTGACGGACGTATAAAGGCAAGGAAAAAAACCAAACAAATCGGTGAACGGTAGTTGTTCACGCTCGCATTTCCTGCGGGTTTGTAAAAAACGCCCTTATGATATAAAAAAAGAAACATATAACAGCCCAGATGAAGGGGGTCGCTATGTTATCCTTCTCAAACGGGTGAAATCTTGGGTTTTGGGTTGCAGTTCCAAGGTGGACAAACGTTTTCCTTGTGCTAACGCGCGACGGAAGGCGAATGAAGCCGGTAGTGCAAGCCGAAAATTCAAGAATTCAATAAGCAGCGGTGTGAGAGAGCGCCGCATTACACGTAACTAGGAGCGTGGTTACACAATGCAGGAGGCATGGGAAGGCTTCAAGGAAGGCATCTGGACGGGAGAGGTTGACGTCCGAGACTTCATCCAGAAGAACTACACCCCCTATGAGGGCGACGAGTCGTTCCTCGTCGGTCCGACCGAGCGTACCAAGGAGCTGTGGGGCGAGGTTCTCGACCTGCTGCTCAAGGAGCGCGAGCAGGGCGGCGTCCTCGATATGGACACCAAGACTGTCACGGGTATCGTGAGCCACCCCGCTGGCTACATCGATAACGCCCACCGCGAGAAGGAGACCATTGTTGGCCTCCAGACTGACAAGCCGCTCAAGCGCGCGCTGCACGTCAACGGTGGTATCCGCATCGCTTGCCAGGCTGCCAGCCAGCACGGCTACAAGGTCGACGAGAACGTTGTCGAGCGCTACACCTTCGAGCGCAAGACCCACAACGCCGGCGTCTTCGATGTCTACACCCCCGAGATGCGTGCTTGCCGCTCGGCTCACATCATCACCGGTCTGCCCGATGGCTATGGCCGCGGCCGCATCATCGGCGACTACCGTCGTGTTGCCCTGTACGGCGTCGACTACCTGATCAAGGACAAGGAGGCCCAGAAGGCTTCCACCCCGACGGTCATGACCGCCGACAACATCCGCGATCGTGAGGAGCTGCAGGAGCAGATCCGCGCCCTCGGCGAGCTCAAGATGATGGCCGAGACCTATGGTTTCGATATTTCCAACCCTGCTACCAACACGCAGGAGGCCATCCAGTGGATGTACTTCGCCTACCTCGCTGCCGTCAAGGAGCAGAACGGCGCTGCTATGTCCATCGGCCGTACCTCTACGTTCATTGACATCTACGCTGAGCGCGACCTTGCCAACGGTACCTTCACCGAGGAGCAGATCCAGGAGTTCGTGGATCACTTCATCATGAAGCTCCGTATGGTCAAGTTTGCCCGTACCCCCGAGTACCAGGCCCTGTTTACCGGCGATCCGCAGTGGGTCACCGAGTCCATCGGCGGCATGGGTGTTGACGGCCGTACGCTCGTTACCAAGATGAGCTACCGCTACCTGCACACGCTCGAGAACATGGGCACCAGCCCCGAGCCCAACATGACCATTCTGTGGTCGACCCGTCTGCCCGAGAACTTCAAGAAGTTCTGCGCCAAGACTTCTGTCGCCAGCTCCTCGATCCAGTACGAGAACGACGACCTCATGCGCGTTTACCACGGCGACGACTACGGCATCGCCTGCTGCGTGTCCTCCATGCGCATCGGCAAGGAGATGCAGTTCTTCGGCGCTCGCGCCAACCTGGCCAAGTGCCTGCTCTATGCACTCAACGGCGGTGTTGACGAGGTCTCCAAGAAGCAGGTCGGCCCCAAGTACCGCGCCGTCGAGGGCGATACGCTCGATTACGACGACGTTGTGGCCAAGTACAACGACATGATGAAGTGGCTCGCTGGCGTGTACGTCAACTCGCTGAACATCATTCACTACATGCACGACAAGTATTGCTACGAGCGCATCCAGATGGCTCTGCACGACAAGCACGTGCACCGCTGGTTCGCTACGGGCATCGCTGGCCTTTCCGTCGTGGCTGACTCCCTGTCCGCCATCAAGTACGCCAAGGTCCACCCCGTCCGTGACGAGAACGGCATCATCGTCGACTTCGAGACCGAGGGCGAGTTCCCCAAGTACGGTAACGACGACGACCGCGTCGACCAGATCGCTCACGACGTTGTGCACCAGTTCATGGAGTACATCCGCATGAACGACACCTACCGCAACTCCGTGCCCACGACCTCGGTTCTGACCATTACCTCCAACGTCGTGTACGGTAAGAAGACCGGCTCCACGCCCGACGGCCGCAAGGCTGGCCAGCCGTTCGCCCCGGGTGCTAACCCCATGCACAAGCGCGATAGCCACGGCGCCATCGCTTCGCTGTCTTCGGTTTCCAAGCTCCCGTTCCGCGATGCTCAGGACGGCATCTCCAACACCTTCTCCATCATCCCGAGTGCGCTCGGCAAGGAGGACCAGGTGTTCTTTGGCGATATCGACCTTGATCAGCTGGGCGAGTAACTATTGTTAGTGCTATACTAACAATAACGATTACTGATTAGCGCGCCGGTTTCGGCCGGCGCCTATTAATCGAAGGAGACACATTATGAAGGTTTCTGAAGTTTCCGAGGCTCAGGCCGATAACCTGGTCCACATGCTCGACGCTTACGCCGAGAAGGGTGGCCACCACCTGAACGTCAACGTCTTCAACCGTGAGACGCTGCTCGACGCTCAGGCTCACCCCGAGAAGTACCCGCAGCTGACCATCCGCGTTTCCGGCTATGCCGTGAACTTCCACACGCTCACCAAGGAGCAGCAGGACGAGGTCATTGCGCGTACCTTCCACGACAAGTTCTAAAGGGACTCAACTCCCACCGGAGACCCGGTAAGGCCTACGCACTTTGCCTCTCAAACGTCCTCGCCGCTTCGCGGCTGCGGAATGTTTGCGAGACAAAGTGCTCCCGGCCTTGCCGGGTCTCCTGCGTTGTCGTCCTTTAGGGAACCACGCTAAATTAAATTGGTGTCCTCGGACATGCAAAGAGGCTCGCTGCGCACTTCGTGCGGCGAGCCTCTTTGCGTCCTGACGCTCCTATTTGGCAAGGTGTTTTTTAGAATCCATTTTGCGCTCGGCCTCG
>URIK01000017.1 GCA_900547855.1 uncultured Collinsella sp. | reverse complement strand
ATCTACACTCGACTAGTCGTCGGCAGCGTCAGATGTGTATAAGAGACAGGGTTGGGCTTGCCAAAGTTGATGGCGACATGCTCAACGGCGGTCAGCAGGAACAGAACGTCAGCGTCGCAGTCCTCGGCCAGCAGCTCGCCGCCCAGGTCCTTGTCGATGACGGCGGGAACGCCCTTGTAGCAGCCCTTGTTCTCGTAGTCGCGGACGACGGGGATGCCGCCGCCACCGCAGGCGATGACGATGAACTCGTTGTCGAGCAGGTTGAGGATGGAGTCAGCCTCGACGATCTTCTTGGGATCGGGGGAAGCGACGACGCGACGCCAGCCGCGGCCGGAATCCTCGACGAAGACCTTGGAGGGATCCTCGGCCATGAACTCCTTGGCCTGCTCCTCGGTGTAGAAGGGGCCGATCGGCTTGGTCGGGTTCTTGAACGCGGGATCATCCGGGTCGCACTCGATCTGGGTGACGACGGTGGCGGCGTGCCAACGCTTATAGCGCTTGTGCATCTCGCGGCCGATGCCCTGCTGCAGGTGATAACCAATGTAGCCCTGGGACATGGCGCCGCACTCGGGCAGCGGCATCTCGGGGGTACCGATGGCATCGTGGGCAGCGGCGAAGGCGTTCTGGATCATGCCGACCTGCGGGCCGTTGCCGTGGGTGATGATGATCTCGTTACCCTGCTCGATGAGACCAAGGAGAGCGTGGG
Source organism: uncultured Collinsella sp. (assembly GCA_900547855.1). Classification (GTDB taxonomy): domain Bacteria; phylum Actinomycetota; class Coriobacteriia; order Coriobacteriales; family Coriobacteriaceae; genus Collinsella. The sequence continues at coordinate 17,560 of URIK01000017.1, read as the reverse complement.
CGGTGTTGCTCACGGCCTCGATCTGCTCGACGGGGTTGTTGCCGAGGGCGTTGCCGCCAAGGGCGACGACAATACGATCGGGCTTGCCAAGAGGCTTAGACATTGCTGGAATCCTTTCTGTAAAAGGCCTACAACCCATTAATAACCCGCGTCCGTGCGATACGCGAGTTTATTAAGGTTTATATTCTCTTTATCGCTCATTTTATTCATTTTGAAAATAGCGGAACGGTGAACGGTCGTTTTTGTCCGCTCAGCGTACAGAACACCAGCTCAGACATATCTACGCCATTTACGTGCAACTTTATTTAAATGCAGCGAGGATTATGTCGGATTATGCAAACTACATCTCTGCTAAACACAAAACGGACAGCGCAATATCTTACTCGCACTATACGAGATTCTATGCACATATAAGTCGAGTATGCACCCCTGCAAAAACAAGGGGCTTTTCATCCAGCATAAGGAATAAAGAAGAGCTCCGAAAAGGCGGCAACAGCCAAGTCCCCCATCCATCCCCAAAGTGGCGCGAGGTTTCGCGGCAAAGCCGCGAAACAGCGAAAGGGACGGAATACCCGCCAACTACGTCCTTCATCCGCCCACGCAATCCGAGGACGTAGTCGTAGCAGGATCTGAGGGCTGACCTTCGCGGACACTCCGCAGGACGAAAGAACCCCCGCCGCACGTAGTGCGCAGCGGGGGTTCTTTCATGTCCGAGGACGTCCGCGAAGGTCAGCCCTCAGATCCTGCGGTGGGAGACCTAGGCCTCGTTGTACACCGTCTTGAGCTTCAGCAGGTGAGCATAGCGGTCCATAGCGGCCTGCTCGTTCTCCTTGAAGAGCTCCTCGGCGCGCTCGGGGAAGGAACGCGTCAGCGAAGCGTAACGGGCCTCGTTCATCAGGAACTCCTGATAACCGCCCGCGGGCTCCTTGGAATCGAGCGAGAACTTCTTGCCGGCAGCAGCCTCGGGGTTGAAGCGGAAGAGGTTCCAGTAACCGCACTCGACAGCCTTCTTCATCTCGGCCTGGCAGTTCTGCATGCCGCCCTTCTTGATGGAGTGCATCTCGCAGGGGCTGTAGCCGATGATGAGGGACGGGCCGTCGTAGGCCTCGGCCTCGTGGATGGCCTTGAGGGTCTGAGCCGGGTTGGCGCCCATGGCGACCTGCGCCACGTAGACGTAGCCATAGCTCATGGCAATCTCGGCCAGGGACTTCTTCTTGGTCACCTTACCGGCAGCGGCGAACTGAGCGACCTGGCCCAGGTTCGAGGCCTTAGAGGCCTGACCACCGGTGTTGGAGTAAACCTCGGTGTCGAAGACGAAGACGTTGACGTTGTGGCCGGAAGCCAGGACGTGATCCAGGCCACCGAAGCCGATGTCGTAGGCCCAACCGTCGCCGCCGAAGATCCAGAAGGACTTCTTGGTGAGGTAAGCCTTGTCGGCGAGGATCGCCTTGGAAGCGTCGCAGCCGCACTTCTCGAGCTCGGCAACGTAGGCAGCGGCAGCGGTCTTGGAGGCCTCGGCGTCGTTGACGGAGTCGATCCAAGCCTGGCCGGCAGCCTTGAGCTCATCGGACGGACCATCGGCAGCGATGATGTCCTGGGTAGCGGCGATCAGCTTGTGCTGAACGGCCTCATAGCCAACGGCCATGCCCAGACCGTGCTCGGCATTGTCCTCGAACAGGGAGTTGTTCCACGCCGGGCCGTGACCGTCCTTGTCCTTGCAGTAAGGAGCGGTGGCAGCGGGGTTGCCCCAAATGGAGGAGCAGCCGGTGGCGTTGGAAATGAACATGCGGTCGCCGGCGACCTGGGTCACCAGACGTGCATAGGCGGTCTCGGCGCAGCCGGCGCAGGAGCCGGAGAACTCCAGGTAGGGCTGCTTAAACTGGCTGCCCTTGACGTTGGCCGCGATGAGCTCCTTCTTCTCGGAGACGTTCTCGACCATGTAGTCCCAAACGGGCTGCTGGTCCATCTCCTGCTCGGTGGGAACCATCTCGAGGGCGCCCTTGGGGCAAACCTTGACGCAGTTGGTGCAACCCATGCAGTCGAGCGGGGACACGGCCATGGTGAACTTCATGCCCTTGGCCTTGGGGCCCATGGCGTCGAGCGTGCGGGTAGCCTCGGGCGCGGCGGCAGCCTCGTCCTCGGTCATCGCGAACGGACGGATGGTGGCATGCGGGCACACATAGGCGCACTGGTTGCACTGGATGCACTTGGTCTCGTCCCAGTGGGGAACGACCACGGCGACGCCGCGCTTCTCGTATGCGGAGGCGCCCAGCTCAAACTGGCCATCGGCGCAATCGACGAAGGCGGAAACGGGCAGGCTGTCGCCGTCCATGCGGTCGATGGGCTCGAGCAGGTTCTTGACCTGCTGGGCGATAGCGGACTTGGTCTCCTCGGAGAGCTCGACGGGAGCGGCATCCTCGGCGGTAGCCCAGTCGGCCGGAACCTCGAACTTACGGAAGGCGGTAGCGCCGGCATCGATGGCCTTGTGGTTGGCGTCGACGATAGCCTGGCCCTTCTTCATGTAGGACTTGGTAGCCGCGTCCTTCATGTACTGCAGGGCGTCCTCGGCGGGCAGGACCTTGGCCAGCGCAAAGAAGGCGGACTGGAGCACCGTGTTGGTGCGCTTGCCCATGCCGACCTTGGCCGCCAGGTCGATAGCGTCGATCAGGTAGACGTTGACGTTGTTGTTCGCGATGTAGCGCTTGGCCACGGCGGGCATGTGCTCGGCGAACTCCTCGTCGCTCCACTGGCAGTTGACCAGGAAGGTGCCGCCCGGCTTGACGTCGCGGACCATCTTGAAGCCCTTAACGATGTAGCTGGGGTTGTGGCAAGCGACAAAGTCGGCCTTGGTCACGTAGTACGGCGAACGGATCGGAGAATCACCAAAGCGCAGGTGCGAGACGGTGACGCCGCCGGTCTTCTTGGAGTCGTACTGGAAGTAGGCCTGGACGTACTTGTCGGTGTGGTCGCCGATGATCTTGATCGAGTTCTTGTTGGCGCCGACGGTACCGTCGCCACCCAGACCCCAGAACTTGCACTCGATGGTGCCGGGAGCTGCGGTGTTGGGCGCATCCTCGGCCTCGGGCAGGCTCAGGTTGGTCACGTCATCGACAATGCCGATGGTGAACTCGCGCTTGGGCTCGTCCTTCTTAAGCTCCTCGAAGACAGCGAACGCGGACGCGGGAGGCGTGTCCTTGCTGCCCAGACCGTAACGGCCGCCGACAACCTTGATGCCCGTCTTGCCGGCCTCGTAGAGAGCGGAGACGACGTCCTGGTAGAGCGGCTCGCCGATGGAACCCGGCTCCTTGGTACGGTCCATGACGGCGATCTTTTTGACGGTCTCGGGGAGAACGTCGACGAAGTGCTTGATGGAGAACGGACGGAACAGACGAACCTTGACCAGGCCGACCTTCTCGCCGTGAGCGTTGAGGTAGTCGATGACTTCCTCGAGCACGTCGCAGAAGGAGCCCATGCACACGACGACGCGATCAGCATCGGGAGCGCCGTAGTAGTTGAACAGGCCGTAATCGGTGCCGAGCTTCTCGTTGATCTTCTTCATGTAGCCCTCGACGACGGCAGGAAGCTCGTCGTAGACCTTGTTGCAGGCCTCGCGGTTCTGGAAGAAGATGTCGCCGTTCTCGTGGCTACCGCGGGTGTGCGGGTGCTCAGGGTTGAGCGCGTGATCGCGGAAAGCCTGGACGGCGTCCATGTCGCACATCTCGGCCAGATCCTTGTAGTCCCACATGGCGACCTTCTGGATCTCATGGCTGGTGCGGAAGCCGTCGAAGAAGTTAAGGAACGGGGTCTTGCCCTCGATGGCGGCAAGGTGAGCCACCGGCGAGAGGTCCATGACCTCCTGGACGTTGCCCTCGGCAAGCATGGCAAAGCCGGTCTGACGGCAGGCCATGACGTCGGAGTGATCGCCAAAGATGTTCAGGGCGTGGGAAGCGACGCAACGCGCGGAGACGTGGAAGACGCCCGGGAGCTGCTCGCCCGCAATCTTGTACATGTTCGGGATCATCAGGAGCAGGCCCTGAGAAGCCGTGTAGGTGGTGGTCAGAGCACCGGCGCCCAGCGAACCGTGAACGGTACCGGCTGCACCAGCCTCGGACTCCATCTCGACGACCTTGACCGGGGTGCCGAAGATGTTCTTGCGACCCTGGGCCGCCCACTGGTCGACATGGTCGGCCATCGGGCTGGACGGCGTAATGGGATAGATTCCCGCTACCTCGGTGTACGCATACGAAACATATGCGGCCGCCTCGTTGCCGTCCATAGACTTAAACTTACGCGCCATATACCCCTCTCCTCTCATATAGGTATACAGGCCCCGGCGATCGCCGGGATGTTGGCGTGATGGGATTTACGCTGTTGCTTCCAATCATCTGGCAGGCAGGCTCAGCAGCAGGTACGTGGCGTGGAGAGAAGACATGCCGAGGCGAGGGACAGCTGATGCGCCCCACAGACCCGACCGCCCGTCTTGCACATGACCGAGCGCCGCAAAGGCCGCATGCCGGATGCTCCCGGGCACGCCCCGGCGATGGGAGGCGCCCGCAACGGAAATCCGCATGCGGGTTTATTGTACCCCGCCGTCAAGCCATATTTCGGCAAATATAGGCGGGCGGTAAAGGTTTACCTCGGGTGACCGCCAAGGGCCAAAATGGCCCCTCCATCCCCGGGCGACCGGCTCTAGCGCGCCAAGGAGTGTCCCCAGCCGGCAGAGAAAAGGAACGTCCCTATCTGCCGGCTAGAGGGCACCGAAGAGGATGGCGTAGGTAGTGGATTCGCCGAGCTTGAGCTCGTCGCCGGGATTGAGTTGGGCGGAACGGCCGGGCTCGACCTGAATGCAGACGCGCGTGGCCCCGTTTACCACCACGGTTCCGTTGGTGGACGACAAGTCCTCGACGTGCCAGATATTTTGAGCATCGCACCAGATATGGGCATGGCGGGCCGAGACATCGTCGCCGACGTCGGTGATGTCGCCCTCCCCCGTTGCCAGCGCGCCGATCTCGACGCCTTCCTCACTCGGCTGAATCCAGCGCGGGGCGCTCACGACAAAACTGTTTTGTACGCGCAGCAAGCCCAAGGGGTGCGCCGGGGCGGGTTCGCGTTCGCCCGCGGTCATCGACATGCCAAGCGAACGCGGCGTGGATGTGCCTCCGCCACAGGTCGCGTGCGCGTAGTCGATGGCATAGTTCACCGAGGACCGCACATCCGCCGAACAACCGACGGCGACAAACAGCACCAGCACGGCCTCGGCGCGCTCGGCGGGCATGAGTTCCGCCGCCTGGGACAGGCGATCGAGCGCGTTGCGATAGAGATTCGTGTCCTGGTGGCACTCTTCGAGCGCGCGTACCATCGGTTCACCTGCAGGACCGCACACCATATTGATCACAGCCGTGGAGTCCATGGGATTGCGCTGGCGCAGGGCCAGTTGCGACATAATACGCGCAGCCGAGGTACCGTATTCGGCAAAGTAGCGCTGCTGAAGCGTGCCGACCGGCGCGCGAACGATAAAGCGGGAAACCCAAGAGCGATCGGCGGCTCGGCTCTGCGGGCTGCGGCCGTCGGCGAGCGGACGGGACGAAAGCACCAAGCCGCACAGCTCGATATGGCTCAGATGCGCCGCGCGCTTAAAGATGTCAAACATGGCCCCGCATGGGGTGAGCTCAACTTGAGATGCCATGACCTAGGCCTCCTTGGTCGTAGAAATAGAATCGGACGATACTTCGACAGGTCCGCCAAAAGTACGGGCAGCTGCGGCTCCACCGGCAAGCGGAGTCGCCATCTGGGCTTTTGTGCGTCGCGGTGCCGAAACGGGAAGTTCAAAGGCAAAGCCCATCGCAAGCAAAAACCACGTAAGCGTATAGGTTGCAACCAGAGCGGCAACAAGGCCGCCCATCACGGCGCGTTGGGAAAATACGCTACATGCAGCCACAACCAGCACCGGAACCTCGCAGGCAGAAAGCGCAAGCACACCCTGCAGGAAGCCCGAGCGCCGATCGCGCGCAAGTGCCCCCGCGGCAACGCCGGCTATGCCTGGCAGCGCCAACGCCAGTGCGGCAATAATACCCGGTAGCGACCCAGACCACACGAGCGATCCCAAAGTCGCCGTCACGCGAGCGCCCGACGCCAGCAGCGCGGCCGAAACCACGACCACAGCCCAAACCACGCCACAGACGACCGTCGCGCCGACCATCAGCGCGCGACGAACCGCGCGGCCGGACGCATCCATGGGGCACGGCGTGAGCGGCTCGCCGCGGAGCGAACGACCGACATTTTGCGCATAGTGGTCACAAAACGCCGAGAGCGCCGCCTCGACCGCCGCCGGCTCGGGACGATCTTTTTGATGGCTGGACAGACAGGCCATCACCACGTCGAACAGCTGGGCATCGACAAACGCCAGCGCATCGCGTAGCTCTTCGGAATCCGGCTCAAGCCCTAGCTGCTGGGCCTGCTCGGCCGCGGCGAGCACCACATCGGGCTCACGACGAAGCAGCTGAGTCAAATCGCAACCGGGCGCATGGGCACCAATGGGATAGTCGGGCCGCGTGTCCATCTTGAGACGGTAGGGGCTCGCGATGTCGCGCGTCTTTTTGCGCGAACCCGAGGTGCCCGAAGTGCTCGGCGCGGCTTCGTATGGCGCGACGCCGGCAATGAGCTCGTAAACCGTGCTTGCCGCGGCATAGACGTCGATCGCCGGCGACATACGCAAAGCGCGCAGATCGGGAATATCGTGAGTGAGCATCTCGGGCGGGGCATAGGCAACCGTCGCGCGACGCAGCGTGGCATAACGCTCCGTAAACGACGCCTTGCCGCCGGTACCGGCCACGGCCGACGCAGGCTCAAGCGCCAGCGACGAGCCAAAGTCGATCAGGCACAGGTCAAAGGTGCCCTCGGCAAGCTGCCGGTCAAGCGGCAGGCGCGCCGTACGCACCATAATATTAGCGGGCGAGATATCGCGATGGACAAAGCCCTCGCCCACCAGGCTCATACGGCAGAGCAGATCGAACAGGTCGCGACCCAGACGCGCCGCCACAAGCGGCGACAGGCGTCCGGCATCGTCCACGGCGAGTCGCGAACGCAAGCGGGCAAGCGTCTCGCCCTCGACCCATTCCATGACAATTGCAGGCACACCGTCGACCTCGCCCCAGCCATAGAGGCGGGGAAAGCCCTTAAGGCCCGAAAGGGCGCGATGGCATTCGTATTCCTCGCGAAACGCCGCCTTGAACTTGGCGACCAGCGCCTCGTGAGCGGCATCGTCGTCAAACTCATCGCGCGCCGGCAAGATGAGCTGCTTGAGTGCCACGGCCTCGCCTTGGGCGTTGACGGCACGCGTCACGCGGCCGATACCGCCACGGCGCATGGTGGCATCGTCGGCAAACAGCATCGTAAAACGACGCAGATAGGCAGGCAGTTCGTCCTGACCGAGCGCAATGGCCGGCTCAAACCCGTCGACACGCGCCAGGCGCAGGCCGACCATGGGATCGCGACCGAGCGATTGTGGTGTGGTGGATGCAAGATCGGTCATCATAGGGCAAGCGCCGCCACGTTATTGTTGAAGTTACCGAGCGCGACGTCATCATCGCCGTAATGGCCGACCCATTGGCATAGGTTGGTGTAACAGCCCCACAGATTGGCATACTGCTGATACCACTTTGACCGGGGCGAGAATGTCTGACGACCGAACTCGGCTCGAATGACAAACATCTCCCCGACCAGGCTGTCGCACGGCCTGGGATCTCCCGTAGAGTTATAGGTCGAGACCACGTCATTGGCACGAGAAACATAGCCGTCGAGCATGTTGTACTTGGTCACAAGCCAACTGTGAATGCTCTCTTCCTCAGCAGCGGAAAGGCCACCGGAGTTTGCATCGTTGTCAGTGTTGCCGCCCGTCGAGCCGCCGTTTCCAGACCCTCCGGTAGAGGAACCCGACCCAGAGCCGCCGCCCGAACTCGATGAATCCGAGCCGGAGCCAGAAGTATCCGAGCTACCGGGCTTTCCGGACTGCTGGGCGTCCTGCTCCTTTTGCTGCTCGACCTTATTCACCGTTGCCGCCACGCTATTGTTGGACAACCGATCGATGATCTTGGTGTTGGTGAGCACGATGGTTTTGCCATTTGCAAGCGTGACTTCGTTGTCCGGGGCCTCGGCGCCGTCCGCATCGTCGGTGCCAAACACAATATGCGCGACCACACTTGCCCAAGCATATCCAGTCGTGGTACCCAGGTCACTTTTGACCTCATGCCCCACGCGCGGTTCGCGTGCGGCATGCGCCTGCATCATGGACGGCACGGTCATGCCATAGGCAGAAACGCCAGCTATGACCAGCACCAGCGAGCAAGACAGCAGCGCGTACGCCCGAGGCGCCAGGCCCAGTCGGCGTCGCATGCGCACCGCGGCGCCGCGCTTTGTCTGAGTGCCACCGGGCCGCATGCGTTCTCCTCCAACAAAAACACGCCGCTCGGGAGCGGCGCATTCATTCGAATCCATATTTGAGTGTATCAGCGAACCCAAAAGGTTGCGCAACGAATGGGCAAATTAAGGATGCGAGCGGAAGCATCCATGCGATAAGCAGATACGAAGCATCTTTGTTGCGCAACAAAATCACAGTCGCACGGGAAAATTATGGCTACCCCGTGCGTCGCGAGGAGAACATACGGCAGGGGCAGGCTCGCCACCTAAATCGCGCGACGGGCCTCGATGGCGCGGCCAAGCGTAAGCTCGTCGGCATACTCCAGGTCGCCGCCCACGGGCAGGCCGCTCGCCAGACGCGATACCTCGACGCCCAGCGGCTTGATAGTGCGGGCCAGATAGCTCGCCGTGGTCTCGCCCTCAATATTGGGGTTGGTGGCGATGATGACCTCGTGGATGTCCTCGTGGCCCAAGCGTGCCAGCAGCTCGCGAATGTGCAGCTGCTCGGGGCCAATCTTGTCCATGGGACTGATCACGCCGCCCAATACGTGGTAGAGACCGTGGTAGCTGCCCGTGCGCTCGATCGCCTGGACATCGCGCGGCTCGCCCACCACGCAAATGCGAGTGGTATCGCGCATCGGGTCCTGACAGATGGAGCACTCGTCGGCCGTGGCGTAGTTAAAGCAACGGCTGCAAAAGTGGACCTCCTGCTTGACCTCCAGGATGGCCTCGGCCAGGCGGCGGGCCTCCTCGGCGTCGGCCTCCAACAGGTAATAGGCGATGCGCTGGGCCGACTTGGGACCAATGCCCGGCAGACGGCCCAGCTCATCGAGCAGTTTTTGCAGACTGTGATTCGCACTCATATATATGCGTGTCTTAGAACGGCATGCCCGGGATGTTGAGGCCGCCGGTGATGGCGCCCATCTGCTTGTTGGCGAGCTCGTTGACGCCGCGGACGGCCTCGTTGACGGCAGCCATGATCATGTCCTGCAGCATATCGACGTCCTCGGGATCGAGGGCATCGGGATCGATGGTGAGGTTGACGAGCTCCATCTCGCCGTTAACGGTCACCTTGACCATGCCGCCGCCGGCAGAGGCGTCGACGGTCTGGGACTTGAGGTTCTCCTGCGCGGCGGCAAGCTGCTCCTGCATCTTGCGAGCCTGCTTCATCATCTGCTGCATGTTCATACCGGCCATGATGGCTCCTTTACGTGCGGCCGCACGCCGAGCTGCAAGGGCAGCCGGAGCACGGCGGGACTTTCAAACTCAAAAATCGTACCACGGCGCGCGGCCAGCGAGCGGGGCGGACACGCTACCTCAGTCGATATACATGTCCTGGAGTGCAAACCGCACCCAAAGATTATGCGAAGTTGAATAATTCGCATCTGCATAATATTGAAAGCTAAATCTTGTAGAGCCGGAATCCGACATTTTCTGCATCCAGCTAGATAACAAAATGCCGAACCGCTGCTCGAGGCGGCGCTCATGATGGCAGGGTATAATTTGATTGTCACAGACAGCAATTTGGAGGTGCCCCATGAATGCCCCCGACGCGCTCCAAAACATCCGCTCAAAACACCCCGTTGCATATGTGGTTCTCTATCTCTTTGTCGGCTGGGCATTGCTGGTTGTCATCACCCATGCTATAGCCTTTGGAGCAGAACTACTGATAGCCAGCTCGGACCAGCCCGTCGTCAAATGGGAAGCGACCGATGAGTGCACCGACGGAACTCGAACCATTTACTACAACAGCCCGTCCCTCTACCAAGAGTTCAAGGTCAAGATAAAGGACTCCAAGATTGTCGATGCCGAACCAGGCGCTTTCTTGACAATCGGAGCAACCCTCAACGCCGAGCAAGTCGAGTACACAGACAGCCATGCGACGTATCGTATCGACCTCAACATCCTAGGCCGGCCGTCGCGCACCTGTTTGCTCGAATGCGATATACGCGGCACCACGTTGCACATGTCCGAAATACAGATGCGCCCGGACAAAACCCCTGAAGAGCTGGGGATCCTAAGCCCGGCGAGCAACTCTCAACAGTAGAACGATAGCCCGCCAGTTGTTTCTTTCCAACGTTTGCAAATCAGCGCATGGTTAGATGAAACAAACTGCATGATATCGCGTAAATCCCGAGCAGGAATATCGCCCTTGTTATGGGCCAGCTTGCATCCGCCGGAGCGGGTAAGCCATATCTTGGTTGCCTCGGCAGTGGGGCGCTTGACCGCAACGTGAACATGGACAGGTTCGCCGTTCTCCCCCGTCCAGAAGAAGATGATGTACGGCCCGAGTCGAAACAGGCTAGGCATAGACTCGTCCGCCTTCGTAGGCAAAACGCAGGATGAGCGGGGCATTGTTACGCACGAAATCATCGAGTTCTTTGAGGTCCGCTTCGCTAAAGCCCTCGTGTGACACCCAATTGAATGCCGGCAAGATACACTCCGCCGTGTCAAAACCCCAATCGCGCGGGCGCTCCACAACAACCTTCACCGTGTTGTCCTCCCGGACTTCGGAATACGAAACCTGCGTATCGTCCTCAAGGCGGACATATTCCCACATCATAAGCTCGCTCCGTTCAAAGGGTTCTCTTCTTGAGCAGTATACCCGCCTGCGCAGCTACTCCACCGGCTTGAAGATGGTGGCCTGACCGAAGACGCTGCGGATGAGGTCTTTGGCCTCGTCCTCGGTCTGCGGGATGCTCGGGGCTGCGCCCTGGTGGCCGAAGGGGCTGCCGGCGCCGGGGTTGGACTCCCAGGGAGCTGCAGGAGCGTCCTCCTCTTTGGGGGCAGTTACAGCGGACTTGGGCGCGGGCGTCGCACCCGGCACGTCGAACGGAGGCAGATCGTCCCCGCTCGCATCGCCAGCGAAGCCGCCGACCATAGCGTCGTCGTAGGGCACCTGCTCGGATTCCCACGGCGCGGACTGCGCGACAGGCTGGGCCTTGGGAGCAGCCGAGCGCTCGGGCGCACGGGGTGCGGGCTCGGTCGGGAGCTTACCCGTGGCAGGAGCGCCGGCGGGGTTGTCGGAGCGTAGCCAGGGGGCTTTGCCCAGGTCAGACGACTTGGGCGCGGGCGAGACGGGCTTGGGCGCGGGTGTCGGAGCAGCTGGTTTGGGCGCCGCAGGCTTAGGCGCCGACGAGGTCGATACCGCTACCGGTGCCGCTTGCTGCTGCGTCGCGCTGGCGCTCGAGGATACAGGGGCCGCCGAGGACACGGGTTGCGGGTCCGCAGATACCGCAGCCCGTGCAGATGGAGAATGCTCCTCATGTTGAGGAGCCGGCGTGCCACCCCCATCCAGGACATAGTCGACGGTACGACGACCGAAGACCGCGCAGACCGTCGGCAGGACCACCGACTGCGTATCGGCGCGACCGAGCATCTTAATGGCAAAAGTCGAACCCGCGGGGAACGAGACCGTGAGCTTGGAGCCGTCGTCGGCCGTGGCGCGGGCGTTGAGCAAAAGCCCTGCGTAGGAGGCCTGACGAGCCTTGACGCGCTCGACGACCTCGGCCCATTTGCGCTGGAGCTCGCCGGCGTCCTCGACCGCGGGGGTCTCGGCAGCACCGGCGGCGGCAACCTGGGCGGCATTGTTGGACTGGGGCTTAGGTGCCGGAGCGGTGGCAGGCGCGGGGGCCGCAACGGGCTGAGGCGTCGGAGCCGGCGCAGGCTGAGGCGCAGGCGCTGCAGGCTTGGAAGCTGACACGGACGCAGAACGGGGCGCAGGCTGGGCAGTCGGAACAGCAGCACCACGGTCCCAAGGCATACCTCCCTGGCGCGCGAACGTAGCAGCGGGGGCAGCGGATGCCGCCGGAGTGGCAGCACGAGCGCCCGAAATGAGCGTCGGCTGTTGGGCAGCAGCGGGTACGGATGCTGCAGGCGCGGCGGCCTGAGCAGCAGCCACGCTCGCCGGCACGGCGCCGTTGGCAACCATGGCCTCCAGACGCGCCACGCGCTCGGCCAATGCCTCAATCGTTAAATCAGCCTCGGGACGTGCCAGACGCGTGCAGGCAATCTCGAGCACCAGGCGCACGTCGCTCGCGCCCCTCATCTCCAGTGCGGCATCGTCGAGCACCGTCAGCACACGGGCCAGGCGGTCGGCAGGATGCTCGCCAAAGGCAGCGGCCTCGGCAGCAAGCGCCTCGGCCTGCTCGGAGCCGCCCTCAAACAGCTCGGCACGGGCACCGGCAACGCAGGCAACGTACACGTCACGCACATGCGCCACCAGGTCGCGCGTCAGCTCCAGCAGGTCGTTTCCTTCCTCGACCTGCGCACGGATCAGTCCATAGAGCTCGGCAACATCGCGATCGGCAATGGCGCGGGCAAACTCGCCCAGAATCTGGTCCGAAACCTCGCCCAAAAGCGAGCGGGCGTCGTCCGCATGCACAGAACCGTTGCCAAAGACGCTCAGCTGCTCCAGCGTGGACAATGCGTCGCGCATGCCACCCTTGGCATGGCGCGCCACGATAGCCAGCGCCTCGTCGTCGTAATCGAAGCCCTCCTGCTCGCACACGTATGCCAGGCGGCGCTCGATATCCTCGTTGCCGATGCGGTGGAAATCGAAGCGCTGGCAGCGCGAGAGGATGGTTTCCAGAATCTTTTGCGGGTCGGTGGTGCACAACACAAAGATCACGTGTGCCGGCGGCTCCTCGAGCGTCTTGAGCAGCGCGTTGAACGCCGCCGTTGTGAGCATGTGGACCTCGTCGATGATATAAATCTTGTACTTGCCGCGCACCGGGGCAAAGTTGACGGAGTTGATGATTTCCTCGCGCACATTGTCCACGCCCGTGCGGGAGGCGGCATCGAGCTCGTAGACATCGGGGTGGTTACCCTCGGCAATGAGCTCGCACTCCTCACAGGTGCCGTCGGGCATGCAGCCGCTTGCACCCTCGGCGCGCGCCGCCTCGGCATTGCGGCACAGCAACGCCTTGGCCAGGATGCGCGCCATGGTGGTCTTGCCCGTGCCGCGCGGTCCGCAGAACAGGTAGGCGTGGGACAGGCGTCCCTCGGTGATGGCGTGCTCGAGCGTCGAGACGATATGCTGCTGGCCCACCACGGAGTCAAAGGTGAGCGGGCGATACTTTCGGTACAACGATTCCATGGGTGCTCCCCCGGGTATACTGAGTCTTGTTGCCACGGCGGCCATGCGGTCGCACGGCATACTGCATTCCATAATAACCCGTACGGCGAGCCCGCCGCGATAGGAGTCCAAAGAGCATGGCAGACGCAGAGAGCAACCTCGTTCCCTCCGAAGCAGCCGACCAGGTCGAGGTCGCGCTCGAGGAGCAGGCCGCAGCCGATGACGGCATCTTGTACCTCAACGAGTACCAGTACGAAAACGACCTGGTCACCGACTTCGCCCGCCTGGTCGCCTCGCCCAGGCGTCGCGGCTCGCTGTATGTCGCCGCGGCAGTTGCCGCGCTCATCGGCATCGGCATGCTGGTGGCCGGCGGCAACTGGATCAAGTTTGGCGTCGTGTTGATCGTGTTCGGCGCCTTTTTGGCCTGGTGGAGCAAGAACCTGCACCACACGCTAGCCCGCGACTTTATCGACGCCGTCGAGGCCGACGAGTCCATGGGTGGCCGCTATCGCCGCGTCGCCGCCAACGAGGACGGCCTGATGGTTTGGGGCAAGAGCGGCAAGTCGCAGTTCTTCCCGTTTGACAAGCTCGACCACGTACTCGACGGCGAGCGCATCTTTGTGGCCATGTTCGCCGACCAGGGCGTGACGATCCCCAAGGACACCTTCGTCCGTGGCGATGCCGAGCAGTTCGGTCCCTTCCTCAAGGCCCGCATCAACAAAAAACTCCGCATCGAGACCAAGAAGAAGAAAATGAAGGCCGAGAAGGCCGCCGCCGAGGCCAGGCAGGGCAACAAGGCCGACAAGCCCCAGGACAACAAGGGCAAACAGCGCAAGCAGAAGAAGAACAAGAAAAAGCGCTAAGGCCAAGCCAGGCAGGCAGCCTCGCATCCCGCTATCCTCCCCATGCACCCGAGCGTGCTACACTAGCAGCATCTATGCCACCGCGAACGGCTCGGCTCCGCGCCCGCCACTCGCAAACGAACTTTAAACGCACGAGGGTTGGCCATGCCGCTTTTCTCGCAACATACCGCCCGGTTCTCGCCGGACGTTCCTTTGGAGGGCACCAGCTCTCGCGAGCTGCTCAAGCGGTACCAGCCGCTCGAGACACTTGCGACCGGCGGTTTTGGCTCCATCGAGATCTGCCGCGACACGCACCTGCGCCGCCGCGTCGCCATCAAGCGCATCCCCCTTATCAACGGTGCCGGCATGCCCGCCAGCGACATCATGGATGTCCTGCGCGAGGCGCACACTGCCGCCATGCTTCAACATCCCAATATCGTGCAGGTCATCGACTTTACGCACGACACCGCCTATGCCTACCTGGTTATGGAATATGTCGATGGCATGTCGCTGGCCGAGTTTTTGCACCGCGTGGACGGCCATTCGCTCACCTTTGACGAGGCGGCGGCCATTGCCGACGCGCTGGGGCAGGCGCTCACCTTCGCCCATAGTAATGGCGTACTCCACCTGGACATTAAGCCCGCCAACGTGCTCATCGACCACTCGGGCAATGTAAAGCTCACCGACTTTGGCATGGCGCGACTGTCGTCCGCCGGTGGCTTTGGCGGCTCGCGCGGTGGCACCATCGGCTACATGCCACCCGAGCAGCTCGATATCGAGACCGGCACGGTCGACGAACGCGCTGATGTCTTTGCCCTTGCCTGCGTTATCTATGAGGGCTTGTGCGGCAGCGCTCCCTTTACGGCGGCCACGCCCGCCGACTCGCTCGACCGCATCATCGGCGGCGCCACCTATCCCAGCGAGCTGATACCACACTTCCCCCCGGGAGCCGAGGCCACGCTCATGAGTGCACTCTCCCCCATGCCGCAGGACCGCCCCAGCAGCATCGAGGCATTTTGCGACCAGCTCCTTGCCGGTCTGGGCAGCGTGCGCGAGGGCCGTCGCAGCCTGGAGCAAATGGTTGGCGAGCTTTCGGATGACGAGCAGGAGCTCGACGATATCGAGCCGTCGCACTACGAGGACGACGCCATCGAGGTCGACCCCGCACTCGGCTGGGCGGGCACGCGCTGGAGCCCTGCGCGCGACTACACCATGCGCGCTATCTCGGCGCTAACGTGCGGCACCTTTAGCTTTTTGCTGATGCAAACGGCCGGGGTCGCGGCGCTTCCCGGCCTGGTCATTGCGGCCATCGCGATCGGAGCGGCGGCTGGCCTGGCCCCCCAGATTGGCTCGGCCATCTCGGCTGTGGGCTTTTTGGTGCTCATGGCCAACGCCACCATGCAGGCACAGGGCATCCTGTCGATGCTGCCCGTCGCGGTGATCTTTGCCGCCGCCATGTCCGGTTGGTGGATCGCCTGGGGTCGCACCGAGGCTGCCGCGAGCGCCACGCTCACCTGTGCACTCGCGCTTGGCTGTCTGACCGGCAATACCTTCCTGGCAGCTGGGGTCGCCGCCGGCGTCGCGTCATTTTGGCTCGGCCCGGCAAGCGCCGCCGCGGCAACGGGCATGGGCGCGCTTTTTGCCCGTCTGGCCACGGTCGCGCTTTCAACCGGAGGCGTGCTGGGGCTCGGTAACGTTGCCGCAGCGCTGGGAGACCCGCTCCTTTGGGCTGCCTTTGTGCTGGTCGCGGCAACTGCCGCAGCGTCATCCGCGCTGCTCAATGCCCATGCCAAGCGTGCCGATCAGGGCTCAAACCTTGCCGCAATCGCCGCCATCGCTGTCACCGGCATCGGCTGCGCAGCGGCGTCCTGTCTTGCACACCATATGGAAATTGCCAGCCTTGCAGCCGCGGTCATCGCCAAGGCGGCGGTTGCGGGAATCCTATCCTCTATAATCGTTGGGATATGCCTATATTTGCTCGGATACCAAAGAACCTATACGGAGAGTGATCTTTCGTGAACTTCCTGAACATCTTCGAGGACCACGTGGCCGGCATCTTCGGTGCCACCCGTGCCCCGTTCTCCTTTAAGAAGCTTGCCAAGCAGGCCGCTCGCGACATGGAGGATCAGACTCTGGTGATCAACGGCGTCAACACGGCGCCGGCACTCTATACCATCCTTATCGCCGCCGACGACGATCCCATGCTCGCCCCGTTCTACCCCGAGCTTTCGCGCGAGGTCCGCGAGTTTGTGAAGGCGCAGGCCGAAAAGCGCCGCTATGTCTTTGTCGGCGAGCCCCTCGTGCGCTTTATGATCGATCCGCAGCTGCGCGCCGGCAAGTTCTCGGTCTTTGCCGAGAACGTCGATGCCCCCACGCTCGGCCGCCTGTACGAAGAAGAGCGCGCCTATCAAAACGGCCTGGGCCAGAACAACTCCGCGGCAAGCCGTGCCGCCAGCGCCCCGCGCGCCGGCCAGCAGCAGTTTGCTGCCCCGCAGCAGCAGCGTCCCGCCGCCATGCCCCAGCAGCAGCCGACGCCTCGCGCCGCCGCTCCCGACCCGCTTGCCGTGGCAGACCCCTTCGCGCCTAGCATCCCCGACCCCGCCGCTCCCATCCCGGTGCCGCAGACCGTCTCGCGTGACGCGCTTGCCGGCATGGGCGGAGCCGCCGCGACCGGTGCCGCCGTGGGCCTAGGCGCCGCAGCCGGCATCGCCTCCAACATGGCGAGCACTCGCGCCCCGCAGCGCCCGCTCGCCCAGCTCGTCGACGTCGTGAGCGGCGAGAGCCATAGCATCACCTCCGCACAGGTGACCATCGGTCGCGAGCGCTCAGTTTCCGACATTGCCCTGCGCGACCCCAACGTGTCGCGCCGCCACGCCCAGCTCACCTTTACGGGCTCGGATTGGTCGATCGAGGATCTCAATTCCACCAACGGCACGCTCGTCAACAACCGCCGCATTACGCGCTGCCCGCTGCGCAACGGCGATCTGCTGACGTTTGGCCTGAGTACCTTTGAATTTAGGGGATAGTCGCTTATGAACATCGATATCGTCCTTTTTGCAGGCCGCATCGTCCTGGTCGCCCTGCTCTATATCTTTCTGTTCGCCGTCATGAAGACCGGCGTGGGACTTGTGCGTGGACAGCGCCGCGACTCGGCTATCTGGACGATCGATGTGGACACTGTCTCTTATACACATCTGACGCTGCCGACGACTAGTCGAGTGTAGAT
>URIK01000016.1 GCA_900547855.1 uncultured Collinsella sp. | reverse complement strand
GCTCGGAGATGTGTATAAGAGACAGGTGGAATAGGGACTGTTTGGTGCCCGAAAGGGCGATTTTAGTCCGTATTTCACCGCAACTTATGAGGGGATGGTTAAAGGGTGCTGAGAGTGGGAGTCCAGGCGATGGTGGGGGTCGCACCGTCGAGAACCTCGTTGATGGTGGCGGCCATACCGGCGAGGAGGCTGTTCTCACTTACGGTGAGCGTCTTGTAGCCGCCGGCTCGCATGAGCTCGCGAATCACCACGGCGCCAGCCAGAATCACACCCGCGCGCTTGGGCTGCACGCCCGGCAGCGCAGCGATACCCTCCACACCCAGCGTAGACATACGATCGATGGCGGCCGAGATCTGCTCCAGCGAAAGCTCGCGCAGGTGCACAAAGTTCGAGTCGTACGGCTCCAGTTCGTGGACCAGCGCCACGAGCGTGGTGACGGTACCGCCCACCGCAACGAGGCGCTCGGCACGCTCAAAGTCGCTGGACAGGCCCTCAAAATAGGAGGAGAACTGCTCGCCCGCCCACGCGGCGGCAACCGCAAGCTCGCCGTCCGCAGGCGGCAACGCGGAGAAGAAGCGCTCCGTCACACGACGACAGCCAATGTCCAGCGAACGCGTGCCCTCCAGCGCAAAGACCCCGCGCTCCGGAGCGTATACGCCCGTCGCAAGCTCCGTCGACCCGCCGCCCGAATCCGCTACGATGATGCGCTCGCCGGCAAAGTCATGCGCCACGCCAAAAAACGTCAGGCGCGCCTCGACCTCACCCGGAATCACCTGCGGTTCGAGCCCCAGCTCGCGCAAGCCGTCCAGCAGCAGGGCAGCATTGGACGCATCGCGCGCGGCACTCGTGCACGTGGTGCAGATGCACACAGCCCCAAAGGCACGCGCCTCGTCCACAAACATGCGGCATGCGGCAAGCACGCGCTCGACCGCCGCCTCGCAAAAGCGGCCCGTCGCATCGACGCCCTCGCCCAGATCGGTAATATCGGTATGCTTGGACGATTCCACAATCGCTCCGCCCTCGACCTGGGCCAACACCAGTCGCGACGACACCGTTCCCAGGTCGATCGCGGCTACCTTATAGCGTTTGCAATTTGTCATTGCGGGCTCCCCTCCGGGCGCTATTTGCCATTGGACACGACCGTCTGGCCCTCGACGCCGTTAAACCCAAACAGCATGTCGAGCGCTTGGATGTACCACGGCGCGTCCTTACCGACTTCTTCGATTTCCTTGGCAACTTCGCTGGCCTTCTTGGCGTTCGACGACTTCTGGCTCGACGAGGCATCCGAATCGCCGTCCAGGCCCTGCACTTCAATCCTCTTTTCGCCGGGCATCACCAAGCCCAGGTCCTCGGATGCCGCATCCTTGATACCCTCCTCCGAGAGCAGCTTGTCGACGCTTTTTTGCAGCCCATCATTGTATTGCTGGCGAATCTCGACCTGCTTGGCCAAGATGTCGCTCGAACGCTTTGCCACGTACAGGTCGCGCACGGGGAAATACAGGCTCACGAGCACCAGGGCGACGACGATGCCGATGAATAGCCCTCGCTGAGGACCGTGGGTAAAGTCGTAGATCGCCTTAATCACCGCGTTGTCGTTGGCGTAGCGCATAAAGTCCGAACCCGAAAGACGGCTCGAGGGCCTGCTCGATTTGTCGTGCGTCTGGGCCGAGGGACGCGACGCATGTGTCGAACGTGCCGGGCGCACCGGTCCATCTGTCGAAGTATTCACTTGAGCATTGGGGCGCGAGGTACTTGTCGGGCGCTGCATGGAGCGGTCGGCGCCGGCGTAGGCGGACCCACCGAGCTGCACCGTGCGCGCACGGCGAGGCGACGGCTCACGCGAACCGGCGGAATAGTACCTGTTGTCGTAAATCTGATCCATGTGCGCCTTGTGCGGTTGAGGTTTGTTTGCGCTAAGTATTCTAGTTATAGCACGAGCGTGCGCACCACCTTCGACAGCCTTTGCTCGACATAAAAAAGGCGCTGAGCCATATGGCCCAGCGCCCACAGCGCTTTGCGGCGTCCAGCCAAGGCGGGGGCGGAACCGAGTCAGCCTCCCCCTCGCCAAATTCGCCCGTTTAGCGAATGTTGTAGAACGCGGCCTTGCCGGCGAAGCGCGCGCTGCCCTCGAGCTCGTCCTCGATTCGGATGAGCTGGTTGTACTTGGCGATGCGGTCGCTGCGGCACGGGGCGCCCGACTTGATCTGGCCGGCGTTGACGCCCACGACCAGGTCGGCGATCGTGGAGTCCTCGGTCTCGCCGGAGCGGTGGCTCACGATGCAAGCGTAACCGGCCTCCTTGGCGGTCTCGATGGCCTCCAGCGACTCGGTGAGCGTGCCGATCTGGTTGACCTTGACCAGGATCGCGTTGGCGGCACCCAGCTCGATGCCCTTCTTGAGGCGCTCGGTGTTGGTGACGAACAAGTCGTCGCCCACCAGCTGCACCTTATTGCCAATGCGGCGGGTAAGCTCGACCCAGCCGTCCCAGTCCTCCTCGGCCATGCCGTCCTCGATGGAGATGATGGGATAGGTGTCGACGAGCTTCTCCCAGTAATCGACCATCTGGGCGCTCGTGTACTCAACGCCCTCGCCCTTGAGCTCGTACATACCGGTCTCAGCGTTGTAGAACTCGGTGGACGCCGGATCCATGGCGTACATAAAGTCGACGCCGGGCTTAAAGCCAGCCTTCTCGACGGCCTTGGTGATGTACTCGAACGGCTCGGCATTGGTCTTAAGGTTGGGGGCAAAGCCGCCCTCGTCGCCCACACCGCCGCCCAGGCCGGCCTCGTGCAGCACGCCCTTGAGGGTGTGGTAGACCTCGGCGCACCAACGCAGGCCCTCGGCAAAGCTCGGGGCGCCCACCGGCATGATCATGAACTCCTGGAAGTCGACGTTATTATCGGCATGCACGCCGCCGTTGAGAATGTTCATCATAGGCGTGGGCAGCAGGTGGGCGTTGACGCCACCCAGGTACTGGTACAGCGACAGGCCCGCCGACTCGGCAGCGGCGCGGGCAACGGCCAGCGACACGCCCAGGATGGCGTTGGCACCGAGCTTGGTCTTGTTGGGGGTACCGTCCGCGGCAATCAGCGCGGCATCGACGGCGCGCTGGTCGAAGGCGTCGAGACCCACGACGGCGTTAGCGCACTCGTTGTTGACGTGCTCGACGGCCTGCGAAACGCCCTTGCCCAGGTAGCGACCTTTGTCGCCGTCGCGCAGCTCGCAGGCCTCAAAGGCGCCGGTCGAAGCACCCGAAGGCACCATTGCGCGGCCAAAGCTGCCGTCCTCGAGCACGACCTCGACCTCGACGGTGGGATTGCCGCGGCTGTCGAGCACCTCGCGACCGTAGACGTCCAAAATATCGCTCATGTTGTCTCCCTCTCACTTGGAAACGTAGTGGATGCAAGCGACCGGCTGACCGTGCACCATCGGTGCGTCTCCGTAAGTTAGCCATGTCGCACTTTTTGCATTATGCCCTAAGTTAGCCGAGGGATACACTTGATTTTCGAAAAATTTAGCGGGAACGATGAGGCGTGTCAGCCCGTCGTTCCCGCAGTCTTACTCCTCCGCCTTTGCGGCATCCCACAGGTCGTTGAGGCCGTGGGTCGAGAGCTCGGCCAGATCCACGTGGGCATCGGCCGCCATCTGCTCCATCGCAGCCCAGCGACGGCGAAACTTGGCCGTGCTCGCGCGCAGGGCGCTCTCGGCGTCGATACCCTCCTTGCGCGCGACGTTGACCAGGGCAAAGAGCAGATCGCCAAACTCCATTTCGCGCTCGGGCGAGCCAGGGGCCTCGGCCTCAAACTCGGCACGCTCCTCGGCGACCTCGTCCCACACGTCCTGGACCGTCTCCCACTCAAAGCCCACGGCAGCCGCTTCGCGCGACACCTTCTGAGCCTGCATCAGCGCCGGCAGATGCGTGGGCACGCCGTCGAGCAGGCCCTCGGGCGCAGCCTCGCCTGCCACCACGGCCTTATCCTTGGCAGCCCTCTCGGCAAGCTTAACCTCGTCCCAAATCTTGAGTACCTCGTCGGAGCTGTCGGCATCCACATCGCCAAACACGTGCGGATGACGGCGGATGAGCTTGGCGTCGATATCGCGCGCCACGTCGGCCAGCGTAAACTCGCCGGCGTCCGCCGCGATCTGCGCATGCAACACTACCTGCATGAGCACGTCGCCCAGCTCCTCGCGCAGGTGCGCCGCGTCGTCGGCCTCGATGCAGTCGAGCGCCTCGTAGGCTTCCTCGATCATGTTCTTGCCAATGCTGCGGTGCGTCTGCTCGCGGTCCCACGGGCAGCCGTCGGGCTGACGCAGGCGCCAGATAGTCTGCACCAGATGCTGCAGCTCGGCCGATGCATCGACCAACGTCGACAGGTCACGCGAACCCTCGGCATTTTGCTGAGCCATATGCTGCGCCATGGCTACTCCTCCTCCATGACCACGTGGCGGAACGCGCCGCCCTCGTAGATGCCGTAGCTGTGCGTACCGTCCTTGGGAATGCTCACGCTGCCGGGGTTGAAAAGCCACAGGCCCGGGTGCGCGGCGCTCTCCTCGTTGATCTTGATGTGCGTATGGCCGTAGACGAGCGCGGAGCCCTCGGGCAGCGCGGGCGCGTGGTCGACGCTGTTGTGCATGCCGGCGCCAAAGACGTGGCCATGCGTCAGGAACAGCTCGCGGCCGGTCTCGTCGAACAGCGTAGCGTAGTCGGCCATGACGGGAAAGTCGAGGACCATCTGGTCGACCTCAGCGTCGCAGTTGCCGCGCACCGCGATGATGCGGTCGGCCAGGGCGTTGAGCAGCGGAATCACGCGCTTGGGGGCGTAGTCGCGCGGCAGGTCGTTGCGCGGACCGTGATAGAGCAGGTCGCCCAGCAGGACGATGCGGTCGGGCTGCTCGGACTCGATGGCGGCGACCAGACGCTCGGCCCAGTATGCCGAGCCGTGGATGTCGGAGGCGATGAGGTATTTCATGGGGAGATCCTTTCGGTGGGGTTAATAGGATTGGTGCGGCGCGTCGTTGACCCGTGTCACTCAAATCGCAGTGCCGCGGCTTGTGCCGCCTGCATCACGCGCTGGAGCGGCACGTTGTGCTCGTGGGCGAGACGGGCACAGTCCTCGTACTCGGGCGCCGCACGCTCGCTGCCGTCGGGCAGGGTGGCCACCTTGACGAACACCTCGCCCCATGGCGTCGTTACGCGCTCAAAGCGGCGTGGCAGGCAAACGCGCTCCATAACCTGGCGACGGATGCCATTGGTCGTGGTTTCCAAAAAGATGATCGTCTGCAGGCGCTCGATGTCCTCGTGGGCGCAGATTACCTGCAGCTGCCAGCCGGGACGGCCTTTCTTGCAATAGACGGGCAGCCAGTGCACCTCGCGCGCACCCGCCTCGCGCAGGCGGTCGGCGGCGTAGGCAAGCACCTCGGGCGACGCGTCATCAATATCGCATTCCAGCTTGACGATGGTTTCGGGCGCATCGGTCTCGCGGGACAGCGGGGATGTGCTATCGCATGGCATACGGTCCGGCTCCTTTCCGCGCGGGCTCGTTTTGTTCATCCAAACGCTAGCACATCGCGGGCGGCGCAGGGGCGGCGTCATGGGATAGGTGCGACTTTTGCTGGGCGCAAGTGCTGGCGCGCTCCAACGCCGGCCCGCTCCACTCAAACGTGTACGTCAGCCTCCAAACATGTCATTTTTTGCAGCTTTTGGAGGCTGATGTACACGTTTTGAGAGCGCAAGCGAGGCCGCACCGCGCGTCGCGCAGCCTTTCCAATCGATTTCGACCCCCGGCGTGTCCGGCGCGTTGAGAGCTGCACCATTACAATGAAGCGGATTCGCTTGACGCAAAGGAGCTGCCATGTCTGCTTGCCCGCTGGTCGATTGCCACACCCACACCTCGTTTTCGGACGGGCACGCCTCGTTTGAGGACAACGTCCGCGCCGCTGCCGTGGCCGGGTGCCGTGCCATGGTCTCGACCGACCATCTCACCCTGCCCGCCAGTATGGACGCCAACTGCGAAGTGCAGGTTACTGAGGGCGACCTGCCGGCACATCGTCTGGCTTTTGAGGATGCCCGCAAGCTTGCCGCGCAGATCGCGTCGGAGCCCGAGCTTATCTATGGCTTTGAATGCGATTGGTACGAGGGCTGCGAGCCCTTGGTAGAGCGCTGGTCCCAGGGCGCCGTGGTGCGCTTGGGCAGCGTGCATTGGATTGGCGAGCCGGGCGATATCATGGCCGGTGCCGCGGGTACGGCGGGAACGGAAAACGTCGCTCGCCCCGATACACCCGATTCCCTTTGCGGTTGGATCGACGACGATACCAACCTGCATGTTTGGGAAAACCTGGGCGTTCGCGGCATGTGGGAGCGCTATGTCGATGACTGGTGCCACGCCTGCGAGAGCCCGCTCGACTTTGATGTGATGGCTCACCCCGACCTGGTCATGCGCTTTTCGAAGGAGGGCTTTGCGCCCGACTTTGACCCGGCGCCGTTCTGGGAGCAGATGGCCGAGTGCGCCCACGATACGGGTCGCCGCGTTGAGGTCTCGACCGCCGCACCGCGCAAGGGCCTCGACGACTACTATCCCGCGACCGGATTGCTGCGTTGCTTTGCCCACGCCGAGGTGCCGATCACTTTTGGCTCGGACGCACACCGCGCCTGCGACATCTGCTGGAACATCCGTGAAGCCCAGGCACACGCCTACGACTGCGGCTACCGAACCTTCGGCATCCCCCACGCCACCGGCGAATGGGAATCCACACCCCTCGCCTAACTAGTCGTTTAAGAACGTCCCCAATGACTAGTGACGGCGGGCGTTGAGTTCGCCGGCAAGCTCGTCGAGGGTGATACCGTAGCGCTCAAGGGTTACGAGCAGGTGGTAGATCAGGTCGCCGGCCTCGTAGCGGATGTGATCGTGATCGTTATCCTTGCAGGCCATGATCACCTCGCTCGACTCCTCGGCAAGCTTCTTGAGCAGCTCGTCCTCGACGTCGGTCAGCAGACGCGCGGTATAGCTCTCCTGCGGCGATGCATCACGACGACCGTGAATCACCTCGGCGAGCCCCGTCAGCGTCTCTCCGATATTTCCATCCTGAACGTTTGCGGTGCGCACACCCATGGTTCAATCCTTTCTGGTGGCCGAGCGTCTAATCGAGCGCCCGCCCTACGCGAGTTTCTTAAAGAAGCAGGTACGATTGCCGGTATGGCAGGCCGGACCCGGCGAGTCGACCTTGACCAGCAGCGTATCGCTATCGCAGTCGGCCCAGAGCTCCTTGACCTCCTGCATATTGCCGCTCGTCGCTCCCTTATTCCAGAGCTCCTGACGGCTGCGGCTCCAAAACCACGTGGTACCGGTCTTGAGCGTCAGCCCCACCGACTCCTCGTTCATCCAAGCAACCATAAGCACCTCGCCGGTGTCATATTGCTGAACAACACAAGGAATCAGCCCCTTGGCGTCGTATGTAAGCTTTGAAGGATCGGTTATCTCTTCCATTTCTCTCCCCAAATTCAAACTTCGCAGGTCGGCGAGGGTTGTCCAGGTGCCCGAGATTCCGAGCGACAAGCCCGACGACGCGTACTTAAGTACGCGAGGAGGGTTGGAGCCGGAAGGTCGGGTGCCTGGGCAAGCCGCAGCATTAGAAGTCCAACCTCACAGGAATACCCTGCGACGCCATATACTCCTTCACCTGGCGAATGCTGAAGGTTCCAAAGTGAAAGACGCTCGCCGCCAGTACGGCGTCGGCTTCGCCCTCGATCACGCCCTCGGCAAAATGCTCGAGCGTGCCCACGCCACCGCTCGCGATGACGGGAATCGGCACCGCGCGCGCCACGGCACGGGTGAGTGCCAGGTCAAAGCCGGCCTTGGTGCCGTCGCGATCCATGCTGGTGAGCAAGATCTCACCGGCGCCGCGACGAGCCGCTTCCTCGGCCCACGCCACCGCATCGACACCCGTAGCGTTGCGGCCTCCTGCGGTAAAGACCTCCCACTTATCGGCACCCGGCTCCCCGGGCAGTCCCACGCGCTTGGCATCGATCGCCACGACTACGGCCTGGCTACCAAACGCCGCGGCGGCCTGGCTGATCAACGACGGATCGCGCACGGCGGCAGAGTTAAGCGACACCTTGTCGGCGCCGGCGGCAACCATGGTCCGCATGCCCGCCAAGTCGCGGAAACCGCCGCCCACGGTATAGGGAATAGCGAGCTCCTCGGCTGCGTGCGCCGCCATCTCGATGGTCGTCGCGCGGTTGTCGCTCGTCGCGGTAATGTCCAAAAATACGACCTCGTCCGCACCCTCGCGGTCGTAGGCGCGGGCCAGCTCCACCGGGTCTCCCGCATCGCGCAAACTCACAAAGTTGACGCCCTTGACCACACGGCCGTCCTTAACATCCAGACAGGGAATTACGCGCTTGGTAAGCATGGGCTACTCCTCCCCTCGGGCAGCGGCCAGCGCCTGTACCAGCGTAAAGTTGCCCTCGTAGAGTGCACGGCCGGTAATGGCGCCCTCGATGGCATCCTCGCCCACCGCGGCAAGCGCGCGGATATCGTCGAGTGTCGAGATACCGCCCGAAGCCACGACGGGAAAGCCCGCGACCTGCGCCACATGGCGATATGCCGCCACGTCGATGCCCGTCTGCATGCCGTCGCGCGCGATATCGGTATAGACCAGGTGTTTAAAGCCCAGCTCGGTGAGCTGCGCCACGGCGTCGTCGAGTGCCACGCCCGCGCCGTCACGCCAGCCATTCACCTTGACCTGACCGTCGCGCGCGGCGATATCTGCCACCAGCAACTCGCCAAAGCCGCGAGCCGCCACCTCGGCAAAACCCGGCTCGGTCACCAGCACGGTGCCCAGCGCAATGCGGCGAGCACCATAGCCGGCCAGCTCGTCGATGCGTGCGAGCGAGCGGACGCCGCCGCCCACGTCCACGGACAGACCGTCGACGCCGCAGATGGCCTTAATCGCCGCCGAGTTGGCAGCGCACACGTCCTCGTCCTCGCCAAAGGCAGCGGACAGGTCGACGACGTGCACCCAGCTAGCGCCCTGCTCGGCAAACGAGCGGGCGACAGCCACAGGGTCGTCGGAATATACCTTGCAGCGGCTGCGGTCGCCGCGCTCCAGGCGTACAACCTTGCCGCCGATCAGATCGATTGCGGGAAACAGAATCATCGGCCGACCTCCTCGATGATGTTGACGAAGTTCTTAAGGATGCGCTGACCCAGCGCGGAGGATTTCTCGGGATGGAACTGGCAGCCCCACACGTTGCCATGGCGCACGATGCACGGGAAACTCCGTGTATAGTGCGTGCGCGCCAACACATCGGCGGCATCGACGTCGTCGGCCACCGCGTAGCTGTGGGTGAAGTACATGTTGGCGCCCTCGGCAAAACCGGCAAGCAGCGGATCGGCCGCACCGGCGGACGTCATGTGCACCTGGTCCCAGCCCACGTGCGGCACCTTCAGGCGACTCGACTCCAAGCGCGTGCACGAGCCGCGCATAATACCCAGGCCATCGACCCAGGGACCGTCAGCCCGCTCGGGGGCGTTGCCGTCGGCGACCACGCCCTTGTCCGCAGGCACGCCCTCGTTGCCACGCTCAAAAAATAGCTGAAGCCCCAGGCAGATGCCGAGCAGCGGAGTTCCAACGGCGATGGCATCGAGCACCGCGTCCGCCTCGCCGCTCTGGCGCATAAAGGCGATCGCGTCATAGAACGCGCCCACGCCCGGGATGACCAGGCCGTCGGCGTTGCGGATCTGCTCCGGATCGTCCGACGTGCAGGCGGCGGCACCGGCGCGCGCAAGCCCGCGCACGACGCTCGACAAGTTGCCCTTGTGGTAGTCGACCACCACAATCTTCGGTTCGCCCACGCGACCCTCCACTTCTCATCATCCAAAACCACCGCAATGGGGACAGGCACCTTCGTGGTGGTTTTACCCTTGCGACGGTTACAGCGAGCCCTTGGTGCTGGGGATGCCCTGCACGTGGGGATCGAGCTCGCAGGCGTGACGCATCGTGCGGCCCACGGCCTTAAAGGCGGCCTCGATAATGTGGTGCGAGTTGCCGCCCGCCAGCTCGCGCACGTGCAGCGTGAGCTTGGCATCGCGTGCAAAGGCATAGAAGAACTCGACGGCCAGCTCGGTATCAAAGCTGCCCACGCGCTCGGTCGGCACGGGCAGCTCGCAGTAGGCCTGGCCGCGACCCGAAATGTCCACGGCAGCCATCACGAGTGTCTCGTCCATGGCAATCGCTGCATCGGCAAAGCGTGTAATGCCCGCCTTGTCGCCCAGCGCCTGGCTAAACGCCTCGCCCAGCACAATGCCCGTGTCCTCGACGGTATGATGCGCATCGACCTCCACGTCGCCCACCGCGTGCACCGTCAGATCGAACAGGCCATGGCGGCCAAAAGCGTTGAGCATGTGGTCGAAAAACGGCACACCGGTCGAGATATCGCACACGCCGCTTCCATCCAGGTCGAGCTTTACGACAATGTCGGTCTCGCCCGTCTTGCGGGTCACCTCGGCATAGCGGTCCATCTACATCTCCTCCTTCACCAGCACGGCAAACGCGGCCAGCACCTCGTCGTTTTCCTGCGGGGTGCCTACGGTAATGCGCAGACAGTCCGCGAGCCCCGACGCGTAACTAAAGTCGCGCACCAAAATCGAATACTCGTCGCGCAGACGCTCGCGCACGCGCGTGGCATGCGGCGTGCGCACAAGCACAAAGTTCGCCGCGCTCGGCCACGCCTCCACGGGCAGACCCTCGGCAGCCATCGCGCGCAGGGCACACAACTCGCGCTCGCGCTCGGATGCGACCTGTGCCACCACGGGCGCGTACGCATCGCGGGCACGCACGCAGGCAAGCGCCGCCGCCTGGCTCAACACGTTGACCGAATAGATCTGGCGAATCGCCGCGAACACGTCGATGACCTCGGGCGCCGCGATCACATAGCCCAGGCGCGTGCCGGCGGCGCCGAACGCCTTGGACAGTGTATGCAGAATCACCAGGTTAGGATGCTCGGCAATAAGGCCTTGCGCCGTAGTTGCCGCGCCAAACGAATCGTCGGCAAACTCCACGTAGGCCTCGTCGACCATGACCATGCCGGGGCAGGCATCGCACAGAGCCGCAACAAAGTCGAGCGGCGCCACGTCACCCGTGGGATTGTTGGGCGAGGTCACGATCGCCAGATTGCACTCGGGAGCCGCCGCAAGCACCGCCGCCTGGTCGAGCTCAAAGGTCGCCGGGTCGCGCCACACGTCGCGCACCTCGGTCTGGCACAGCGACGCAAAGAACGCATACTCGCTAAAGCACGGCGGGCAGTTGAGCAGGGTCCGCCCCGCGCCGCCAAACGCCAGCAGGAAGTTATAGAGTAGCTCGTCGCCGCCGTTGCCCACGCAGATGTTCTCGCGCGTCACGCCATGCCAGGCAGCAAGCTCGTCGCGCAGGTCGTTGGACATGGGATCGGGATAGCGGTTGAGCGGTGCGGCAGCCAAGGCCGCATCAACCGCCTCGCGCACGCCGGCCGGCACGGGATAGGTGTTCTCGTTGGCCGAAAGATTGATGCGCGTGGGCGTAAAGTTGGGATCGTAGGGCTCGATGCCGGTCAAGTAGGGCTGGACGAGCTCCTTCATGCGGGGCGTCAGCTCGGCCATATTAGGCCTCCTCGCCGGTCGCGCCAGCGCCATCCGCGCCCGCAGCCGCCAGGTCCACACCCTCGGCGACCGTCGCGGTCGTATCGCCCGGCCAGGCGACCTTGGTCAGGTCGGCCGCAGCCAGTGACTCGGCACTCACGGCATCCTCGCCCTGCTCCAGCACGCGACGACGCAGGGCAGCAGAAAGCGCGTGCGCCCACAGGCCCTCGGCCTCGGCTAGACGCTGTGTGGCGGGAGCGTCAGAGAGCAGGCCCTCGGGCGTATAGCAAATGACGCTCGAGCGCTTAACGAACTCTTCGACCGAAAGCGGGTTGGAGAACATGGCCGTGCCGCCGGTTGGCAGCGTGTGGTTGGGACCGGCAACATAATCGCCGAGCGGCTCGGAGCTCCAAGCGCCCACAAAGATGGCGCCGGCGTTGCGAATGCCGCCGAGCAGGCCCATCGCGTCCTTGCAGTGCAGCTCCAAGTGCTCGGGCGCCACGGTATTCACCGCCTCGACGGCGGCAGCCATGTCGGCGGCCACCACGATGGTGCCCTCATTGTCGAGCGAAGCACGCGTGATCTCGGCACGCGGCGACTGCGCCACCAGGATATCGATGCCTGCCTCGACCTCGCGCGCAAACTGCTCGTCGCAGGTCACCAGATAGCAGGCTGCCAGCGGATCGTGCTCGGCCTGGGCCATCAGGTCGGCCGCGACCACCATGGGCTTGGCCGTGGCATCGGCCAGCACGCAGACTTCGGAGGGGCCAGCGACCATGTCGATACCCACGTCGCCCGAGACAATCTGCTTGGCCGCAGCGACAAAGGCGTTGCCCGGGCCGGTGATCTTGTCGACGCGCGGAATAGTCTCGGTGCCGTACGCCAGCGCGGCCACGGCCTGAGCGCCACCCACCATATAGATCTCGTCCACGCCGCCGAGCTTTGCCGCGGCGAGCGTATACGGGCTGATCAGGCCATCTTTCTGCGGCGGGGTCACCATGACCACGCGCTTGACGCCGGCAACCTTGGCGGGAATGGCATTCATGAGCACCGTGGAGGGATACTGCGCGCGACCGCCCGGCACGTAGATGCCGGCCGCCGCGAGCGGGGTCACCTTAACGCCGAGCATCGTGCCGTCCGCACGCGTGGTAAACCAGCTCTGCTCGACCTCGCGCTGGTGGAACTCACGAATCTGGCGTGCAGCCTTTTCGAGCGCCGCGGCAAAAGCGGGATCGAGGCCTTCGAGCGCGGCATCGATCTGCTCTTGCGGCAGACGGAAGCTCTGCAGCTCGACACCGTCAAAACGCTGGCAGTAATCGCGCACCGCGGCATCGCCGTTGGCACGCACGTTGGCCACGATATCGCGGGCGGCGTCGACGATGTTTTGCGGCAGCACGCCCTTGCGGTTGAGCTGGTTGGTAACGAGGCGCTCACCGGGAGCAAGCTTGATGGTCTTCATATCGGTATCCCCTATCGGTCGAGGTTGTGTTCGAAAAACGAGCGACTGGGCAGCGGCACCAGTCGGCCCGCAGCCCGTACGTTGGGGCGCCCGTGCGCGCTCGCGCTATTGTGCCGAGCCCGCGACGGGCTCAAAATGCTTGTCCTTCACGGCAGCCGCCAAGCGATCTGCCAGATTGCGTACGCGCGGATCCAGACGTGCGGCGCCCGGATTGACAAAGAAGCGGGCCGTGCAGTCCATGATGCGGCCGGTGATGACCAGGTCGTTATCGCGCAGCGTGGCGCCCGTGGCGGCAATATCCACGATGCGATCGGTCATGCCGACGATGGGGCCCAGCTCGATGTTGCCGTGCAGTGAGACGATATCGGCGTTCACGCCGCGCTCGGCATACCAGGCACTCGCGATGCGCGGATACTTGGTGGCCACGCGAAGCGACCCGCGGCGGGCATAGTTGCGCTCGGCCTGACCGGCGCGCCACGCGGGCTCTGCCTCGATAAACGTGCACAGGCCGTAGCCCAGATCGACCAGCTGCAGCAAGTTGAGGTCTGCCTCGATGAGCGAGTCCCAGCCACAGATGCCGCAATCGGCACCACCACAGCCCACAAAAGCGGGCGCGTCGCTGGGACGCACGATGACAAACTCGATATCGCCGACCGTGCCCTCGCCGGCACGCGTGTCGCGACCGCGCACAATCAGGTGACGGCCGGGGTCGCGCAGCTCAGAGACGTCCAGGCCCGCGGCCTCGAGCACGTCGAGCGTGTCGGCCTTAAGCGAGCCCTTGGGCACGGCGATGCGTAGCGGGCCTTCGGCGCCGCGGCCCACGGCGTGGTCACCATCGGAGGCGGCGTCCTCGGCAGAGGTGCACGCGGCCTCCAGACGCTCGAGCGAAA
Organism: uncultured Collinsella sp.; assembly: GCA_900547855.1. Lineage (GTDB taxonomy): Bacteria > Actinomycetota > Coriobacteriia > Coriobacteriales > Coriobacteriaceae > Collinsella. The sequence goes on along the minus strand of URIK01000016.1, from coordinate 5,025 downwards.
AGGCGAAGCCCGCCGCCGGCACCTCGATGCCGTCGCCGAACGCGCCGGTAAAGATAGAGTCGTAGCGACCGCCCGAGCCCACCGGATCGGGCAGGCCACCGGCATAGGCCTTAAAGACCAGGCCCGTGTAGTAATCGAAAGAGTTCATGATGGAGAAGTCGAACGACAGCACCTGGGCGTCCTCGGGAGCCAGACCATCAACCAGGGCACGGAGTTCGCGCGTCAGCGGCGCGACAATACCGGCAGCCGCCAGCAGCGCATCCACGCGATCGAGCACTTCGGCCCCACCATGCAGGCGCGGCAGTTCGCTGACGGCGGCCTTAACGGCATCGGTCTCGGCGCTTGCCGCCACGCGGGCATCGAGGCCCACAAAGTCGTTGGCGTGCACGCAGCGCAGAGCCTCGGCAGCCAGCTCGCGATCCTCGCACGCCGCGAGCAGCTCCTTAAACGGGCGCACGCTACCTGCGATAATGCGCGCATCGGGCAGCGCCAACTTGCGAACGGCCTCGGCCACCAGCGAGACGATCTCGACATCGCCCGCGGTATCGCCCGCGCCGATGAGCTCAAAACCCAGCTGGGTAAATTGACGCGAACCGCCGGCATTGCGCTGGCATTCGCGAACCACCGGCGCCTCATAGCGCAGGCGCAGCGGCAAGTCGGCCGCGCGCATGCGGGTCGAGACCAAACGCACGATCGGCAACGTATTGTCGGGACGAACCACCAACAAGCGGCCGTCATCGTCAAAAAGCTTAAACGGCGTGTCCGCGATACGGCCGCCCTCCTCGAGCGAGCCCTTGTCCTCGAGCAGCGGCGTCTCAACCGGCAGATAATGATGCTCCCTAAAGCAGCCCTTCACCGTCAGCGCGATCTCCTCGCGCGCCTGAGCCTCCTCGGGCAATATGTCCCGGAATCCCCACGGTGTGGCCGTCATCTGGTGAGCCTCCTCATGCTGTGTTGCATACAGAACAAACGACCGGCATAGCTCCGCCGGTCTTTTGGGTACTTTAGCATACTAGAGTGCTTGCGGGGAAAATCCTTGTCCGCAGCTCACACCGTATTCATTTGGAAACATAGGGGCAGACGCTCAGCTAAATCTGACGATTATCTAGGCCAACCAGAAACCATATCCCGTTTTTCGTCTAAAAACTGGGATGCAGTTTCCGCTGAGGACCTTTTCCGAACTGCTTCTGCAGCGGCTGTTTTGGCTCCGGGACCGCGTCAATCGCATATCTTTATGGCGCCTTTATCCTACACATGTTGTATAACTACCAAATGTGGAATATAACAAAGAGCAAAACATAGGCTGAGCGTTATGGAGGATTGAGGTTGAAAGAGAAGCTATTTCGATGGGTCGTGAAGCACCGCAAACCCATCATCGCGTTCTATGCGGTGGCAGCACTGGTATGCCTGTTCCTGCGCCAGTTTGTAGGCGTTAACTACGACATTACGAGCTATCTGCCCGACGAAGCGGCGTCGACCGTCGCTCTGAATACCATGGGTGATGAGTTTGAGGGTGACATTCCCAACTGTCGCGTTATGGTGCCCAATGTCTCGATCGCTCAGGCGCTCAAATACAAGGACAAAATCAAAAAGGTCGACGGCGTCGAGGAGGTCCTATGGCTTGACGACGCGGCAGATATCGATCAGCCGCTTGCCACGCAAGACAAAGACACCGTTGAGACCTATTACAAAAAGAACAACGCCCTGTTTACGGTGACGGTTAATTCCGAAAAGGAGATCGAGGCAACCGACGCTATTCGAGATATCGTGGGCGACGAGGGCGCCATTACGGGCTCGGCCATGTCTAACGCGCTCGCCACCACATCGACCGAGCAGCAGATCAGCATTATCACGGTCGCTGTCATAGCGATTATCTTCGTGATTCTGGTCATCACGACTACCAGCTGGGCCGAACCCATCCTGGTGCTGCTGGGCCTGGGCGTCTCGGTGTTTATCAACTGGGGCACCAACCTCATCTTTGGCGAGATTAGCTTTGTCACCAACTCTGCGGGCTCCATTTTGCAGGTTGCCATCGCGCTGGACTTCTCGGTCTTTTTGCTGCACCGCTTTAACGAGGAGCGTGGCCGCCACGGCAGCGTTGCCGAAGACATGGTGCAGTCGTGCTGCCTGTCCTCGGTCGCCGTGTTTTCGAGCGGTTGCACGGTCTGCATCGGCTTTATCGCGCTTGCCGCCATGCAGTTTAAGATCGGCCCCGACCTTGGTCTTGCCCTTGCAAAGGGTATCGCCATCAGCCTGGTATCGGTCTTTACCTTTGTTCCTTCGATGTTCGTTCAGTTCGATGGCTTTGTGCAAAAATCGCAGCACAGGCCCTTTGTCCCGCCGCTGGGTAAGTTCGCCCGTCTGGTGCTCAAGGTCTGTATCCCCGCTGCCGTCGTGATCCTCGCCGTGGTTTACCCTGCGCGTGTGGCATCGACCTCCAGCGATATCACGTACTACTACGGCACTTCGCACATTTTTGGTTCGGATACGCGGCTTGGTCAGGATATGGACAAGGTCAAGGAGGTCTTTGGCAACTCCGATACCTACGTTGTGCTCGTTCCCCGTGGAGAGGTGAGCGAGGAGCAGGCACTCTCCAATGAGCTCAAGGCGCTCCCCGAGGTCAAGTCCATCCAGAGCTATGTTGACGTTGCGAGTCCCTATATCCCCACGGGCATGGCCGAAAAGGACACGCTCGATCTGGTGGAGGGAGAGCACTACAGCCGTTTGGTGCTCACGGTTACCGCGCCCTACGAGGGTCCGAGTACATTTAAGCTGGTCAAGAAGATTCGTTGTATCGCGGACAAACATTATCCGGGTAAGGCAATGCTCGCCGGCGAGGGCGTGAGCACCACCGACCTTAAGGACACCATCACCGTCGATAAGAGCAAGGTCGACCTCATCGCCGTCGTGGCCGTGTTCGCGGTCTTGCTGCTGGCCACCAAGTCGCTGAGCCTGCCGATCATCTTGGTGCTCGTGATTGAGACCTCGATCTGGGTCAACTTTGCTGCACCGCTCTACACCGGTATGCACGAGTTCTTCCTCGCCTACTTAATTGTGAGCTCCATCCAGCTGGGCGTTGCCGTCGACTACGGCATCCTGATTGCTGACCGCTATCGTGAGGACCGCGTGACCATGCATAAGCGCGAAGCGCTACTCGAGACCATGGAAGCTTGCACGATTCCTGTTTTGACCTCTGGATCGGTTCTGCTAATCAGTGGCTTCCTGATCCATGCGATCTCGAGCCACGGCGTGCTCAAGCAGATCGGCTGGTTCCTGGGCGTCGGCGTGAGCATCTCCCTAGTCGCCGTACTCTTTGCGCTGCCGGGTTTCCTGTATGTGCTCGATGGCCTCATCGGCAAGACCACGCTCAAAGCTCATTTTTTGCCCAAGGATGCCCAGGATCCGGTTTCGGATACCACCGAGGCATCGGCTGCGGACGGCTCCGCTCAGTAACGTTTTACAAAGCAGTTGGAAGGAATACCGCAATGCATACCCATACCACTGATACCGCTTCGAAAGAGCTCAAAGCCCAACGCGATCTTGTACGTCGTCCCCATAAGCGCATCGCTGCGCTCGCTCTTGCCGCCGGTCTGACCGTGGCCCTTACCGTTCCCGGTGCCGTTGTGTTCGCCGACGGCGTAGGGTCGACGAGCGCTGCCTCGGCTACGAGTGAACAGATGGCGACGGACTCCGATAACAGCACGCCGGGATATAAGAAAAACCAGGTCGTATACGTCAAAACCGATGCCGACGGCAATCGCACGGGTGTTTACGTGGTCAATAGCTTCGAGGCCAATAAGGGCGTCAAGATCGACGATGCCGGCACCTATAACAAAGTGACCAACCTATCGACGACTCAAAAACTAACGGACGACAGCGGGTCGGTTGCCGTTACGGGCCAGGGAGTGCAGGACTTTGTCTACCAGGGCGATCTGGACAAGAACACTCAGATGCCGTGGAACGTCACCGTGGCATACCAGCTCGATGGCCGCGATATCGACGCCAAGGATTTGGCGGGCAAGAGCGGCAAGCTCACCATGAAGCTCAAGGTCGAAAAGAATGACGACTATACCGGTGGCGATTATGCCGATAACTACCTGGTTCAGATTACCGGTCAGCTTAAGGATGCCGAGGCACACGATATTGAGGCTGAGGGCGCCACGGTTGCTGCCAACGGCTCCAACACGCAGCTTACCTACATGGTGATTCCCGGCAGCACCGGAGACTACACCATTACGACCGATGTTGAGGATTTTGAGTTTGATGGCTGGCAGATTGTCGGCGTGCCGCTGAATCTTGCCATCGATGTGGACTCGAGCAGCATGGATACGAGCCAGCTCGTGGAGCTCTCCAACGGTATTGCTACGGCCAATAGCGGTGCTGGCCAGGTTGCCGACGGTGTCAAGACGCTCGCGGCCTCGCTTGCCACGGCCAATACCGGTGCCGGCACGCTGTCCAGTGGCGCCGCTGCGCTCGCGGCGGGTACGAGTCAGCTCAACGCGCAGGTCCCCACGCTGGTCGAAGGCGTGAGCAACCTTAATGCCGGTGCCGAGGGGGTTAATGCCGGTGCCGTGCAGCTTAAGGGCGGTGCGTCCGATCTTTCGGCGGGCCTTTCCAAGCTGCAGGGGAGCGCACAGCAGATCTCGGGCGGCATAAGTGGAATTGCCGCTGGGTCCGATACGTACGTCGACGCGCTGACGCTGGGCAAGCAGGCTCAGGAGGCAAACCTTGCCAAGGCGCAGGCTGCGGCCAAGGCGGCCCAGGACGCCGTGACCGCTACGTCGGGCAACGCCTACAGCGCGCTGTACGGGCCGCAGGGTCTTACGGCGGCGCTCAGCGGCGAGGGGCAGTACCTTGCCGGTGCACAGCAGGCGCTCGGCGGGGCAAAGCAGGCCGCGAGCGCCATGGGCAACGATGCGGCAAAGGCTAACGCCGAGAGCGCAAAGGCTGGCGCCGAGAGCACCGTTGCATCTATTGCCGCTGCCAAGGCGGCGGTCGCCGATGCTCAGGACGCGCTGGATAACG
>URIK01000015.1 GCA_900547855.1 uncultured Collinsella sp. | reverse complement strand
GCAGCGTCAGATGTGTATAAGAGACAGAAAGGTAAAGGTGCCACCAGAGGACACAGGATTGCCCACAGCGCTCGATGTGACCGAAACCGTCACCGTAACGTAGTTGGACTCCTGTGAGCCGCTCTGGCCGCCCGAGGAGGCGTTTCCACCATTAGAGGATGAGGCTCCATTAGACGACTGGCCACCGCCCGAAGAAGCACCACCAGACACCTCGGAAGTATCGCCGGCGCCCGTATTCTGGGCAGCGGATTTATCGCCAGACTTCTTGCCGTCCTGGTCCTCGGACTTCTTGCTATCCGAGTTTTTGTCCGATTCCTTGTCCGAAGACTCGGAATCGTCCTTGCCGTCGTTCGAACCCTTGGACTCGTCTTTTGCAGCATCCGAAGATTTGGAATCCTTGGAACTGGCCTCGCCCGAAGCGGTAGACGAGCCAGATGCCTTGGTGTCCTTGGTGACGACGCTCTCCCCCGTCACGGTCTGAATGATCCAGTCGATGGACCAGGCACCGCTTGTGGAAGGATGGACGAAACCCAGCGAGACGACGATCAGAATGGTACACGCGGCAGTCAGAACGCCGAGGAGCGCCTTGCGACGAGAGGTGGACGCCGGCGAAGCGGCGCCCTTTTGCTTTGGATCATCGAGCTGGATAAACGAGGAGTCGGGTTGTTGCCCGCTGGTCTCCTTGGGCTTATCGGGCATTACCGTCACCCTTGCCGCGCTTGGTCAGCACGAAGACGGCGATGAGCGCGAGGCCAATCACGCCGGCGGCGATGCCAACGATGGCGAGCGGATTGGTGCCAGTCTCCTGCTCGGAAGCACTAGAGGACTTCTTAGCAGTGGTCGTGGAAACAGCACCCGTATCGGACTTGAAATCGGACTTCTTGTCGGACTTGCCGTCCTTCTTGTCAGACTTCTTGTCAGACTTCCTATCGGACTTATCGGAGTCCTTCTTGTCGGACTTGTTGTCCTTGGTCTCGGTCTTGGTCGACACCGTCGTCTTGGTCGTCGGCTTATGACCCGGGGCGACAGCGCCGCCAGCCTGCTGGCCCTTCGTGCCGGAGCCGGAGCCCGTGCCAGTGCCAGCGCCAGCACCGGAACCGTTGCCAGCGCCACCGTTGCCACCATTAGTGCCAGAACCGCCATTACCGCCAGGGTTAACGGCATTCTTGGTCCACTTGGCATACAGCGTCAGATCGGCCGTCACCGGCGTGCTAAAGTCATACGCCTGCGTGCAAGCCTCATCGGTATACCAACCGCCGAAAGTGTAGCCATCGCGCATCGGATCGGCCGGCTTGACCAGCTTGCCATCGGACGTAGCAACAAACTTAGTGTCGCAAGCAGACCCGCCGTTGGAATTAAAGGCAACCGTCCAAGACTCAACGGCCCCAAGCTTGAACAGCGTGCCCGAGTCATTGATGTAGTACAGGTTGCCAGATGCATCGGCAATGACCGGAGAGTCACAGTACTGGTAATGGCCAGCCGCATCATAAATCTGCGTCGCCTCTGCATCGCCGAGCGTATAGCGATACACCCCACCACCAGCAGAGTAGCTGACGTAGTCCTTGCTATCCGCGCTATTAACGGTGAAGTACACATAGGTTTTGCCGCCCTGAACACTCACCAGCGGAGTAGCAGCAATACCGTTAAATCCGGCCGGTAGTTCTTTACCGTCAGCAGCGGTGACCATCGTGGTCTTACCGGTCTTCAGATTATAGAGAACCAGAGCAGATCCAGTAGCCGTCTGCCCACCGACAATCAAGTTGTCGCCAGACACCGCCGGGGCGCTCATGTTATTCGTAAGACCCAGGTCGACCGTCTTCTGCTCGCTCAGCACGCCCTTCGCCGAAAGCGAAATCACATGGAGCTTTCCGTCGTGCGTCATCTGATAGAAGGTCGAGCCATTGGACGGATCGGCGACGCAGTCAGCGTTCGCAAGGGCGCCGAGCTTCATGGTCGAAACGACATCACCCGTTGCCTTATCAATGCACTTAAGCGTACCTGCGCTCGTGGGGACGATGGCGTACTTATCCGTCAGGGCAGCGCCAGTCCAATAATAGCCCTCAGCTGCGTCGATGTTCTGCCAAGAGACTTCGCCTGTGGCGATCTTGATGCGCGTAAAGGAACCGTTGACGTATTTCTTCCCGTCAGCCGTGCCTACATAGACGTACTCGCCGTCCGAAACGACGGTGCAGGAGCTCTGCGTCAAGTCCGTCAAACCAGGCGTCAGCCACTTGCAGATCAGCTTGTCTGCAGTAATCGCCTGGACCGCACCGCCGTTGAGCGGAACGATGATAAGGCCATTGGTATAGATCGGACGAGAGGTATAGCTCACCTTGGAGGCAAGCGGCGCAGAGGCAACCTTTTTGCCCGTGGACGAATCGATCTTAATGAGCTCGTTCTCGGTCGCGATGTACACAAAGCCGTTAGCAATGACAGGCTCGCTGCAGTTGGCATACTGCTGACCAGACTCGGCCTTCCAATCGAAGGCCCACTTAAGACCGGCGGCCTGCGCAGGCGTCTTGGCATCCGTTACGGTCGAACCGTTGCCACTGTTGCCGTAGCCGGCCCACTCGGCATCCCAATCAGGAGTCGTCGCGCTCGGATCCACGACAATCTTGTCGGGATCGGGCATGGGCGAATTATCGGTGGTATAGGCAAGCGTGACCTTATCGCCGCTCTTGAGCGTAATCTGATTGGCGCAGAGTAAGGAGGGCTCTCCGTTGATATACAGATGCCAATATTTATTGGTCGCAGCATCCCAACCATACGGCTTGTGATCGAACGGCGAAGTAATGGAATTCAGGAACCAGTACTCACCACTCTGGGAGCCGTTGTACGCAACGCCCTTGGCCTTCAGAACTGCCTCAATAAGGTTCTGGGCCGTGGAGCCTTCGGGCAGAGAAACATTGCTTGCCGTGCCCCAACGCGTATTGTTCCCGTTGACATCGGGACCGATAACATCGGCGGATCCAAGCACCTGACCGGGGAGGGCATCGGCGTCAGCACCATACATAAAGGTGACGGCGTCACCCTCCTGGAGCTTGTAGGCACCGGCGCCAACGTCGGCGAACTTGCCATTTACGTAGAAGCGCCAATAGCTATTGGTCGCAGCATCATAGCCACAATAGGACTTACCATCGAAGGGCGAATAAATGCCGTTGAGGAACCAGCCCCAAGACGATTCGCCAGCATCGAGAGTAAGGCCGACCTGCTCAAGGAGATCCTTGGCAGTGGAGCCTGCCTTGAGACTCGTCTGACCCGTCGAAGCCCAAACCTGCTGCTTGCCGTCCTTGTCCTTACCGAGAACCTGAACAGAAGCATGGACAGAATCGGACGGCAACTGGTCGCCCCAGCCACCGTAGAACCACGTGACGGTATCGCCGGCATGGATGGTGACATTGTCCGCCGTATAGTCACTCGACTTGCCGTTGATGAACAGCTGCCAATAGGTCGAATAATCTTGGGGCGTACCCAGCTCAACACCGTTGTACTTAAGGCTCAGAATGAAGGAGCCCGCAGCAACGGCGTCAATGTCGTTCGCCTCGAGTGCGACCTTCGTAAGATCAAGCGCGCTCGAACCGGACGTCACCACATACTGCGCATTATCGACCCAAGTCTGAGTCTTGCCCTGGGCATCGCGACCAATGACGGTCACATTTGCGGCAACCTGGTCTTTAACGACAGGGGACGAGCTACCAGCCGTATAGGCAAACTCAATCTTCTGCCCCTGGGTGAGCTTGACGCTGCTCGCGCCAACCGAGGAAGACGCGCCGTCGACGAACAGCTGCCAGAAGGCATAAGTCGTCGGATCGTAGGCAAGCGTGCGACCATCGCTCGGGGATGTGATGCTTTCGAGGTAGAAACCGTATGCCGTGTTCGGTTCGTACTTCGCCTTGAAGCCCGTCTTCTCCTGCAGCTTAATGAAGGCATCCGCAGCCGTCGCGCCCTCGTCGAGCTTGAGCTGCGTAGGTGCCACCCAGGTCTGAGCCTTGCCGTCAGCATCGGTGCCGATAATCGAGAACGAGACCTCAACCTGCTTCTTGGCGACATCGCCGGTTTCTGTCGGGTTCTCTGTCTGAACGGCAGCCGCGGCGGCAGGTCCCGCTTGGCCAGCGGATGCCGTCGAAGACTGCTCGCTCGTGGCAGGGCTCTCCCCCGTCGCCGAGCCTTCGTCGCCAGTTGCTGCCTCTGTTATGGCTGCACTAGCTGCAGGCGCGCCCTCGGAATCCGAAACCTCGGCCTTGCCCTGGTCGGCAGCACCGTCCGCGGCCCCCGTGCCCTCACTCGGCGTCGTAGCCTGAGCCACAGCGTCGGTAATGCCCTCGGCACCCTCGGCCCACAGCTGAGCCGGCGTGGTGCTGAAGGCCATCGCGAAGGCCAGGAATGCCACCAGGCCGCGCTTGGCTACGCCGCGCGCAATTGCGCCACGGCGATGCGAGACACGCTGGCGCTCGTCCTCAAACATATCCATTTGTCTCCTACTGTCTGTACTTGGAGCGTTGCCTTGAGACTGCCCCACGTCATCGCGCATGTTGCGCTCGAGTTCCCCCATCGGGGTCCCCCTTCCCTCCAGAGCCCTATGCACACCGGCGGCAAAAGCCGCAGCCGCATGCAAGACGGGAGGCGATCCGACTTAACCTTAACGACTCGGGCACGTCGTCCGATCTGCGACGCGAGCATCCCGAGCCAAGAGGAATTACGGTTACTGGTACAGCCGGGGACTTGCACCCCGATTCTCCCAAATGCGCAGGATAACCGCGCATTCGTGCGTCTCCGCACCACCATCTAGGCCATCGATTATTACCGTCAAAATGGTATCACGCAAAAGGGCCTCGCACGCAGGCGAAGCCCATGGTAAAAGCTATTGTTTGCGATAGGAAAATGCGGTGACGGTCGCAGCCTCTAGTGCTTGCCGCCGTGGCTGTTGAGCCAGATATTGCGGCCCAGCATAAGTGCCAGCACCAGCGCGCTCACGTAGCCCATAAAGCCAATGACCGGGATACCAAACACAACCGGCTCGATGCGCGCGTAGTACACCACCGACGAACCGATAAACAGGCCGGCAATCACAATTGCCATCGACATGCGGTCGATAATTCCGCCCAGCTGTCGCAGCGCCTTATCGCTGCTCATGATCTGCGTGTTCACCTTAAGCTGGCCGCGTGTGAGCATGCGCGAAGCCAAGCCCAGATACTCGGCCGCCTCGAGCGAGCCCTTCGCCGCGCGATAACTGCTCGCTGCAAAGTCGCGGCTCATCTCGCGCATGCGGGCGTAGGTGCTCTTCTCGTTTTTGATGTGCGTCTGGATGATCTGGATCATGTTGACGTTAGGCATGTACTCGGTCAACAGGCCCTCGAGCGTCACCATGCCGCGGGCGAACATTGTCACCACGCTCGGCAGCTCAACGTCATTTTTGCGCGCGAGGTTTAACAGCGAGGTCAAAAACTCACCGATATCCAGGTCCTTAAGGTCAAGGCCCGCAAAGTCAGCCACGATAAAGTCCAAATCGGACAAAAAGGCCGAATGGTCAAGCTCGGCCGAATCGCCGCGCGTCACAGCAAAGCGCATGAGCGAATCCTTGAGCTTGGGCACGTCACCCTCGGCCACGGCGAAAATCATGTCCTTGACGATACCGCGATCGTGACTCGACATGCGTCCGACCATGCCCAAGTCGATAAAGTAGACGATGCCGTCCTTGAGAATGATGTTTCCCGCATGCGGGTCGGCATGGAAAAAGCCGTCATCGAGCACCTGCGTCGAGTAGTCCTCGACGATTGCGGCACCGATCTTTTCCAAGTCATAACCCTCGGCCACCAAGCGTTCAGGATCGGCGATCGAAATGCCGTCGACGTAGTCCATAACCACCACGTGCTCGGTGCACAGGTCCAGATAGGATTTAGGGCACGTCACGCCATGAACGCTCTTATGGAACTCGTAAAAGTCATTGAGGTTTTTGGCCTCGGCCAAAAAGTTGGTCTCCTCGCGAAACGAGGTCCACAGCTCCTCGACCACGCCGTGCAGGTCAACGAATTGATCGGTGTTGACGAACTTGGAAACGATACGCACCACCGAGCGGATGATATCGATGTCCTGCGCCATAACCTGCTGCGCACCGGGGCGCTGCACCTTGACGGCCACGTCCTCGCCCGTCACCAGACGAGCGCGGTGCACCTGCGCGAGCGATGCGCTACCAAGCGGATTGGGGTCGATCGCATCGAACATCTCCCCCAGGCGCAAGCCGTATTCCTCTTCCAAGCAGCGGAGCACTACCTCGTACGGCACCGGCTCCACGTCGGAGCGCAGACGACGCAGCTCGTCGCAAAAGCGTTGCGGCAGAATCTCGGACCGGTTGGCCAGAATCTGCCCCATCTTGACGAACATGGGGCCGAGTTCCTCGAGCAGGCGGCGCAAACGAACCGGCGTGAGGTTATCCCACACGCGGTACTTTTTGACCAGGCGAACAATCTGCCCGATGCGTTCGCGACGACCCGCCGGCGTGAGCTGGTATTCCTCGTCCGGCGCCATCGCGTCGGGCTCCTCGGGCACCATATCGACAGCGCGCGGCTTCTTGCGAGCGCCCGAGACGGCGGCGTCGACCTCATCGACAACCGCCGCCTCGTCACCCAAGGGATCTAGATTGTTGTAATCGGTGGTGGAATCTGCCATCTGCGCTGCTACTCAGCCTCTTCGGTATCCTTCGCATCGTCGGGCTCAACGGACTCGACGGGCACCGAGGTCACGTTGTCCTCGACCGAATCGACGATGTCGCGCACATGGGCCAGGAAGGCCGTGCGCTCGGGGGCGGTCATGACGCGGACCCGGGCAAGGATGAGCTCGTCAAGCACGCGCTGGGCCGCGGTCTCGCCCTGCATGCCCAAGCGCTCGGTCAGGTCGGAGATGGTGCCGCCGGCCTGCTCGAACATGTCGGACACACTGCGGGCGATATCGGGAGTGGCGGTGTCCTTGCGGACCTGCTCGCCTTTGGTATTAAGGTCGTCGAGGACCTTCTTGCCGCCTTCGACAGCAACGGCGGCAGCGCCAAAGCCCACGTTGATGGCCCCGTTAACAAGCTGATCGAGTTTCATAACCATGGTTGTCTCCAATCACAAACAACTGCATTGGCGTTCTTGTACCCAAGATTGAACGAAAGCGACAAAGCGTTTTAGCGCTATTCGATCGACGGGAAATCCCTACCTCACGTTGTCATTCATCGCGAAAGAGTTCTTCATGGCGCAGCTCGTGGTGTAGAGCACCTTGCCCAGCAGGGCATCGGTCTCCACGCGCACACGCTCGGCAAAGTCCTCGTTGGCGCGTGCAAGCTCGGCAGGCACCTCGACCTCGGGCAGAACGGCTACGGCAGCATCGACGTCATGGATCTGCTTGTGGCCCATGCCACCGACCTTCTCCTGATAATCCTCGACCGCGCGACCGCACTCATGGAAGCGGACGTCAGCCAGCGCGCCGATCAGGCGGTTGGCCCAGTAGAAGTTTTCGGACGTCACGCGAGCCTGTGTGTCGGCATAGTACTCGGGCATGGTCTCGACGTTGGCGTACAGCGGAACCAGCACGTTAAACGAGTTGGAGCCAAACGCCATCCACTGCACGGCGCGATAGGCCGGCTGCGCATAGGGGCGCAGCTGCAGCACGGCGAGCTGGCTGTTGCGGTTGATGCCGATGGGACGATAGGCGCCGCGCGTGGCGGGCGTGCCCTTGCTGCCGTAGCAGTCGTACTCCGTACCCTGGTAGTGGCTCGAGAGTACGTACTTGATGTCCTCGATGGTCACCTTACGCTCGGGCACGCGGCTCCAGGGGATATCGTCGCTCTCGGGCGTGTAGTCGGCGTCGGGGCCATCCCACACGTCGCTGGGGTTGAGGCAGCGCTGCATGTACCAGGCGCGCGGCGTGTTGTAGACGTGGTCGCTGTCGCTGTGCGAGCCAAAGGCCTCGCGCGGGTTAAAGACCGCAGCCGGGCCGTAGCCCTCGACGCCCAGCGTCAGGTCCAGATGCCACTCGGCCATCCAGGAGCGCAGGTCGGCGGAACACATGTGGTCGGCCTGGGCGCCCTCGGCGTCATCCAGGTCAAAACTGTCGATGCCCAGCTGGTTGGGCATGGTTACATAGGCGTCGTCGGGCACGCGCTTGGCGATCCAGTGGTGGCCGCCGATGGTCTCGAGCCACCAGATCTCGTCCACATCACTAAAGGCGATGCCGTTGTTCTCGTAGGTGCCGTAGCGCTCGAGCAGGTCGCCCAGGATACGAACGCCGTCGCGGGCGGACTTGGCGTAGGGCAGGACCAGGGTCACCATATCCTCCTCGCCCAGGCCACCAGGCTGCGCCGGCACATAGCCGTCCTCACCCTCGTTGCCCTTGGCGGGCACGTAGTCCACAAGCGGGTCGGCACCGCGAACGCGCTCGTTGGTAGTGAGCGTCTCGGTTGCGGACATGCCCACATTGAGCTCGTTGAAACCGGCCTCGGCCCAGATGCCGTGGCCCGGGACAACATCGGGGACGCTCGTGTAGCGCATGGGGTTATTGGGCAGTTCAACGGTCAGGTGGCTCAGGACGCTCGTGTAGACGCGCGGCTGCTCGTCGGGATGCACCACGCGCATACGCTTGGGCTCAAACACCCCGTTGGACGAGTCCTCGTTACGCGCGACCAGGGTCGACCCGTCGTAGCTCGCGTTCTTACCGACCAGAATCGTTGTGCACGGCATGCGCATCCTCCTTGAGCGAAGAAATCAAACGGCAACAGTGTATCGCTTCGACGCAAAAAGGGCGAAACCACGGCCTCGGCAGCCCCCGTGGTCAAAAAATGCCAAATATGAGTACTGTCACCAATTTAGTGGCAGCAAATTTCCCTGTAACGAGTGCCGAAAATCCCCATTTGCCCAAAAGCAAGACAACGTTATTCCCCATAAGTTCAATAAAATAGGCTTCCTAACGATAATGGATACCGTTAGGAAGCCAAAAAGACGTAAGACATATGTGACTATCTTGGCAACAGTACTCATATTTGGCATTGTTTGACCACGTGGTATATAGCTAACCCCCTCAAACAGCCCAAAACGCCTATTTCGATGCGCGCTCGGCCGCTTCGATCACGTGTTTGGCGAGGATCGCCGTCGTCACAGCCCCCACGCCGCCCGGCACGGGGGTGATGGCACCAACAACCGGCTCCGCGGCAATAAAATCGACGTCACCCACCAGCTTGCCAGCGTCCTCATCCCAGTTAATGCCCACATCAATGATCGTCTGGTCCTCGCGGACCGCATCCGCGCCAATCGTGCGTGCGCGTCCAACGGCGGCAACCACAATGTCGGCAGCACGGCACTCGGTAGCAAGGTCGCGCGTATGCGTATGGCACGTCGTCACGGTCGCATTGCGCGCCGTAAGCATGGCGGCAACGGGACGACCAATCACCAGCGAGCGCCCGACCACAGCAACCTTGGCCCCATCCAGCTCAACGCCGTAATGATCCAGCAAAGCAAGCACGGCTTCGGCCGTGCAGGGGGCAAAACCCTCGCCGCGCCCCGAAAGCGTGGTGAGCAGTGAAGCCGGCGTCATGGAGTCAACGTCCTTGGCGGGATCGAGCGCTGCGGCGACGGCGTTCTCGTCAAGGCCGGCGGGCAGCGGGCGGAACATCAGACAGCCATGAACAGCCGAATCGGTATTGATGTCCTCGACGGCCGTCAACAGCTCGTCCTGCGAAACATCGGCAGGAAGCAAAACGCGGCGAGCCTCAATGCCAACCTTCTCGCAGCGCTTGAGGGCACCGCGCTCGTAGGACAGGTCGTCCTCGCGCTCGCCCACACGAACGATGGCCAGCGTCGGTACAACACCGCGCTCGCGCAGGGCTGCACAGCGAGCAGCAAGTTCCTCGGTCAAAGCGCGAGCAACGGGAGCACCCTTCAGCAGTTCAGCCATGGCTATCCTCTCTTCCTTGCAGCGTCGGAGGCGCGGCGCGCCAGCGCATCGGCGCGCGGCAACCATGTGTCGAGCAACTCATCACACGCCGTCTCGAGCTCCTCAGCACGAACGCGATCTTTCATAGACGTGGTGTTCGCAAAGAGCGTCAAGCTCGCGCCCTGCATAGCGGCACGGCAGAACACGGCGCCGCACGCCACATCGGACAGCAGCTGACGCGAACCCTTGTCGGCCATGTCCTCGAGCAGCGCCAGCGCACGCCCGCAGGCATCCATAATGCGATACGGCGGCATAGCGGCCACATGCAGCGCATCCTGAATCGCGGTCGCTCGAGCCGGATCGTCACGCGGAATACCGTACGCCGCGGACACCTGCCCGTAGGCACGAACGTCCTCGGCAACCAACTCGACAAGCTCCTGGGACAGCTCATCAGCCTGAGCAAACGCGCGCGCCAGGTCATCCGCACGATCAGCAAGCGCGGGATTGGTCGCACCGTAGCGGGCAACCATTCCGCACAGCGAGGCGCCCAGCGCGCCCACAAAGGCGCTCGCGCTGCCACCGCCGGGAACCGGCTCGCGCGCGGCAAGCGCCTCGGCAAACCCGCGGCAGGTCTTGTCCATCATCTCTTGGCTCATACGCACGCACCTTCAAGTCATATACATCGGTCGATTGGCAACCACCGACCGACCGCATCGATCACATAATGGTGCTAAGTCTAGCCCATAAGTACTCGAGCGTCAGCGCACCTGGCCATCGCGGATTTCTATGGCACACGATAGACCATGCCAACGCAAACATGGGAAACATGACCCACCTTTCGGGACTTCCGGACGTCACAAACTGGGGCATATCTATAAACAAGGAACCTGTTGGGGCAACGCCCGCGTACACGCGACCCTTTAAAACAACGGGCACCTCACCCCGGGGAGAGCCGACAGCATCGGCCCTCCCCTCTTTTGAACCCGCGCATATTGCCACTTAACGGCGCAAATCCGGCCCTCAGAATGGGACACGTGGCCCACCCGAAGGAGCCGTCCACGCGTACAGTAAAGGCAGGTAACCCATGGACGATTACAGATCGAGGAGGACACGACCATGAAAAAGAAGGCCTTTGCGATTCTCATCCTCTGCATCAGTCTCTTTGCCGCGGTTGCCCTGGTGGGTTGCGGCGGAAGCGGCGGCGCTACCGGCAGTGGCGGTGGCGGCGGCGCAGAAAAGCCAGCCGTGGATATGAGGACCGACTTCATTTGGTTTAAGGTCGAGGTTCCCGAGGGAGTCGAGATCACCGACGTCGCAGGCGACACCGCCGACAGGGCCCAGTTTAAGTTCACCGAGAGCGAGCACGCCAGCGACCGCTTCATCCCCGTCTTCGATCCTGACAAGAACGCCGACGAGCTGTTCGACTACGAGGCAAAGTGGAAGGCCAACTCTGGATGGACCGAGAGCGATCCCGTTAAGTACAACGGCAAGACCTGGCGCAGTGCCTACTTCACGCACTCGGGCGGCGTAACGACCGAATACTTCACCGACGTTGACGGCGGCAGTGTGTACGTGCGTATCGACAACGTCGAGGAGCACAAGGACGCCGTCGAGACCATGATGAAGTCTCTGGAATTTGCCGATGACATCGCCGAGGCCAAGACCGAGGCCATGGACGTCAAGCTCGACGATATCGAGATCAAGCGCTAAGCGACTGGCGAGCGCAACGGAAAACACGGTCGCAGTGCAAACAAGCGACGGTACCCCAGCGCTTCGTACCCAGGGAGGGCCGGTAAACCGACCCTCCCTTTCTTATGCCTGTAGCCAACGAACGCGAGGATGCCGGACGCCGGAACCGCTCCAAATGTAGCAACAGTACGAAAACGACAAGCACCCCAACACGTCCGCCCGCCGATTTATTGCGCCGCGCAGACAATTAAACCAGCATCTTTAAACATCTGAGCAGTATAGTGACCAAAACTATCGCATAACCGCACTCTACGAATGGAGAAGTTATGACCGAACACCGCGCCATCAGCCGCCGAGCATTTACGTTGGGCCTTGGACTCGCGGCGTTGTCGCCACTTGCAAGCCTGCCCGAAACCGCGGCATTGGGCATTGGCCCACGAGCGGCATTTGCAGACGACGCTGCCACAGCGTCGGTCAGCCTCAACAATTTCGTCATTCGCCTTCGCCCCGCGGGCTATTTTCGTACCGCAAGCGTTAACGAAGACGGCAACGTCATCGGCAACGTCTGCCATCTGTTTAATGACGGCACGTCCAGCAAGCTCATCCTTGAGAACGTAACGACCAAGAATGACGATACAAACTGGTATGCTATCCGCACCTTGCTCAATTTCGAAGAGCATAAAAAGACGGGCTACAGCATTTGGTCGGTCGATGGCGACTCGGACAAAGACGGAAAGGTCATCCACGTATGGAGCGGCGAGTATGACAACAAGCCCAGCCGCGCTTTTGCGTTCGAGCGGCAATCAAACGGAACCTATATCATCCGAGACCGCACGGTCGAGAAAGAAACCGAGAAAAAAGACATTAAGTACCTGGCAATAGAATCGAACGGCGAAGACCAGGACAACAATAAGATCTGCCATAAGAGTAAGAGCATTCCGTGGGAGCTCGAACTTATCGGTTACGACATGAAAAAGAACGATGCCACGGTTAGCAGCCTCGACTGGATCACGTACAGCAGCTACGTCGATGGGCCATGTTGGATGAAATACGTCGACGACAACAAGTTCCTCGACGAGCTGAGCATCCCGGGTACGCACGATTCGGGCACCTGTAGCGTGGACAACGACACCGAGCGCCAATCCTCGCAAGTAAAATGCCAGCAGGATTACATTCCCACGCAGTTGCTCGAAGGCATTCGCTATTTTGATATCCGGCTCGGAAAGGGCGACAACCCTGGCATCTGCCACGGGGATTTCTACCTATTCAAAAAAGACGGGGACTATCTGCATCTCTCCGATGTCATCGGGTACTTTAAAACGTTTTTGAACGAAAACCCGACAGAAGCGCTCATCATGCTTGTATCACGAGGCAACGACGAGGCTACCGACGAAAGTGTTACGACGGCTTTCGCCAAGGTTTTGGACGACAACCCCAAACTGTTCTATACGTCGAGCCGAATCCCCACGCTACACGAGGTGCGCGGAAAGATCGTTCTGCTGCGTCGATTTAGGCTCGCAGGCAACAGTGTAAGCGGCCACACGTGGGGCCTCGACCTTACCGAATGGGATGACAAGATCAAGGCTCACTCCGACAGCGCCACTATGTGTCTTGTCCAAGACGCGCGGGGCTTTGAAGCCGCGGGGGAAACAGGCGACAAAGAGCCCTATTGCACCAAGGTATACGCCCAGGACAAGTACAAACTCACGGGAACCGACAAGCTCAGCTGGGTCGATAATGCGCTGAAGGAAACGACCGGGCGCACGCGCAACAAGGTGGACGTCGTGGACGATGACGGGGCCAAGGTGCAAGTCCAGGAGCGTTGCTGGTCTATCAACTACACCAGCTGCACGGGCTTGTCGCACGGAGGCAATCCTTTTACCTCGGCACGAGTAGTCAACGAGCATCTGTATAAGAGCCCGTACATCAATCCCAGCGGCATCGAGGATACAAAGTCAGATTACCTCGAGCACATTGGCATCATCGCATCCGACTTTGTTGATGCGGCGCTGGCCCGGAGCATCTACCAGCGCAATTACAATTACGATACGAAGCACACGCAGTCGGCTTCGTGCTGCCTCCCGACCTGCATGCGCATGACGTACGGCGACTCGCTGAGCGATGCCTCGCTCCAGGATGGCAAGACCGTTGGCGAGGGCCATTTCCGCCTCGTCGACAGCAGCAACGTACTCAACGTGGCGGCTTCGGGCCATGCGTTTGCCATCGAATATGTGGATGTCGACGCCTTGGGCAACGAGACCGTTACGGAGCTGCGGGGCTCCGTGCCCATCGATATCGATCCACGCGCGCTGACGCCCCATTTTGAGGGACTCGAAGGCCTTAAGGCCGGCGAAGACGTGCGCGCCAAGATTGCGGCATCACTCGAGGGCAAGCTCGAAACCGATGCCTGCACGGCCCATCTCGAGTTTGTGCACGACGCGGACGGCGCTCCGGGCACGGCAATGGCCGAGGGCGAAACATTTGCCGCAGGAACGTACTGGGTGCGCGTGAACGGTCTCTTGGGCGACGCGGCGCAGAACTACACGCTCGCCAGCGATGGAGCCGCAAGCTTTACCGTAGCGGCCTCGGACAGTGCAGGCGGCGCCAGCACCGGCACGGGTTCCAACGCAGGCGGCGCCGACAAGAATGGCAAGGGCAACAAGAGCGACCAGGGCAAGAGCTCGGGCGGAAAACTCGCCGACACGGGAGACGGCTCCGGCATTGCCGCCGGGCTCGCTGCCGCCGCCGTGGCGACAACGGTCGCAGGTGCAGCAATGCTTGCCAGTGACCGCGACAATACCGAGGACGTTAACGAATAGGCAAGCCAGTCTTTTGGGCGCATTAACTCAATCGGGGCGCAGAATACCGTTCTGCGCCCCGATTTTTACCTTGGCCCGAACGCCGCTATCGGCTACATCACCATGTTCAGCGCGTTCACAAATTCCTGGGCCTTCGCACGGCTACTCAGGCTAAAAACACAAGCAGTCAACAGCCTGTTACGCAGAAAAACATCGCGGCCCTTGATCCTGTTGACCCCCGTAATGTCCTTAAGGTAGACAATCTCGGTGTGCCTGCCGCCAAAAGTGCCCTTCTTGAGCACCTCGATACGATTGGGGTAGATCTTAACGTCTTTAAACCTACCCGAACCTTTGTCCTGGAATAGCAGCGTGTTGTTGTCCATACGCGTCACTCCCGTGGGGTTCGCTAAAACTGTCTCTATGGTCACATTTTAGTCACCGCAAGGCTCCCATGCGAAGGTGCCAGACAGCACAGCAATTCGTGTCCGCGCGAGGCTTTAAACTAAATGCGATAAAGATGCATTCCACAAGAGGAAAGTGGGGCGACAGTGATGGGCGAACTGGTAAACCGTGGAGAATCGGCAATCGTGCCAGAAGTTTTTTACAAGCAGGTTTCCTCGATTCTCAACGCCGCTCGCAACAAGGCCTATACCGCCGTTAACTTTGCGATGGTTGAGGCATATTGGGAGATCGGCAAGAGCATAGTTGATGAGCAGGGCAGAGAGGAGCGCGCCAAGTATGGAGAGGCGCTGCTCAAGGCCCTCGCAATCAGACTTACCAAGGATTTTGGTAAAGGTTTTGAAGCAAGAGAGCTGCGCAAAATGCGTCAGTTCTATCTTGCATTTCCAATTCGGGACTCACTGCGTCCCGAATTGAGCTGGACACATTACCGCAGGTTAATACGCATTCCTGACCCCGAAGCTCGCACCTGGTACATGAACGAATGCGCCGACTCTCGCTGGAGCACGCGCCAGCTCGAACGCCAGATCAACACCATGTTCCGCGAGCGCCTACTTACCAGCAAGGACAAAGAGGCCGTCACCCAGGAAATCCAAGAGAGCGCCCCGGCTCGTCGCCCCGAGGATATCATCCGCGACCCATATGTACTGGAGTTTTTAGGTTTCTCGGACGATGCTACGTTTCGCGAGAGCGATCTAGAGCAGGCGCTCATCACGCATCTTCAGAAGTTCCTGCTGGAGCTTGGTCGTGGCTTCGCTTTCGAGGCGCGCCAAAAGCGCATCACCTTTGATGGGCGCCATTTCTATATTGACCTTGTTTTTTACAACTATCTGATGCGCTGCTTCGTGCTCATCGACCTTAAGACCGATGACCTTACGCATCAGGACCTGGGCCAGATGCAAATGTATGTGAACTACTACACGCGCGAGCTCATGAACGAAGGCGACAATCCGCCCATAGGCATCGTGCTCTGCGCGGACAAAAGCGATTCGATTGTCGAGTACACGCTGCCCGAAGACAACGACCAAGTGTTTACCGCCAAATACCTGCCGTATCTTCCAAGCAAGGAAGAGCTGGCGCGCGAGCTGAGTGCCGAGTACCGCGCCATCAACGAAGCGACTAATGGCAAAGCGCAAGGGTAGCAGCACGTTGCGACCGATACCCCCGACGGCGTTTCATGTCCCCCGACATAAGAGGAGCGCTCCATGACAGACAGACCGAAAACAACACTACGCGATTGCATCTATGGGCTTGCCGTCGGCGACGCGCTGGGCGTTCCATACGAGTTTATGCCTCGCAGCACGTTCGAATGCACGAACATGATCGGCTACGGCACGCATGGGCAGCCCGCCGGCACCTGGAGTGACGACACGTCTATGACGCTTGCTACCTGTGACTCGATTAGGGAGCTCGGGCATATCGACACCGCAGACATGCGCGACAAGTTCGTAAGCTGGATTGCCCGTGGCGAGTATACGATCGACGGCGTTTTCGATTATGGCGGCACGACCGCCCGTGCCCTGCGCACCGGCAAAGGAGGCTCTGGCGAGCGCGACAACGGCAACGGTTCGCTCATGCGCATCGCGCCCCTGGCGTTCACCGATGCAACAGACGATGAGGTCAGCAAGGTCTCCGCGATTACGCACGCCCACAGAACGTCAACCGACGCATGCATCATATTTGTCGAGCTGATGAGGGATGTGATGAACGACGTGCTCCCCTCGTGGGCGCTCCATCTGAAAGGCGTGCCTGAGCAGGAGATCGAGTCAGGTGGCTTCGTGCGTGACACCCTTAAGGCAGCCACCTGGTGCTTTGTCAACACTAACAGCTACAAAGGTTGCGTGCTCGCCGCCGTCAACCTAGGCGACGACACCGACACCACCGCAGCCGTCGCAGGCGCCCTCGCCGGCACGGCATACGGTATCGAGTCCATCCCGCAGAAGTGGGTCGATACCCTACGAGGGAAGGATCTGATTGAGAGCTGCTTGTTTTAGGGCGCCATACAAGAAATAAGGCTGGAGGCACCATGGAGAAGAAAATCGCGAATATCGATGAGTTCCAAATGGACGAAAACGAGACCCCGATACTCCCAACGGGGCTGAGGGAGGAAGAAAACCTTTACGTCCTCCCCGACGGGCGTTACCTCCCCTGCGGGGTCTACAGGACCGCGGACGGCGGTTCGCTCATTTATGAGCCATCCGAACTAAGCTTCTTCGGGCAGATGCTTGCTCAATTCAAAGAGTGCTAGAGGATTGACTGCCCGTTAGATCGACACTGTTCCAAACCATGGGATGGGTAGGATATCTCTCACCACGGCCTGTGAGGTAAAAACTTGACTGCCGCGGAATCCGCCTGCGGGCAACGCTCCGATCTCCGATTGGGGTGAAGCCTATGAACTTGTTTCTTGAAATCCTGCGCCTCTCGATGTACGTGACCGGCATTGCCCGGAACCTCTACGCGATCTGGCGGGAATATAAGCAGTAACGGATAGCGAGGGGAGTCATAGAAAAGGGCCGGTTGCAGCCGACCCTTTAAGACGATAGCACCTGCGTTACCCGCGCTTCCGAAGTGTGACTAGCTGAGGAGCGGGTTCCACGGCATATTCTGATTTTACCCAGTGGGAAGGCTCTTTTACAGCCGTTCCGCCGTTTATTTACATCTACCACCATCGGTATACAAGAGCCGGAGGGTTACATATAGGCAAGAAAACCTTAGCTCCTCCGACTCGCTTTCAGCTTAGCGCATTGGGGCGAACTAAACGGCAGACGCGCATCTCGGGGATACGCAAGCAGGCGCTAACAAGAGTGGTAAGTGGCTTCAAGATACGGAGCATCTCACAGGTACGGCACCGATGAGTTTGCTATACCGCGGCACCCAACAATTCCTCATTCGCAACGATATCCTGCCGCAACATTAAAAACTCCTGCACGACCCGCCCGCCCTAAAGAGCGAAACCCAGCGGTTGACGTCGCCGAGCTAGAGTTACCCAGCGATTGAACCCGCATTCAGTCTTTAGCGCTTAACGTATTCAAGAAGTGAATCGCAAACCACCATGCATCCGGACCCGGGAATGGAATAATAGACAATGCCATCCGCGTCCTGCCATGCGACGATGCCATCAACGCCCGTTCGCTCCAGGACATACCAAGCAGGGTCGATGTCGGGCCAGTTTCCACGTTCCGCTCGCGTTGCTCCAACAACATCAAGCCTCGGCGATTTACAGATACCCGTGAGCTCGTGCCCATTGACGCTGGCAAAGGAGCAGGACTCGAGGTAGCTTCTATATTCCTTCGAAAAGCTCAACCCCAGCTTTGCCTCAGCCTCGGTAATCGCGCCGGAGTCAGCCGCGCCCAGACATCTGAAGTTCGGGAGCCCAGAAAGGCCCTGGTATACGTCGCTCATCCCAATACCCTACTATTCCAACACCTGCGCCATGTACTCCCAGAAGGCCTTCCTCTTAGCGTCCCAGTTGTTCCCATCGGCGTGTACGTCGGACTTCGTCAACTTATGCCAAATCTTCGAGTTTCCTCCGAGCCTATGCTCCTCCTGCGTAAGGATCGCCAGGGTCGAGTCGACCTGTTGCCCGATATGGTGCAACTCGTAAGGCTCCCCGGTAGCGGGATCGAGTGCCGCCAGGCCCTCCTTCATCCTCTCAAGGTTCGTACGCCCCATCTCATCAGTAAAGGTGAGATCGATATCGCGAATAAGAGCCGTCTCGCCGTTGACCATCTTGGGGGTAAGCCCTGCGTTTTTGATAATCTCGTACTGATCCATGTCGTTAAATTGCTTGAGGACATCGAGCGGGAGCCCAGACTCCTTCTGAATGGACGCGACTTGGTCCATCGTCAAGCCACCGGTGGTGGCACCCCTTAGAGCCAGGGTCTTCTCGGCGCCTCCGCACAGCGCCCCACCAATCGCGCCCCACTTGAAGCCTTCGCTGCCGCTAAAAGCACCGGCCTTCAGAGCCTCATCCATGTCACCCGTCTCGATGCCCTTGAAGATGGCAGCAGAAACGCCGCTGATGGCGCCGGAGGACAGCGCGACCACCGCTCCGGACTTGGCCGAGACAGCAAATATCACGCTTGCAGTAGGCGCCCCGGCAGCGCCGGTAACAGCGGATACCGTGACACACACAAGGATGACCCCCGTGCCGACGGCGATGTTCCTCACCACCTGGTCGTAGGTGTCATCGTAGCCCTCGAATGCCTTGACAGTGGTCCGGCCATCTTCACCGAGCGTGAAGACGTAGCGTTCGCCGCCGAAGGCTTCTTCAAGATCAGCAAGCGTATAGCCAAAGTAAATGTTCGACTGAGTGTTGTAGGAGAGCTCCTCAAGATATTCTTTCGAGACATATGTTGTCTGAACGTTCTCGACGTAGTACTCATCGGAATCAATCTTCTGGACAAGGTCAGAATATACGGCATCCGCCACGTAGCGCTGAAGATCAGGGTCGGAAAGGGCCTCGAACTCGAGGCCTGCCGTCTGAATGGCGGCGACCTCATTCACCGATCCGGATGCTCCCACACCAGACGACCCTCCAGACTGCTCGGTAGAGGACGCACAGCCCGGAAGCCCGGACACTGCCATCACGATGACGAGTATCAGGGCAATGGCTCGCCTCATCGCCCATCACCGCCTTCCTCGCCATCGAGATCCGTATCGGGCACAGCGGGCCCAGATTCGCTGGAAACGTCAGTAGCAGCTATCTTCTTGCACCGAGCCATCACGATGAACGCGAGGATGAGGACTACGCCCACAGCAAGCAGAGCGATAACAGGGCCGCCCATGCTGGCGGCGTCCCCGTTCTTGCCGGAGACCGCATTGGCCGACGCGTCGGTCTTTTTCGAGGCGGACCTAAACGACCCGTCGTCTGCGACGGTCGCGCCCTCCGCAATCCGCTCCTGGGCCTCGGCAAGTGTCATGTTGTTGGCGACCGAAGCCTTCATGGCATCGTTTGTACCCACATAGATCTTCTTGGTCGTGGCCTCCTCACCCGTATTGGGGTTCTTCACGGTCACCGTGTATATGCCCTCGTCTTCGAACACCGCACCGTCGGTCGCCGTCTTGTTGAAGCGCACGTCCTCGGTAAGGCCATCGCCGGTGCTGTTGAGAACCTCCCTCTTCACACTCACGTCAAGGTAGTGTGACCCAGCCATGTCAATCCGAAAGCCACTCGAGGTGACTGAGCCGTTGAACAGCTCGCTGTCTCTTATACACATCTGACGCTGCCGACGACTAGTC
>URIK01000014.1 GCA_900547855.1 uncultured Collinsella sp. | reverse complement strand
CGGCAGCGTCAGATGTGTATAAGAGACAGGCCAAACACAACGCACGCATCTCAATCTGTCAGCCAAATCATTCGAACAGCTGTTCGTTTCTATGATATGATTCGGCTATCTAAGCAGGCCAATACGCAGAAAGGCGGCCAACATGGCGTTCGACTTTAAGAAGGAATGCAAGGAGCTCTACAAACCTGCAAGCAAGCCGAGTATCGTAACTGTCCCGCCTATGAGCTACGTTGCCGTTCGCGGAAAGGGCGACCCAAATACCGAAGGTGGCGAGTATCAAAACGCCCTGCCGCTGCTTTACGGCATCGCCTATACCGTCAAGATGTCGAAGAAAGGCTCAAGGAGTATCGAGGGCTATTTCGACTTTGTGGTACCGCCGCTCGAGGGTTTCTGGTGGCAAGACTCCCCGAGCGGCGACATCGATTATGTACGCAAGGACGATTTCAACTTTATCTCGTGTATCCGCCTGCCCGATTTCGTCACCCGAGATGACTTTGACTGGGCAGTCGCGGAAGCCACGGCCAAAAAGAAACTGGACTTTTCCGCCGTCGAGCTGCTTAAAGTTGACGAGGGTCTCTGCGTTCAATGCATGCACACCGGGCCCTACGACAACGAACCGGCGACCGTAGACGCCATGCATGAATACGCGACCGAACAGGGCTATGTCCCCGACTTCTCAGACACCCGTTTCCATCACGAAATTTATCTCTCCGATCCACGCAAATGTGCACCGGAGAAACTTAAGACTGTGGTTCGCCATCCTATCAAGCGCGCTGAATAGCGTGGAGCGTCATTTCACGCGCTAGGTTTTAAGCCAGCCAACCAGCCGCCTCCTAGGCTGTCAAGCAATTATCTTGACGCGGCCCGCCGCATCTTATAAGTTTGTTTTGCTAAAGCTGGAAAGCCTCTCAACGATGCGCAACTCCAGCTCTTTTTCTATCAAGAGAGCAAGTGTCGGAAAGCAAAATGTCGGAAAGCAACGCATCGAGCAGAATCAAACGCTTGCTCAACACCTATAGCGGCCTCGTGCTTATGGGTGCCGTCGGAATCCCTATCGGCATCATCGTTGGCGCCATCTGCGCACTCTTTGGACGCGTGCTTCTGGCAATCGGCGCCTTCCGCGACGAACACATCGCACTGCTCCTTCCCTTCCTCGCCCTCATGGGCTTGGCCATCGTATTTGCCTACCGCACCTGGGGCAAAGGCACCGATCGGGGCATGAGCCTGGTATTTGACGTAGGTCACGGACGCGAGGATGCCATCTCCCCGCGTTTGGTGCCGCTCATTATGTTGAGCACGTGGGGGACGCACCTCTTTGGCGGCAGTGCGGGGCGCGAGGGCGTGGCCGTGCAGATTGGTGCAACCGTCTCGCACTGGATCGGCAGGCGTCTACCTTTCCGAAACCCCGGCAACACGTTTTTGCTCATTGGTATGGCCGCTGGCTTTGCCGGACTCTTTCGAACGCCGCTCGCTGCTACGGTCTTTGCTATCGAAGTGCTGGTCGCCGGACGCATGGAATACCGCGCGTTGCTCCCCGCGCTTACGGCTTCACTTGCCGCAAGCATGACCTCCGGCGCCCTGGGGCTCGAGAAGTTCGAGGTCGCCGTTACCGCCTCGTATGCGCTCGACCTCCCCGGTCTTGGACGGCTGGCACTGTTGGGCATCGCGTTTGGTATGGTGGGCGGCGCCTTTGCCTGGTACCTTGCACATGCCAAAACACTTGCGGCGCGGCTGCTCCCCAACCCCTATGCACGCATCGCCGTTATGGGCATCGCGTTATCGGCGATTCTGTTCGCACTATGGCAGGGTCGATACTGCGGGCTTGGCACCAATCTGATATCCGCGGCGCTCGACGGTGACGGCAAGGTCGCCATCATACCTTGGGACTGGGCACTCAAATTCGCACTCACCATTACCACGCTTGCCGCAGGATATCAGGGTGGCGAGGTGACGCCGTTGTTCTCCATCGGAGCCAGCCTGGGTGTCGTACTCGCCGGGATTCTCGGCATGCCCGTCGAGCTCTGCGCCTCACTGGGCTACGCAGCCGTCTTTGGCAGCGCCACCAATACGCTGCTCGCACCCATCCTTATTGGCTGCGAAGTCTTCGGCTTTGGTAACTTGCCGATGTCCATTATTGTCTGCGTTGTGGCTTACCTGTTCAACATGGATAAGTCCATCTACGCCCTGCAGGAGCGGGCGTAGATGGATGTCCAGGCAGGTGGTCTCAGCCGGAAACGGCGTCCCACTCTGAGGCTGTATTCCGGGACACGGTTTCCGCTTGGAACGCCATTCGGAAAGCGCATCCCGCTTTAAAACGGAATTCCGGGACGTAGTTTCCGTCTGAGCCTCCATTCGGAAAGCATGTCCCGTTCTTTCACGGCATCTTGGCTATGCAAAGCGCTCGAGTGTTACTCCTCGTACGCGCCCTCAAGCCGAAGCAGCCACTCCTTGCGATCAAGCCCGCCGGCATATCCGTTAAGCGAGCCGTCGGCGGCAACCACGCGATGGCACGGCACAATAATCGAAATGGGATTACGCGCGACCGCGGCCCCCACGGCACGGGGAGACACAACGGGTGCCTCGTTTCCCGGTACACGATGTCGAGCCGCAACACGCTGGGCGATCTCGCCATACGTAGCGACCTCGCCACGCGGAATAGAAAGCAGCTCGTACCAAACTTCACGCTGAAACGCCGTGCCGATCATATGCAACGGCGGCGTAAACCGAGGTTCCTGCCCTGCAAAATAAGCATTCAGCCAAGCCCAGGAACGCTCAAGCACCGAAGACGCCGCACCATTTGCCGGACTCACCGACGACATGCCGCCAGTACCAGAAACTGCATCGGCGCCTTCAACATGTTCGGAGTCTTCCCGGAGAAGCGTGGAGCCAAAATGCTCCTGCCCCTCAAACCAAAGTCCCGTCAGACCGCGGCCATCAGCGGCAAGCAAGATTTCGCCCAAAGGCGAGGCAAACGTCGTCGTGACCACCAGCGGCTCCTTTCAAAACTCCGCAACATAATACCGCGAATTGTGCAGACAACCCCAATCGACCCCAAAGTCACCTCAGGCAGCAGGCGCAGCGCGCCGCAGCTGCCGGCCGCGCCCCACAGTCCCCAAAGGCGGCAGGCGCGAAGCGCCGAGGCCGCCGCCGGGACCAGGGCCCGCGACAACCACGCGCCCCCACATCAGCCCAGCGGCCCCAACCAACAACGGCCCCATCGCAGGCCGCTCGCAGCAGCGTCACCGCAGGCGGGGGCCGGGCTTAGTTTTCAGAACACTCCGCAGACCAGTGTGGCGCCTTGTCCGCGGCTCCGAAGGAGCAGGACAAGGCGCCACACATGGTCGAGGACGTTCTGAAAACTAAGCCCGGCCCCCGCCGGACAGGTCACACTACTCGCAGAGCAGCTTAGCGATCTGGACGGCGTTGGTTGCCGCGCCCTTACGGATTTGGTCGCCGCAGCACCAGAAGGTGATACCGCGTGCGGCCTCGGGGTTCGAGATGTCGCGACGCACGCGGCCGACCCAAATCAGGTCCTGGTCGGACGTATCCATCGGCATGGGGAAGCGGTCGTGTGCATCCTCGGCAGCCATATCGTCAACCAGCTTGACGCCGGGAGCAGCAGCCAGCGCAGCACGGGCCTCTTCCACCGTGATGTCGCGCTCAAACTCGAGCGTAATGCTCTCGGAGTGAGAGCGCAGCACAGGCACACGCACGCAGGTGCAGTTCACGCGCAACTCGGGCAGGTGCATGATCTTGCGCCCCTCGTTTTGCAGCTTCATCTCCTCGGAGGTAAAGCCCTCCTCCTTGACGCCGCCAATCTGCGGAATCAGGTTGCTCGCCAGCTGGGCGGCAAACGCGCGCGGCTCGGGAATCTCCTCGCCACGGCCCAGGGCGGCCAACTGAGCCTCGAGCTCGGCCATGCCGGGAGCGCCGGCACCCGAAGCCGCCTGGTACGTCGAGACGATCATGCGCTTCACGCCAGCGAGCTGATGCAGCGGCCACGTGGGAACCAGGCCGATGATGGTCGCGCAGTTGGGGTTGGCGATAAGGCCGTGATGCCACTTGATGTCATCGGCGTTGATCTCAGGCACGACCAGCGGCACCTCGGGATCCAGACGGAAGGCGTGGCTGTTGTCGACCACGACGGCGCCGCGCTTGACGGCCTCGGGCAGCAGTTCCTTGGCGATATCGTCGCCGGCAGCACCGAGTACGATGTCGCAGCCCTCAAAGGCCTCGGGGCAAGCCTCTTCGATCACAACCTGCTCGCCGCGGAACTCAACGGTCTTGCCCGCAGAGCGCGCGCTCGCCAGCAGCTTGAGCTTACCGACCGGAAACTCCTGCTCGTTGAGGCACTCGAGCATCTGGGTGCCCACGGCTCCCGTCGCGCCCAAAATAGCAACCGTGTACTGTTTCATGCTTCCCCCTTTAAAGGTTATGGCTATCGCCCGCACGCCAAGCAGGCCGATTATTGTTGCCAGTGTATACAAGAACGGGGCGGGCACGAAACCCGCCCCGTCGAAACGAAACCGAAACGAAACGCCCCGCCATAGTTTTTTGAGGCAAGTCCAAAAATCTACTGGGATAGCAGCTACTTGTGGAGCGCGACCAGAGCGGGATCGACCGGCGCGGGAGCCTCCAGGTCGGAGACCTTCACAATGCCGTTCTCGTCGGAGAAGGCACGGTAGATGGTCTGAATCGCCAGGTCGAAGTCCTTCTCCTCGACACCGATAATGATGTTGATCTCGTCGCAGCTCTGCGAAATCATGCGCACGCTCACGCCGGCCTGACCGAGCATGCCAAACAGGTGGCCAGAGATGCCGGCACGGCCGCGCAGGTTACGACCGACGGTAGCGATGAGCGCCAAGCCCTCGACAACCTCGATCTCGAGCGGCTCGACCTCCTGTTGAATGTCGCCCACGAGCGAGTACAGCGAATCGTGAACGTCTTGCTCCTGCACCACGGCGCCAAAGCGGTCGACACCGGTGGGCATGTGCTCGACGGAAACGTCATAGCGCTCGAAGACCGAAAGCGCACGGCGCATAAAGCCAACACGAGGCTTGGTGCGGTCGCGGGCGACGTTGATGGCGACAAAACCGCGCTTGCCGGTCACGCCGGTAATGATGGGCTCCGCCTCGCCCTCGTCAGCCGTCTCGCTAATGATAGTGCCGGGGTCCTGCGGCGCATTGGTGTTCTTGATGACTAGCGGAATCCCCGCCTCGCGTACGGGGAACACGGCCTCCTCGTGCAGGACGCTTGCACCCATGTACGAAAGCTCGCGCAGCTCCTCGTAGGTAACGCGCGCAATGGGCTGAGCCTCGGGAACAATACGCGGATCGGCAGAATAGAAGCCCGAGACATCGGTCCAGTTCTCGTACAGGTCGGCACCCAGGCACTTGGCCAGAATCGAGCCCGAGATATCGCCGCCGCCACGGTCGAGCAGCTTAATCTGGCCCTCACGCGTCGCGCCGTAGAAACCGGGCATAACAAAGCCGCCCTGCTGACCGTACTCCTGCACCAGCTCGGAGGTACGATTCATGCTGAGCGTACCGTCGTGATGGAATGCCACAACCGTCGCGGCGTCCAGGAACGGCAGGCCCAGGTACTCGGCCATGAGGCGAGCGGTAAAGTACTCGCCGCGGCTCACGAGCTCCTCGGTAGAGTAGCCGCCCGAGCGGGCGCGCTCGGCAAAGGCCGCAAACTCCTCGCGGATGGGATAGGTGAGCTCCAGCTCGTCAGCGATATCAAAATAGCGCTGGCCAATGTCCTCGAGCAGTTCCTCGCACGACACGTGATACTTAACGTGCGCGTTAACCAGGTAGAGCAGGTCGGTCACCTTGGTGTCGCCTTTAAAGCGGCGGCCGCAGGCGGAAACCACCACAAAACGGCGGGCAGGGTCGGCGTCGACGATGGCCTTGATCTTCTTGAAGTGTTCAGCGTCGGCGACCGACGAGCCGCCAAACTTGGCAATCTTAATCATGGGCTGGAGGTTACCTTTCTAAAAAGCCTCTGCAAACCTATTTTGCGCGCTCTGATACCATGGTTTCACCGATTGGGACCAAGGCATCCGAGGAGCAGTGTTATATGGGAACTTATCATAGTACACGAGGACGCACTTTATCATGCTCAAGTAAGGTGGCAATCCGTACCGGCATCGCTCCCGACGGGGGTTTGTTTGTCTCGGACGAGCTCGGCACCCAGCAGGTCGATATCAGCTCGCTTGCAGATAAATCGTACTTTGAAATCGCTCAAGATGTGTTGGGAATGTTACTGAATGATTACACGGCCGAAGAAATTTCGGCGTGTGTCGACGAGGCATACCGCGGCACGTTCGCGAGTGAAGAGGTTACGCCGCTCGTCAAACTCGACGCTGCACTGGGCGCCGACGCCCCTCAGACCTATGTGATGGAGCTCTTTGGCGGTCCCACGAGCGCCTTCAAGGACGTCGCCCTGCAGATGCTCCCCCGCCTCATGGCCCGCACCTCTGCCAAGGACGGCGGAGCTGAGCGCATCATGATCGTCACCGCCACGTCGGGCGACACCGGCAAGGCCGCGCTCGCCGGTTTTGCCGACGCGCCGGGCACGGGCATCACCGTCTTTTATCCCGAGGGCAAGGTCAGCCGCGTCCAGAACCTGCAGATGTCCACGCAGGAGGGCGACAACGTCGCCGTCTGCGGCATCCGCGGCAACTTTGACGACGCCCAGAGCGCCGTCAAGCGCATCTTTGCCGATAAGGAGCTTGCCGAGCGTCTGGAGGCCGCCGGCACGGTGCTTTCGAGCGCCAACTCCATCAACGTCGGCCGTCTGGTACCGCAGGTCGTCTACTACTTTGCCGCCTATGCGCAGCTGTTGCGCGCCGGCGCCATCGAGGCCGGCGACGCCGTGGAGTTCTGCGCACCGACCGGCAACTTTGGCGATATCCTGGCCGGCTACTATGCCAAGCGCATGGGTCTGCCCGTCGCCAAGCTCGTCGTGGCGAGCGACAAGAACAACGTGCTTGCCGACTTCCTGACCACCGGCGTTTACGACCGTAACCGCCCGTTCTTCACGACCATCTCGCCGTCGATGGACATCCTTATTAGCTCCAATCTGGAGCGCATGCTGTACTTCCTGTCCGATGGCGACTGCGAGCTTGTTGCCGGACTTATGGAGCAGCTGGCGCAGACTGGTCGCTACGAGGTTCCTGCCGACCTGCTCGCAAAGATTCAGAGCGTCTTTGGCTGCGGTTGGGCCAGCGAGGACGAGGTCCGCACTGCCATCAAGAGCTGCTGGGATGCGAACGGCTACGTGATCGATCCGCATACTGCTTGCGGCTATCACGTCTTTGAGCAGGTCACTCCCGCCGAGGGTGCCAAGGCCCGCGTGCTGCTTTCGACCGCAAGCCCCTACAAGTTCCCGCGCGCCTGCTGCGACGCCCTGGGCCTCGACGTTCCCGAGGATGATTTTGAGGCTATGCGCGTACTCGAGCAGGCCACCAACACGGTCGCCCCGAGCCAGCTCGCCGAACTCGAATCCAAACCCGTCCGCTTCGAAGACGTCTGCGACGTCGATGAGATGGCAAGCTACGTCGAGTCTGCAGCAAAACGAATGAGCACCAACTAGATCCCTTATTAAGCGCCGGCGAAAGCCGGCGCACCTTCTTTTTATTTAGCTTTCGGGATAATGACGAGCATGCGAGCGGGTCTGGCCGTTTAGTTCGTCGCGAGTTCCGCACGAGCCGGAAAGCACTTAATGTGCTTTCCGAGCGAGCCAGGACTGTCCGAGCAGCGAACTAAACGGCCAGACCCGCCCAGGAGGACCCACATGATCAAAATCACCGTCCCAGCAACCAGCGCCAACTTGGGCATTGGATACGATACCCTCGGCATGGCCGTCAGCCTCTATTCGCACTTCACCTTCGAGCGCGCCGACAAGCTCACCATCACGGGCTGCCCCGAGGAATTCCAAAACGAGAACAACCTGGTCTACGTGAGCTTTGTCGATGCACTGGCCGCGTGGGGCGAGCCGGCTTTCCCCGTTGCCATCGACATTCAAACCGACGTGCCCGTCGCTCGCGGCCTGGGTTCCAGCTCCACTTGCGTCGTCGCCGGCATCATGGCTGCCGCCGCGCTGACGGGCCACACCGTCGACCGTGCCGAGCTCGTCCGCATTGCCACCGAGGTCGAGGGCCATCCCGATAACGTCGCCCCTGCCATCCTGGGCGGTGCCGTCTGCTCCTTTACGCCGACCGATTCGCTCCCCCAGTGCCTGCGCTACGAGGTAAGTGATCGCTTGCGTTTTATTACCGTGATTCCGCCCTACGAGGTGCATACGAGCGAGGCCCGCAAGGTTGTGCCACAGGAGATTCCACTCTCCACCGCCGTATGGCAAATGGGCCGCATCGCCGGCATGACGCGCGGCCTGGAGACTGGTGACCTCGACCTGATTGCCGCCGCCAACGACGACCGCATCCAGGAGCCCTATCGCCGCCGCCTCATCCCCGACTACAACGCCGTGCGCGACACCTGCCTTAACGGAGGCGCCAAGACCATCTGGATCAGTGGCTCCGGCTCGACCCTCATGGCCGTGACTGACGACACCATCGTGGCGAAGTTCCTGCAGGTCAAGCTGCGCGAGCAGTTCCCCAAGTGTGACACGCATATCCTCACGTGCGACACGGAAGGCGCCCAGATCGAGTACCTGTAGCGCCCTGCCTCATTGCTCTCACCGGTCCCCTTGGGGCTTCCCCTGAAAACGTCCTCGATCATGAATTGCCCCGTCGTGCGCTTCGCGCGACGGGGCAATTCGATCTGCGGATTGTTTTCAGGGGAAGCCCCAAGGGGACCTGCGCAGCCTCGACAGGATAATCGCATTCGCTGATTTAATCTTGTGCTCCAACGGAGCCACAGACGAGAGGCCTTCGCGCTGCGGAATAATTTTGAGGGGAACACCCCGACCATCCCTGCGTTTACCTTGCTGAGGATGTCTACAGAGACCCACGCTTTGAAGGGGCGCCGGGCAGATAGGGGCTTTTTAGGTTACATAATAAACTGTTAATCTATGCTACTATTTAACTAGGCATCGCAGTATGGAGGTGGTCAAAGTGTTACGCACACTCAAAGCTTCGTTTTTCCTCTCGATACTTTTGATATTACCGATATGTTTTTCGTTTAGCCCTTCGACTGCTTATGCTGCAGAAAGCGATGCTGTCGCAATTTCTGGCGCAACCCAAGATTTTGATTTAACGAAAGGTCCCGAGCAGTCTCATCAAATCAAGCTTAAGGATGGGACCGTTGCAGTAATAGGAATTAAAAAAACCAATGAACCCAGCCTGATATGGGACAGTTACTACAACAACGCATCTGGAACTTGGACTATCTATTACAACAGTCCTTTTATTTATCGCGAATTCAAGATCAAGATAGCGAACTCGCTCATTACCAGCGCTTGGGGACAAAACTATACGACTATCGGCTGTACGGTAACTAACGAATCCTTTATATGGAACTCGAAACAGGCGACATATCGACTCAACTATGAATCGATGGGGATGACGTCCGGTATCGCCGTGTTGCAAGCGACCATGGAAGGCAGCACGCTCCACACCTATGCAAACTAGACTCACATCAATTGAGGAAGTTCAATGATCCCAATTCCTGCACGCTCAGACATTATGATCGCTCTCGTTTGGATTCTCGTCGGAGTGCTTATTTGGCGTATCTGCAAATGGGTTAAAAACAAGAAATAGTTGATAAAACGTATATGCCATTTATGCGATGCTTGGGGCCGTTAAATCGGCCCCTATTTCTATAGCTTTTCAAGCAGCAGTCACCCATTTGGAAGTCGCAATGCCATTCATACGATTTCGGCCCTTTAAGCCGCTATCTATTGGTAGGGACTCTTGCTGGTAAGGAGCGCTTACTAGATACAAACCTTGGCAATATATTGGTTTACGCTGCGCTGGTTTCCTTGTATTCGAAGACTGGCTCTAGGAGGTCTTCGATGTTGCAGTGGAGGGCTTTTGCCATGGCTCTTACGCTTGTTACCGAAGCTTCATTGATGTTTCGTTGGCGCTGTTCGTACATTTGGATTGAGCGGAGCGATACGCCTGATTCGTATGCCAGGTCTTGTTGGGTTTTCTTAAGCTTCTTTCTTGCTAACGCAAGTTTTGTTTGCCTGGACGCTTTCTTCGCCATATCGCAGACGAGGCGAGCCACACGTTCCTCCGAGGCTTCGTGCCAGGGGTAGTACAGACTGCCTAGCACATCAAATGGAACGACATGCAGCAAATCTTCGAAAGACTCTCCTAGGCGCCACTGAAGGTATGCCAATATCCAGCCTGTCCAATATTCCGGTGTCTTTTCGAATCGGTAGGTTCGATTTGGCATCGGCCTTGATTGATAGCCCGACCTTTCGGCGATAAGCGCGAACAGCTCAACGCCCGATTTTCCCGACACTACCCATGCGTTGCCGCGCTCAAACTCGCGAGCTACGCCGCTCAGGCAAAAGAGTTCAGCGACCTCGGACCCTTCCGCTCCATAGTCGTTTACGGCATAGTCAAAACAGTCGCCGAGGTTGCTCATTGCGTCCTCAAGGTAATAGACGGGATATGTTCTACTCGGTCCACAATCCGTCAACTCTTGGATCATTTAAATCAACCCTCCCTGCCATTAAATCCCTAATGTCGATACCTTCGGAATCGAACCCATTGACCGTATCCAAATATTTGCGTCGAGCATTCTGCTCTCGCTCAAAACGCTTGGGATAATACTCAGGCCCCGAAGCCTGCTTCCAATCGCGGAACCTAATCGCCGAGAACGCACGCTCACTCATAAGCGCATATTGAATGCCCAAATCCCCCAATAACAGAATGCGCTGCAATTGCCTGAGCGAAATCATGCCGTTGACAAACTGTCTTGCAAACGAGAAATAGGAATCGTCTGCACGATAGCCTCGAATAACGTCATAAGGAGATGTATCAATTAAACAGTTATCAAGTAGATAGCGAAGCCCCTCGCGTGCTACTGGCGTCGAAACATTGAACTCTCTGTTGTTCGCCAGAATTGCAAGCCAATTGAGGATTGAAAACTCCCCAGACTCCAAATCCAAGACCGAAAGGCCATCTAAATCAAGCTCATATCGATTGGCAACGCCATCAGACTCGGTCCGGCATGCCCATTCCATCGCCATTTCCTCATGTGGCGTGCAATAAAACCCGCGCCCATAGTCATTGAATTGTCTGCATTTATCCAACGACGGATGCTCGACAACGACCTCCGACCCGTGCCAAAGCTCCATATCGACCTCCAAAAAAAATATCACCTCAGTGATAGTTTACCAATAACTATCACTGAGGTGATATAGATGAGAGCTTTTGAGGGGTTGCAGCCCGATTAGAGGCAAGCCTCGGCGATGCGCTTTTTGAGTTCGTCGATGCCCGCACCGGTTTGGGAGCTTGTGATGATTACGTTCTCGGCCGGAACGTTGAGCTGCTTTTTGATGGCTGCTGCCTGGCGGGCCTGCTGGGTGCGGCTGAGCTTGTCGGCCTTGGTGAGGCAGACGATAAAGTTGAACTCGTTGCCCTGCAGGTAGTCGATCATGTCATGGTCGAGCTTGCTCGGGTCGTGGCGAATGTCCACCAGCGATACAACCAGGTTAAAGCTGCGCTCGGAGTCGAAGAAGTCGCCGATGAGCTCGGCCCAACGGTCGCGCTCGGCCTTGGAACGACGGGCGAAACCATAGCCCGGCAGGTCGACGAAGTGCACGTCGTCAGCCTCAAAGAAGTTGATGTTGCTCGTCTTGCCCGGCGTGCTCGAAACCTTGACCAGGTTTTTGCGGCCAAAAAGCTTGTTCATGATCGACGACTTGCCCACGTTGGAGCGGCCGACGAAGCTCACCTCGGGGCAGGTGGACTCGGGAATCTGCGAAACCTTGCCATAGCTGGCAACGAACTTGGCAAGCTGGTAGTTAATGGAATCGGCCATGGACACTCCTTGGTCGTAGGTTCTTACAAAACGGGCGTGCTATTGCGCGGCGGCGATACGACGAACGATGTCAAGCGTGATGCCGCTCGCGGTACGGGCGTACTCATCCAGATCGAACTCGCGCTCGCAAAACGCGTCATATGCCTCGTCACAATTATCGCTGATAGCGCGCAGCACTAGGCAATCGACACCATTCTTGGCCGCGATGTGCGCAATTGCCGCGCCCTCCATCTCGACGCAATCGGCATGCGTGGCCTCAATAGCAGCGTTACGCATGGCGTCACCCGTAACAAAGCGGTCACCCGTGGCGATAGTGCCACACAGGAACTGCTTGGGGTCCTTCTCAGTAGAAGTCTTATCCGCCGAGGCATCCACAAATCCATGCTCGGCAAGCACGGCGGCGGCAACATCAGCCAACGCCGGCGTCGAGACAAACTCCTCGAGCCCCGGCGCAGACTCGGCGATGAGTGCCGTATCGGTATCAAGATAGCGCAGGCACTTGCCTATAACCACGTCGTTAATATGCAGTTTAGGGTTTAGGCCTCCCGCGATACCCGAAAACACAACGGCCTGCGGAGCGTATTTGCTGATGAGATGCTGCGTTGCGGCAGCGGCGTTCACGGTACCCATGCCAGCGGTCGTGGCGACCACCGTCAGACCGTCAAGCTCGCCGCTCACAACGGTCAAGCCCGCCTCCTGCGCCTCATGCGCGTCACTCAGTTCTTCCTTAATCTGCGCAACCTCTTTTTCGAGTGCGCCTATGATCGCGATGGTTGCCATGCCATCCCCCAAATCCGTGCAAATTGCTTATCCACGGTATGGTACCAGCATTTTGGCTCAACCGCGTCAGCACCAAGCCGTTAGGCCAGTACAGCTCGGGTATCATAAAGGGGCAAAAATAGCTTGTTAGCCGATGGCCGACCTGAGTTCCGCACGGCGCTTTCTCATGCCGGCCATAACGGCGTTGCGCAGCTCGGGCATGCGCGCGGTATCCATCTGGGGCACGCCCTCGAGCTTATAGGGAATGCCCAGTTGCTCGTACTTGACGACACCCATCGTGTGATACGGCAGCATTTCCAGGCCCACCACGTTGTGCCATGGAGCGATGAGGCGACCGAGCTTCTCGCACTCCTCCACCGTGTCGGTAATGCCCGGCACCACCACGTGACGGATAATGACCTTGATCTTGCGACGTGCAAGCTCATCACCAAACGCCAGAATGCGTGCGGGATCGCACCCAGTCAGCTTTTTATGCTCGACCGGGTCGGCATGCTTAATATCGAGCAGTACCATGTCGGTCTCGTTGAGCACGGCATCGAACTTCTCGGGATGCGCGGGATCGAACGCATAGCCGCAGCTATCCAAGCAGGTGTGCACACGACCATCGTGGTTATTGTGCATGGCGTGGAACAGGTCGGCCAAAAACTCAGGCTGCAGGAGCGGCTCGCCGCCGGACACCGTAATGCCACCGCTGCGATAGAACTCGTGGTTACTCTGGAACTCATCCATCAGGTGTTCGACGGTCACCATGGTGCCGCCGTTGAACGACCAGGTATCGGGATTGTGGCAATACGCGCAGCGCATGGGACAGCCCTGAACAAACACCACAAAGCGGATGCCGGGTCCGTCGACCGTTCCCATCGTCTCGATCGAATGCACGCGGCCCAGGGCAAACGCAGAGTCCTCGGGACGAGCGTCCACACCCTCAAGCGTCATTTCTGCCATTCGCGCTACCTTGCCTCTCCTTGGATGCAACCAATTAAAATGCCAGAGTCATTCTAGCCCATGCGTTTGCGTTTAAACGTCTCGGACTAGAACGGCACGTTTTAATCTATCCCCCATCACCATGGCTGGGGGCTACGTCGAGATGTCAGGCTGAAGAACGCTCGCCTGCGGCCTTTACGCCTTAAGCGTCAGCACCGCACCGAAGGCGGTCGGGCCGCAATGGCTCGAGATGACGCCGCCAACCTGAGTCCAAGTAACGTCCTTAAAGCCCAGGTCGCGCGCATAGACTTCCATGTCGTCGCGCAGCTCCTGGGAAAGGCCCACCGAATACGCCAAGCCAATGTGCGAGTAGTCAATCTCGCCTTTCGCAACCATGTGGTCAATAAAGGCGCGGGCGCATTTGAGCATAGAGCCGCGGAATTTCTTGGTCGCCACGAACTTGCCGCCCGTCACCTCAATGCAGGGCTTAATCTTGAGCAGGTGGGCGCCAAGGAATGCGACGTTGGACAAGCGACCGCCCGCCTTAAGGAAGGCAAGGTCCGTAGGAACAAAGCCCAGCAGTACGCGGTCCATGACGGAGTTCGTAAATGCAAAGATCTCGTCGACGGTGGCATCGGGGTGAGCCTCGATGTATTTGGCGGTCTCGACGACAACGAGCGACTGACCCACCGAAACAAAACGCGTATCCATGGAGTAGACGTAGTCGCGGCCCTTAGCTGCAATCTTGGAGGACTGATGTGAGCAAGTCGTGACTTCGGAGTACGCAAGATGCAGAATGGTCGCATCGGGCTGCTCGGCATGGATACGGTCATATACGTGTGCAAAATCTGCCGGCGCACAGCCGCTGGTCTTGGGCATTACGCCAAACTCGTTGCAGCGTGAATAAATCTCGAGCGGATCGATCGAACCGTCCTCGACGGTCTCGTCACCAATCGTGACATGCATGGGCACGCGCACGATGCCGTAGCGTTCGCAAAGCTCCGGCGTCACATCCGACCCAGACTCAACCACGATTACGTACTTGCCCATTATTATCACGACCCATCTCAACATTGGCTTTTCAATACATGGCACGCGCCGCCGCACTGTTGCACAACAGCATCCAAGCACCAAAGAGACGCCGCCCCTTGCACACAACAAAGGACAGCGTCTCCCTGGAAAACTCCGTGCTTATTTAGGATTCTACACGGTTTGCAACAATGTGTTACTTACTCCGCAAACGGTAGCTATACACGATAAACGGTAGTTCGCTGCGGCAACTGCGACACATTCCGCCCGGCAAGTCAAATCGTGCTCCACGCACGGTTAATGCGCGAGGCGGTAGAAATCCATCGATGCCGCACCCTCGGCGTGCAGCTCCATCGCCGGAACCGCCGGCGAATAGGTACGGCTCGTAAGTGCCGTCTCGCCGCCATTTGCAAAAATCTCGACCATCGTAGTGTCCGAAAGCAAGCGTAGGTCGCGAAGCTCGCCGAGCTCAATCGACCTCTGGTCGCGCCCATAGCCTTCGTCACCC
This sequence comes from uncultured Collinsella sp., assembly GCA_900547855.1. GTDB lineage: Bacteria > Actinomycetota > Coriobacteriia > Coriobacteriales > Coriobacteriaceae > Collinsella. The sequence continues at coordinate 5,658 of URIK01000014.1, read as the reverse complement.
ATATCGAGGGTAAGCATCCCGTCCGTATAACGCACAAAGACACCCTTGCGGATTTCGAGCTCGACCATCTTGGCGCCCTCGCAGGAAACCACAAGATCAAACAGGCGGCCCGGCTCCTCAACGGTTTCACCGCCTGTCGCGCGAACGCAGTCGCCGCGCATCCTCCCAATCTCGTGCGCCGGCTGCTGGCAGAGCTTACCATCGCGCATGCTCAGCTCTCGCGGCACCGTCAACGCGCACTGCCACCCGCGCGCCACCGTCGGGTTTTCCGCCGTCGCATCGGGGCAACCCGACCATCCGATCATCAAACGCCGGCCTGCAGCATCCTCAAAGGACTGCGGAGCATAGAAATCAAAACCGGCATCGACCATCGGGGGCATGCCCTGCCCGGTGATCTTAAAACTCGGCGCCTCCCAATCGGCCTCGATAGGGAACCACACGCACTGATGCGGATTGCGGTAACGCCAACCATCGGCAGGCACACCCTGCGGACAGCAAACGAGAACAAGCTCGCCATCAAGCTCAAACAGATCAGGGCACTCCCACATAAAGCCAAACTTCTCGCCCAGCTCAATGCGCGTCGCATAGCTCCAGACCCCTAAATCACGCGAAGTATAGACAAGCACGCAGCCACGGTCGTCTTTCGTACGAGCGCCCAGAACCATGTAGTAGATACCATCGTGCTCAAGGATCTTGGGGTCGCGCACGTGCGTACCGATATCGTCGGGGTAATCGACTGGTCCAACAGCCATGCGCTTCTCGCCCAATTCGTCGGGATTCTCGGCAACCATATGAATCTGGTTTTGCTCACGGCCCGTCAACACGTAGTCGTAATCATCGCGGTCAAAATGCTTGACGTTGCCGGTATAGAAGTAGTGAATCTTGCCATCACGTACAAAGGCAGAACCAGAATACGCTCCGCTCGAATCCAAATCGGAATCGGGGAACAGCACGGGGCCGTGATTCTCGTACGTCACAAAATCCTTTGTCGTCAGATGGTTCCAAAGCACTGGACCGCCATGCGCAGCATCGAACGGATCGTATTGATGATAGATGTGATACGTATCACCAATCTGAACCAAACCGTTGGGGTCGTTGAGCCAGCCAAGCTCAGGCTCCACATGGAACAGAAGCCTATCGGGGTCGGACGCGATGCGAGCCGCCGTCTCATCCTGTCCGACACGCCACTGCTCATAGTCCGCGCGTGTCACCTTGTTTTTTTGATTTAACATCGCCGTTGACTTTCTCGTCTATGGGGAAGGACGCTCGACTCACACGAGTCGAACGCCCTTCCTCAAATGGACTTATCCTCAGATTACACTGAACGGCTCAACTAGAAGCTAACGTCGAAGCCAGCGCCAGCGCCCTCTTCATCGGTGGTCGGCACGCCCTTTGCCTTGTTGTAGGCAAAGATCAAGACGATCGGCACGATAAAGGCAATGAGATTGCCAGCCACATACCACACGAGGGTCTCGGGCGTGACGATGAGCAGGCCAAGCACGCCGGTCAGACCCTGACCGATAGCGCGCACCTCAAAGAGCTTGACGAAGGCACCGCCGCAGCCTGCACCGATGCATGCGCAGATGAACGGAATGATCGAATAGCGCATGTTTGCAGCAAAGATAGCGGGCTCGGAGATTCCGACCAGCGTCGGGATAAAGGACGACATGCAGATGTTGCGCTCTTTGGAGTGCTTCTTGTGAATGAGGTACATACCGATGGCGCCGCCGCCCTGGGCGATGATGGAAACCGACCAGATGGCCTGGATGTAGTTGAAGCCAGTCGTGGCAACAAGGTTTGCCTCAATACCCTGGATGAACTGATGCGTACCGGTAACGACGAGCGGCTGCAGGAACGCGGCGAAGACAAAGGCACCAAAGACGCCCATCCTGTTGTACAGGATATCGATTACGCCGGCGAGGACGTCACCGATCAGGTTGCCGAGCGGGCCGAACACGGTGAACAGGGCGACGTTAGCAAGAATCAAGGTAACGGTCGGGACAAAGACGAACGAAACGACCTCGGGGATGTACTTCTGGGCAATCTTTTCGACCTTGGCCATAAACCAGGCAGTCAGGATTGCAGGGAATACGCCGCCCTGGAAAGCAACCATGGGAATGGATAGCGGACCGAAGTTCCAGTACTCAGCACCCGTCGGGTCCATAACGAACGTGTTGCGGTTCATAAGGCTCGGGTGAACCATGACGATACCGACGAGGATGCCCAGGATCGGGTTACCGCCAAAACGCTTGACCGCGCTGTACATAACCAGGACAGGCAGGTAGTCGAACGTGGTGGCGATAATGGCAAAGAAGCTTGCGAGGTTCTTGAGGAACTCGCTGTGATCGGCGAGGCTGCCTTCCATGCCAAAGAGGCCGTTGGCAACGATCAGCGACTTAAGGCCGATGATGATTGCAGCGCCGACGAAGGCGGGAATGATGGGGATAAAGATGTCCGAGAATACCTTGAGGACCGAGAAGAACTTGCCCTTCTTGTCCGCCTCAGCGCCCTTGACCTCGGAAGCACTGATCTCCTTAACGCCCGTCAGAGCCATAAACTCATCGTAAACCTTGTTGACGGTACCGGTACCGAAGATGATCATGAGCTGGCCGCTGTTGTACAGCACGCCCTTGACGCCATCGATGTTCTCGAGCTCGGCCTTGTTGTATTTGCTCGTATCCTTGAGCACCAGACGCAGACGGGTCACGCAATGCGTGGCGCCCTCGATGTTCTCCAGTCCGCCGACGTTGTCGACGACTTGCTGGGACACTGCCTTGTAGTCCATGTTCCTCTCCATTCCTTTTCTAAATCATAAAACGGTTCGTTGCCGCTACAGAGACGCGATCGTTGCGTTTGCGCACTTGAGCGCACCGTCGGTGACGGTAAGCGCCACACCCTGGCCCTGCTTGTTGCAGAAGCGAGCGTTGAGCGCAACATCATCGACAAAGATGGTCGCGATGTCGTCGTCGACGACCAGACGCATATGGTGAGTGCCCTCGCCCTTAAAGAACAACGGACGCTCGAGGCCCATGTTGTTGACCTGGAACCACGGGTACTGGGGAGCCGGCGTGAACTCGAGCTTGCCCTCGCGCAGGTTGGCGCGGAACTCATAGGCAAGACCGGTCTCGGCGTCCTCGGCGAACTTGACCGAGAAGCCGGCAGCGTTACCGCCGAGCTCAATGTCGGCATCGAGCAAGTAGGTGGAGCCGGCATCCGCGGCGAGCACCTGCTCGACCTTGCCCGACTCGCAGGAAAGCTCAAAGGTCTCGACTGCCTTAGCCTCGCCAAAGGCGCCAAGCATGCTGTCGGGGAGCTTGGTGCCGAGCGTTCCGTCGGCACGCTGAACGATCTCGAGGGGCATAAAGGTGCCACCCCATAGGTAAGAGCTGGGGTCGCCGCCCTCGTCACGCGTAGGAACCCAACCAAAGAGAACGCGACGCTCGCCATCGAATGCGGTGCGAGCGGCGTAGTACGCGCGGCCGTCGAAGGAGTCGTCAGCGGGGGTAATCCAAGGACCGTTGATGGACTTGGACATGCGGTAACGGGTCTTGTTGCCGTCGCTGTACTCGGAAAAGACGAGGTACCACCAGTCGCCCATCTTAAAGAGATCAGGCATCTCAAACATGGTGTACAGGCCCGGGTTCCACCAGTCGCCCTGGAACTCCCAGTTGGTCAGATCCTTGGAGGTGAACTTGACCAGGCGGCCGGTCATCAGACGCTTGTCCTCGCCCACACGCGTGCCGAGGATGAGCATGTACTCTTCGTTCTCCTCATCCCAAAGCACAAAGGGATCGCGCCAGTTGCGGTCATCGTAACCCTCCTGGGGCGGAAGCAGCGTCTCGGCGATGTTCTTCTCCCACTTGACGGCGTCGTCGCTCGTTGCGTGAAGAAGAACCTGCTTCATCAAACGTGCGCGGACCTTATCGCGATTGCAACCAGTGTAGAGCGCATGGTACTTGTCGCCCACCTTAAACACCGTGCCGGCATAAATGTACTGGTCGACTTCCTCGTCGCCGCCGCGCTCAAGGCTCTCGCCAAAGTCCTTGTAGTTGACGAAATCCTTGGTCGTAGCGAGTGCCCAGCCAAACGGCTCTCCGAAAGGTTCGGGGTTACGCGTGTCACGCTGATGATAGAGATAGAACGTGCCGTCCTCGCCGTACGGCATGATGTCGCCTACCCAAATTCCCTCAGGCTGGTAATACACCTTGTGCATCCGAGACTTCCTTTCCACGACATACTAACTCGGTACAATGGCAAGATATGTCAATCGTTTTCATATGTCAAACGTTTTCACACCAATACGTCTTTTCGCAGTTCCAGTCGTCGGCAAACGGTTGACATATGCCGGTGAACGGTCATCAGAGGCGTTTGAGGAATTCTTTTGGCACGGGATGAACTACGCGGTTTTGCCCTCAATGAGTTCAACGGGGAGCTTGATATTCGATTCGGGATTATCGCCGTTAATAAGAGCGATGATGGATTGCGCCGCGAGCTCTCCGATGCGATCGATATCTTGACGTACGGTTGTTAAGTCAGGCATAAACGTCATAGTTCGGCGAGCACCATCCGCGCCCACGACCTTAATATCGTCTGGAGTGCTCAAGCCGCGCTGCTTCATCACGTTGAGACAGATGGCCGCCATCGTATCGTCTCCCGCAAAGATGCCGTCAATATCGGGGTTCTCATCGAGGATCTTCGCAACGACCGCGCCCTTTTCGTCGTCGGGCTTAACGAACTCAACCTCACGGACAAGCGCGGACAAACCGGCCTGCTCAACAACATCGAGGTAGGCATCGGTACGCTTATTGGCAGGCATGCGCATGCGGCTATTGCTGCGCAGGCACAGGATACGCCTGCAGCCGTCATCAATCAGACGGCGCGTGGCGAGCTCGCCAATGCCATAGCTGTCACTTGCAATCTGGACAGAGCCCTCGCCAAGATCGCAGTCGATGCCAACCAGGCTCAAGCCCATCTCGGCATATGCCTCGGCACCGATATTGAGGGAGTTGACGATGACGCCGTCGACCATATTGCGGCGGAGCATGTCAATATAGGAACGCTCAAGATCGGGTCGATTGGCGCTGTTGCACAGCAACATCTTAAAGCCGTTTTCCGCTAACGTGCGCTCGACCGCCTGCACAACCTGAGCATGGAACGGGCTGCTCACAAAGGGAACGATCATACCGATAAGATTCAGGCGACCGTTGAGCATGGCACGGGCGATATCGTTGGGCGTATAGTTGATGCGCTCCATCGCGGCATGGACCTTATCGCGGGTCTCTTGGCTAATATAGCCGCGATTATTAAGCACGCGAGATACCGTAGTAGGTGAAACCCCCGCCACCGCTGCAACTTCCTTGATGCCAGGCTTAGCCGTATCCTTAGAACGAGCACTCTCGCGAGCCATAGCACCCTCCCCCATCAACATGTCATACGTTTACATACGAACAAAGCATACCCCAACAACAGCGGGAAGACGGTAACAGTACAAGTAAGTAAACGACTCATCCAAATAATTAGGAGAGTTCCGCCTAAAGGGTGACTACACAGGACCCCAGCCGGGCCGCTTTGGGTTACTTTCCAAAACACTCCGCACTGATATCTTCTGTATTGAAGACGTCGATGATGCACCCGTATACCATTGACGTCGACACCATC
>URIK01000013.1 GCA_900547855.1 uncultured Collinsella sp. | reverse complement strand
TCTACACTCGACTAGTCGTCGGCAGCGTCAGATGTGTATAAGAGACAGGCTCACGCTTGCGCTGTTGCAGGAGGCGGCGTGCGTCACGTCGATCGAGGCCGATCCCGAGCTCGAGCCGGTGCTCGATGCTCACGCCGCCGACTACGCCAACTTCCGCTTTATCATGGGCGACGCGCTTAAGGTGGGCCCGGAGCAGATTGAGCAGGCCGCCGGCGGTGAGCCGACGGTATTTGTCGCGAACTTGCCCTATAACGTGGCGGCGACGATCATCCTGCAGTTCTTCCAGACGATGCCCGCGCTCAAGCGTGCCGTGGTCATGGTGCAAAAGGAGGTTGCCGATCGCATTGCCGCAGTGCCGGGCAACAAGACCTATGGCGGCTATACGGCAAAGCTCGGCCTGTATGCGCAGGTGACGGGTCGCTTTGAGGTGCCGCCGCGTTGCTTTATGCCAGCGCCGCACGTGGACTCGGCCGTCGTGCGTATCGACCGTGTTGACGGCGTGGTGCCCGAGGGGCTCGATCGCGAGTTCGTGGCTCGTGTGATCGACGCTGCATTTGCTCAGCGGCGCAAGACCGTCCGAAATTCCATGAGCGCCAACGGTTTTGCCAAGGACGTGCTCGATGCCGCTTTTGAGGTTTGCGGTATCGCACCCACCACGCGCGCCGAGACGCTCGATGTTGCCGACTTTGTCCGTCTGGCCCGGGAGCTAATCCATGACGTCTAATGCCGAACGCGTGACGTTTACCAAGAAAAAGAAGACGGTTGCTTGTCCCGTGCCCTTGGCGCCGCTTGCCGACACGCATGCACATCTGCTTTCGTTTTGGGGCAAGGATGTGCCCGAGACGCTCGTGCGCGCCAAAGCCGCGGGCGTCGACCTGTTGGTGACGATGTTCGACCCCATTGCCGACAAGCGCAGCGTGGCGGACTATAGCGACTGGCTGGTGCGCGAGATTCTTCCGATGCAGGATATCCCGCAGATCAAGTATCTTGCCGGCGTGCATCCGTATGGCGCGCCGGACTATACCGACGACGTTCATGCACAGGTCGTTGCGGCACTTGATGACCCCTTATGCGCCGGTATTGGCGAAATCGGCCTGGACTACCACATGGACTATGACGACGATATCGCGCCGGCACCCCATAACGTGCAGATTGACTGCATGGCGCGTCAGCTCGAGCTTGCCGTGTGCCGTAACGTGCCGGTGGAGCTGCATCTGCGCCACGAGGACACGGACCATGAGCGTACCTCGCACGTGGACGCCTACAACGTGCTTCGTGAGGTGGGCGTGCCCCAGGCCGGTTGTGTGCTGCACTGTTTTGGCGAGGACCGCGCCACGATGGAGCGCTTTGTGGAGCTGGGCTGCTATATCGCCTATGGTGGTGCGGCCACCTTTAAGCGCAACGACGACGTGCGCGAGGCATTTGCGGCAACCCCACTCGATCGAATTTTGTTCGAGACGGATTGCCCGTATATGGCTCCAGAGCCCATCCGCGGTCTTGAATGCGAGCCCGCAATGATCTCCATTACGGCAAACACGCTGGTCAACGACCGTGTCGATCGTACCGGCGAGGATGCTGAGGCAATCGCGCGAGCAGCTTGGGAAAATGCCTGTAAACTTTTTCAAAAATAGTTCTTGCGTTCGCGATGGCGCTCCGTTATTCTAATTCCTGCACGCGGGCGTGGCGGAATTGGCAGACGCGTACGGTTCAGGTCCGTATGGGGGCAACCCCATGAAGGTTCAAGTCCTTTCGCCCGCACCATTAAATTAAAGAGCTCCCAGCAATGGGAGCTTTTTTGGTATGGGCCCTTCACAGGGACTTGAACCTGCGAAGGAGCGAGCGTAAAGAAAACGCGGAGCGTTTTTAGCGAGCTGGCGAGGACGCCGGCAGGCGGCCGAAGCCGGTGCGGATCCGCGAAGCGGATACGCGGACGTCCTTTCGCCCGCACCATTACATGAAAGAGCTCCCAGCAATGGGGGCTTTTTTGATATGCACGATCTCCTTGGACGGGTATCCTAATGCCAACGTGTGCCTATCAGAGGAGAGACCATGCTGTTTTCCGGTATCATTGCCGCCCTTACCAGCCTTTTGATTCCCATCATCATCCTGTTGCTGCTGCTTCCCAGCGCCTGCTATGTCGTTGAACAGCAGCATGCCGTGATCATCGAGCGTCTGGGCAAGTTCAACCGCATCGTCAACGCGGGCTTCCACATGAAAGTGCCCGTGATCGACCGCAAGGCTGCCACGGTGAGTCTGCGCACCATGAAAAACGGTTTTGGTATCGACGTTAAGACTCAGGACAACGTGACCATCGGCCTCGAGGTCTCGGCTCAATATCACGTGAGCTATGACATGGGTGCTGGCCCGGCGGATTCGGGCATCTACAAGAGCTACTATATGCTGCAGGAGCCCGTCGACCAGATGCGTGACTTCATCACCGACGCCCTGCGCTCTTCGATTCCCGTCTACACACTCGATGAGGTCTTTGCCAAGAAGGATGACATCGCCAAGGATGTCAACGCTACCGTTTCCGAGCAGATGGCCGCCTACGGCTTCACCCTCGTGTCGACGCTCATCACCAAAATCGCACTGCCGACCGAGGTCGAGAACTCCATGAACGACATCAACGCCGCCCAGCGCAAGCGCGCTGCGGCACAGGAGCTCGCCGAGGCCGACCGCATCAAGCGCGTCACCGAGGCGACCGCCGAGGCCGAGGCTATGGAAAAGGCGGGCGAGGGCATCGCTAACCAGCGCAAGGCCATCGCGCTGGGTATCAAAGATTCGCTCGAGATCATCCAGGAGACGGGTGTCGGCAATGACGAGGCCAACCAACTGTTCATGTTTACGCAGTGGTCTGAGATGATGACGGAGTTCGCTCGCACGGGTAAAACCTCGACGGTCGTGCTGCCGAGCGACTTCTCGCAGTCGGCCTCTATGTTCGAGCAGATGCTGACCGCCGGAAAAGTTCAAAACGATTCGAAGGAGTAGACGCGCGTGAAATACACCGTCGTTTGCGTCGGTAAGCTTAAGGAGCGCTTTTGGAAGGACGCGTGCGCTGAGTACACCAAGCGCCTGGGTGCCTATGCCAAGGTCGATATCCGCGAGGTGGCCGATATCGACCCGGCCAAGGCGGGCGGTGTGGATACCGCACGTGACAAGGAGGGGGCGGCGATTCTTGCTGCCCTGCCGTCTCGAGCGCATGTGATCCTGCTGGCTATCGAGGGCAAGGAGCGCTCGAGCGAGGAGTTTTCGGCGCGGCTCGACGATCTTATGCTGCGAGGCAACAGCGACATCGCCTTTGTAATCGGCGGATCGGACGGCGTGAGTGATGAGGTGCGCGCCCGCGCCGACGAGATGCTCAGCTTTGGACGCATTACCTTGCCGCATAACCTGGCACGCGTGGTGCTGCTGGAGCAGATCTACCGTGCCTGCAAGATCAGTCGTGGCGAGCCGTATCACAAATAGGTCGGCAATACGAAACAATGGCGTGGGACAATAGCTTTCGTTTTGAAGAGCGTGTCTGAGAGGACTATGAGATATGAAGATTGGGTTTGTCGGTTTTGGCAATATGGCGAGCGCTATGGCCGATGGCTGGATCGCTGCCGGTGTAGCCGCGAGCGACATGTGCGCCTGCGCGGGTCGCTACGACGCACTGGTTGAGCGCTGCGAGGCGCGCGGCATGGTCGCCTGCCACGATGCCGCCGAGGTTGTCGCCGCATCCGATATCGTGGTCGCTGCGGTCAAACCGTACATGATCGAGAAGGTATTCGCCCCGCTCAAGGATGCTCTTGCCAAAAAGGTCGTTCTGTCGGTTGCCTGGACCTGGGACAGTGCCAAGTGGGAGCAGGTCCTGCCGGGCGTCGCGCATATCTCGACGGTGCCCAACACACCGGTTTCGGTGGGCGAGGGCGTCATCGCTTGCGAGAAGGCTTCCACGCTTAGTGATGAGCAGAGCGCCGTGGTGCTTGATCTGCTTGGCAAGCTCGGTGCGGTGGTCGAGCTTGATACGAGCCTGCTGTTCGTGGGCGGCACGGTGGGCGGTTGCGCTCCGGCATTTGTCGCTATGGCAATCGAGGCCCTGGGCGATGCGGCGGTCAAGCACGGTATCCCGCGTGCCGATGCCTATCGCATTGTGAGCCAGATGGTGCTAGGTACGGCAAAGTTGCAGCTTTCAACTGGTCAGCATCCTGCGGCGATGAAGGATGCCGTATGCTCGCCCGGTGGTGCCACCATCAAGGGCGTCGTCGCGCTCGAGGACGCCGGCATGCGCAGCGCCCTGGTCAAGGCCATCGACGCCACCCTCCAGTAAAACCCGCCATTTAGGGACAGGTTTATTTTGGCAGGTTTTTCCTGCGGTTTTGTTGCATGTACGAAAAGCGCCCCGCAACTGGCTCAATTCCAGTTGCGGGGCGCTTGCGTTTGCCCAGATAAAACCGACCAAAATAAGCCTGTCTCTTTTTGGCAGGCTAGTCCCAGAAGCCGTCTTCTTCGTCCTCGGACTTGGGGCCACGGTCGACATACATCTTATGGGTGCGCTTCTCCATTACAAAGGCAAGAATCGCAAACAGTAGGATGCCGCCGGCGAAAAGGATGGCAAAACCGGTGCGGGTGCCAAACAAAAAGGAAAAAACTGCGTCCATTGGGTGCCTTCTTGCGTAGTTGGGTTGGGTCGTAAACGCTCATAAGTATATACTTGCCCATACATGTACAAGGTTGCAACCTAAATGGAATGTATATCGCCGGAGGATCTAATGCTTGATATCAAGTTTGTTCGCGAGAACCCCGATGCCATCGATACCGCCATGGCAAATCGCCAGACGTCTTGGGATCGCGAGAAGTTCTTTGAACTCGACGACGAGCGCCGTGCCGTCATCACCGAGGTCGAGGAGCTCCAGGCCACGCGTAACGCCGAGTCCAAGAAGATTGGCGCCCTGATGAAGGAGGGCAAGAAGGACGAGGCCGAGGCCGCCAAGGAGGCCGTGCGCGCCGTCAACGAGAAGATTGACGGTCTGGCCGAGCGCCGCACCGCTCTCGAGCAGGAGCAGTACGACTTTATGGCTCACCTTCCCAACATCCCTTGCGAGGCCACGCCGTACGGCAAGGATGAGGACGAGAACATCGAGCGCCGTCGTTGGGGCACCCCGCGCGAGTTCGACTTCGACTTTAAGCCGCACTGGGACCTGGGCACCGACCTCGACATCCTCGATTTCGAGCGCGGCAACAAGCTCTCCGGCAGCCGCTTTACCGTTCTCGGTGGCGCCGGCGCCCGTCTTGAGCGCGCCCTCATCAACTTCTTCCTTGACACGCACACCAGCCGTGGCTTTAAGGAGTGGTGGCCGCCCATCGTCGTCAAGCGTCAGACCATGTTTGGCACGGGTCAGCTGCCCAAGTTCGAGGACGACGCCTATCACGTCTCGGGCGACAACTTCCTGATCCCCACCGCCGAGGTCGTGCTTACCAACCTGCACGCCGGCGAGGTTCTCGATGCTGATACCCTGCCGCGCCGCTACACCGCCTTCACCCCCTGCTTCCGCGAGGAGGCCGGCTCCGCTGGTCGCGACACCCGCGGCATCATCCGCCAGCACGAGTTCGACAAGGTCGAGATGGTCAAGTTTGCCAAGCCGGAGGAGTCCGACGAGGAGCTCGAGAGCATGACCGCCGAGGCCGAGTTCCTGCTTCAGCAGCTGGGCCTTCCGTATCGCGTGATTAGCCTGTGCACCGGCGACCTGGGCTTCTCTGCCCGTCAGACCTACGACATCGAGGTCTGGCTGCCGAGCTATAACGCCTACAAGGAGATCAGCTCCTGCTCTAACTGCGGCGATTTCCAGGCCCGTCGCGCCAACATCAAGTATCGCGACCCCGAGAACTTCAAGGGCTCGCGCTACCTGCACACCCTCAACGGTTCCGGCCTGCCGGCTGGCCGCACCATGGCCGCCATTCTGGAGAACTACCAGAACGCCGACGGCACCATCACGGTCCCCGAGGTTCTTCGTCCTTACATGGGCGGCCTCGAGAAGATCGAGCCGGTTGCGTAGGTTGCCTGCATAAGCGATTTGCAAGGGCGCTCCTTTCTGGGGCGCCCTTTTTGTGTGCGGAGCTTTACCATATCGCGCGGACAGCTCAATAGAAAACACACGAACAAACGTTCTGTATACAGGCATCCACCTGCTATTCTTTTGTTAAATAGAAGCGAGAGGAAGGGGATGCGATGGAGCTGTTTGATGATCGGGTGGTTTTGTTTGAGAGCGACGAGGGCGGGGAGTACCTGCTTGTAACGTGTGAGCCGTCTGGCATGGGCGGCCTGGTGGTTCGGCAGACGAGTGAGGGTCCGTTGACACAATGGTGCTTTGAGGAGTCGCCGCATGTGGTCGAGACGTTTGTGGCGCACGAGGGGCTTGTGGCGCTGGAGCAATTCTATGGAGTTGGGACTTCCAACCAGGTCGCGCGCATGCTGAGTATCTCGTTTGCCGATTATGATTGTGCCCAGCGGGTGAGATCGCTCCTGAGGGAACTTGATGCCAAGTTCGACGTGATCGAAAAGCCAATCGATCGTACGGGGAACAGCGGTATATGCGGAGCAGCATGACAAAACTGCGTTCCACAAAAAAGTTTGAGATTGTGCTTGACTCCAATAAGCCAAAGTGGTTTTATATGTCTTGCGCTGCGGCGTTACCTCAGCTGGATAGAGGGTCTGACTACGAATCAGAACGTCATAGGTTCGAATCCTATACGCCGCACCAATTGAAATCGAAAGCCTCCGGCAACGGGGGCTTTTCTTTTACGTCGGCACTGCATGGATTCGAACCTCGGTCGAGGCGCGAGCATCTTAATCATTACTTCGTAAAATTTTTCCAAATTGTCGCTTGACCCATCGAGGGGTCACGTGCATAATAATCCGTGCGTTGCGGCGTTACCTCAGCTGGATAGAGGGTCTGACTACGAATCAGAACGTCATAGGTTCGAATCCTATACGCCGCACCAATTGAGTTTTAAGCCTCCGGAAACGGGGGCTTTTCCTTTACGGGGGCATTGCGGAGATTCGAACCTCGGTCGAGGCGCGGGCGTAAAGAAAACGCGGAGCGTTTTTAGCCCGCGGGCGAGCACGCCGGCAGGCGGGCGAAGCCGGTGCGGATCCGCGCAGCGGATGCGCGGAATCCTATACGCCGCACCAATTGAACTTGAAGCCTCCGGCAACGGGGGCTTTTCTTTTATGCCGCCGCTGCATGGATTCGAACCTCGGTCGAGGCGCAGGCGTAAAGCGGACTATTTCCTGTCGACTCGTGTAAGATTTCGAGTAGGTGTCGCGGCCCATCCGTGACCACTCCTTCTTCAAGCGACCGATCAGGGTGATACTTCGTGGCAGAGCGTCCGACATACAAGCTCAGGTTTCTCGATCCCAAGAAGCGCTTTCCGGCGATGCCCGAGCAGCCTGCGGGGCGCTCATATGGCGTGGTCTGGAAACTCTTTGGCGAGGACCAGCATGAATCTTGTTATGTCGTCGAATTCGTTGGCAAAAGCCATGTGTCGCTTTTGGGCTACGTAAGCGTTTCGGGTGAGGTGTACAAGGTGGACCGCCCCGTTAGCGAGGCTCCGCTGCCCAACGATCCCGACATGGAGCTGGTCCTTGACGAGTCGGATTCCAGTATTGGTGAGATTATGGTAAGGGAAGCCAACGGTGCAATGCGTACGTGTGCGCAAACTGCCGGCTCTCCCGAAGGCCCCATGCGCGAGCAGTCCGACCACGAGACATGGAATTCGACCCGCGCCCTTCCTTACGGCGAGTTCATGGCCTCGATGTTCTTGCGCTACGTGATATTTGCCAACTCCGAAAGCGCTATTGCGAACACGGCGGGCGTCGACGGTCTCGATGCGGACATGCAAAACGTTGTCGACAAAATAAAGCTCGTAAAGTTGCCCGAGCCGGTCGAGGTGTTTTTGGGCTTTAACACGGCACCGCTCCCCGATGCTATCGAGACGCTGCTTTACCGCGTTGACCATGCCGAGAATCCGAGCGGTATCGAGCGTTATGCGGCCGCCCTTATGAGCGAGGTCGACTTGCCCCGACTGCGCACCATCGCCGCCAAGTCCGAGATGAGCCTGGCTCGCATCGATCGCTCAAAGCTTTTCTATCTCAATTTTGATCGTAGCCTGCTGGACCAGGACGAGATTGACATGCTGCTTGCCATCGAGTGCCGTCTCAACCGCCTCTCTGGCATCCTCGAGCGCATCGGGGCCGGATTGGTCCCTACGGCATCCTCGCCGAGCCTTGAGGGCTGCGCGCTCTTTGATGCGTGGCATATCGCCAAGACGACCAACGATGTTCCCCGACTGCTCGATACGGCTTCGAGCGATAACCCGTGGGGCAAGCCGGGTACGGTGGCTTGCCAGCCGGGCGGCGAGTGGGACGTGCGCACCCGTTTTGCGCGAATCGTTGAGGCGCTCAACGTGGTCACGCGGCTCGACTATACCTATCGGGCAAACGTTGCCGAGGGGATTATGCTCGTTCGGTTTGGGCAGTCTGTCGTTGATGCCATGCCGCAACGTGAATACGACGCTCAAGATGACGCTTGGCGCGAGCTGGACGAGGGCACGCGCGCGATCTGGGGCGCGGAGCACGATGCACGTGTGGCGCTCACGCTTGCGGCGGCGTGTTTTGCCGCGGGCACCTGCATCACGCGCTCCTATGTGCAGATTGCTGCTCCCGACAGTGAGCAGGGCGAGCGCGTTGTCGCAACGTATTTCTTTGGGCGCGCGGCCTATCTGGCCGATTGCGTGCCTGTCGCCAAGGATCTTGAGAGCATGGACATGGACGATATGCCGTGCAAGCGTGTACTTGAGGCGTATGAGTCAACTGCTCCGGAGACGATTGAACCTGCGGAGGTTCATGCTCGTCCGCGTGATGACCATCGCACGCTTCCGCCGGCGCTGCGCGATTTGCTGCTTGCCGATACGGCTGACGAGTTGGAGGTCATGGAAGAGGACGACGACCCATACGTGGCCCGTGTTGTTGAATTGCGCGAGCAGGCAAAAGTCGACCGTACAGGTGCTTTTGAAGGCTTTTCCCGTCTTGTTGAGGAGTTGGAGGCTAAGTGCGCCGTCGCCGAGCTTTTGGCGACAGGTCCGGTTCAAACGCAGTTTTGCGATAACCAGCTGGTGCGCATGGTGCTACCGGTGTTGGAAGAAGACCGCTCTGTGCGAATCCTTCGTGCGCCTGATGCGTTGTACTTTGCCCAGCACGAGATCTGCAGCTTTTACGCCGAGCAAGAGGACTTTGAACGAGCGCTGCCCGAGGTGCGCCATCTTTACGATCTGGCGCGCTCGTCCATGCAATCGCACTTTGCGCTCATCAACGTTCTTGCGCGTCTGGAGCGCTTTGACGAGATTATCGAGGTGGCGCGCCACGGCCTACGTATTGCCAGCGATCGTTCTGCAATCGGCTACCTGTTCTATCGCTTGGCGTTTGCCTATTGGAACTGCGATCAGCTCGACCTGGCGCTGGCTTGTTACCGTCTGGTGCCGCGCGGTGAGGAATCGGGCAGCAGCGCGCTGGAAGAAATGCAGGGCCTTATGAACGAGATGGGCGTCAGCGAGCCTCCGACGTTCGAGGAAGCGGTCGAGACTATCCGCAAGGCTGGACTTGAGTTGCCGCCAGTGTCCGCCGTGACGAATCAGCTTGCAGATGCCGCTGTTCAACTAGTCGACAACGGCTTCTTTTTCCTGGCACGCGGTTGCATCTTCCAAATGTGGCGCACCATGGGCAACGACGAGCTCGGCTCCCTCAACCGCTCGCTGGGGTAGGCGAAGCTTCCAAGGAGGAAAGGATGCTAGGCAATTAGAAAATTTCCTCTTGCCCATCCTTGGCTGTTTGGTTACTATAGAACGGCTGTTACGGAGAGCTGACCGAGAGGCCGAAGGTGCTCGCCTGCTAAGCGAGTATGCCCCAAAAGGGCATCTGGGGTTCGAATCCCCAGCTCTCCGCCAGTTTAACTTTGAAGAAGGGTCCCATCGGGGGCCCTTTTTTATTATCGAGAAAGGGCGCTGGGGATTCGAACCCTCAAAAAAGGAGGCGCCCCGTTGGACGCCTCCTTTCAGCGAGTGTATTGTTCTTCGATCTTACATCTCGGGCGCCTTGGCGACGGTCTCGCTTTCTGCCGTGAGTGGGCGGTTGTCGATGCGGCGGCCCAGGCGGTCGAGCTTCACAAGGAGCCACTCAATGGGATTCGGCCCTGCCCCTTCCTCGTCGGCAACCAGGTCCATAACGGCGATTTTGGTGCCGTCCTGCTTGAGCGTAACGCTGCCCACCTTGTCGCCCACATGCACCGTGCCCGAAAGATCGTCGTGGCTAACCTTTTCGGTCACCTCGCCGGCAAGGGAAAACACGGTCGCTTGCGCCGTAGGATCGGCGAGTGTGGCGTCGATCGTCTTATCCGTCCAGTCGGTTTGGCCAATGCGCGCCATAAGCGGGTTGCCGTTGGCGGTCTTTTCCTGCGTGTTGGCGATTGCGACCGTCACCTTGTGGCCGTAGTACCAGTTGGCAAGGGTGGCGGTATCGGTAAAGCGCTGATCGGTGGTGGTGGAGTTCAAAATAACGGTGTAGATCTCGTCGCCGTCGCGGTTGTAGGCGCTCGTAAAGCAATAGCCCGCGTCGTCGGTGGTGCCGGTCTTGCCGCCGATGTTGCCATCTTGGCCCAGCAAATAGTTATGCGTGTCCATGGAATGCGAATGGTCGGTGCCGTCGGCGCCCGTGACCTCGATCCAGGAATCCTCGCTCGCTACGACCTCGCGGATCGTGTCGTTTTTCATGGCCTCCTGCATCATCAGCGCTACGTCGTGTGCGGTTGAGTGCATATTGCCAGCCCACTCATCAAAGTCCAGACCATGCGGGTTTTCAAAAAGCGTACCGGTGCAGCCGAGCTTCTTAGCGCGCTCGTTCATGGCCTTCACAAATGTGGCCTCGGCGTCTTTGGTCTTGGGGTCGATCTTCTTGCCCACATATTCGGCGAGCACGATGGCGGCGTCGTTGCCCGAGGGAATCATCAGGCCACGCAGTGCCTGCTCAACGGTAAGCTCGTCGCCTTCGAGCAAGCCAGCGGTCGAATTACCCACGGTGGCTGCGGCGTTGCTCACCGTGACCTTCTCGTCCATCTTGCAATTCTCGACGGTTAGGATTGCGGTCATGACCTTGGTGATCGAGGCAATCTTGACCTGCTCATCGGCGCCGCGGGCATAGTAGACGGTACCGTCTTTGCCCATGACGAGGGCATTGGTCGCATCGATATCGGGCAGGTTTTCGGCCGTGATGCCGCGCGCATCGGCGGTTTTGCCGCAAACATTGTCGGTCGTGAGCACTTGGGCGCCGGCGACGGTGGGCGCGCCAGCGGCAAGGGCGATAGCGCAGACAAAGCCGGCGGCAAGCTGGGCTGAGCGCTTTGCAAAAGAGGTGAGGGACTTCACGGATTTCGCTTTCGACGGGATGGTCTCTTCTGGAACTAGAGTATATCGTTTGCCGGCGTCGGCGATCATCGCGTGCGTGCGTGGCCCACATCCGCGCTCGAACGGGCACAAGGGTGCTTAAGGCCGACTTAATCACCCACGCTTGTTGTGTGTGGCGTGCGTCGCCTCGGGCATAATGGAGCGCGAGAGGAGCACGCATGAACGAGCGCATACTGGTAGTTGATGACGAGAAGGCCATCGCCGACTTGGTTGGTATCTACCTTACAAAAGAGGGCTTTGATGTCCAGATTGCCTATAGCGGGGCCGATGCTGCCAAGGCAATCTTGGAGCAGGAGTTCGATCTGGCGCTGCTGGATGTCATGCTGCCCGATATCGATGGGTTTGAGCTGCTGCGTACAATCCGTTCCAGCCATACCTATCCCGTGATCATGCTGACGGCGCGCGATGCCCAGCAAGACAAGATCGAGGGCCTTTCGCTTGGCGCGGACGATTACGTGGTTAAGCCGTTCCGTCCGCTGGAGCTCATCGCGCGCGTGCACGCTCAACTTCGCCGCTACACCAGCTACGGTAGCCGTGCACAGGCGGCCGAGTCGCCGACCATTCAGCTCGACGGCCTGGAGATCAACCGCGATGCTCGTTCCGTGACAGTGGACGGTTCACCGGTTCGCCTCACGCCCATCGAGTATTCCATCTTGCTGTATCTGGTCGAGCATCGCGGCAGCGTGGCGGCCGTGGAGGACCTGTTCCGCGCGGTGTGGAACGAGGACTTTATGCCCGGCTCCAACAATACGGTGATGGTGCACATTCGCCACCTGCGCGAAAAGATCGGCGACGACGCACAAAAGCCGCGCTTTATCAAAAACGTCTGGGGCGTCGGCTACATAATCGAATAGCGCCTTTGATGGTGGGGAAGTGGATATGACAAAAGACGATAGGCAGGCATTCGAGGTGCCCGATCGACTCTTTGAATACGTGAGGTCGGTCGTCGACAACCGCGCGCTTGCAACGGTGCTGCTCTTTTTGCTGAGCCTGCTGCTGATTGGCATCGATAACATCGCCGGAATCTTGGCGGTGCTGCTTATCGGCTTTTTGCTGATCGATCGATTTGAGATCGTTCGCCGCTGCGTGGTGATTGGCGGCGCCGCGTGGGCCATGACGTTGGCGATTGGCGCCATGGCGCTCGGCGGCATTGAAGGGCCGGTGCTGTTCGATGCCGGCTTTGTATTCAACATGCTTGGCTTTGTGCTGGCGCTTGCCGTGTGCGTGCTGTTCTTGTGCGGCCGCGCCCTGTACTACCAGGGCTACGAGCAGGGCGAGCAGCATGCCGATTGTGTGCTGGCCGCTCGTATTCAAGATCGCCTGATCGATCACCCCGACACCTGGGACAACATTGACGGCGACTTCTTGGAGGTCGAGGGCGCCCTTAACCGCGTGCGTGACCGTGAGCACAAGGTGCAGCAAGCTCTGCGTGACGAGTCTCATCGCAAGGACGATTTGGTCACGTACTTGGCACATGACCTACGCACCCCGCTTGCCAGTGTGGTGGGCTATCTTTCGCTGCTGCAAGAGGCTCCCGAGCTGCCGGTTGAGCAACGTGCGCACTTTACGGGCGTGGCGCTCGACAAGGCGCACCGGCTCGATGCACTCATCGAAGAGTTCTTCGATATCACGCGCTTTGACTTCCACGATATCGTGCTCACGCGCGGCTATGTTGATCTGGGGTTGCTGCTGGCTCAGGTGGCTGACGAGTTCTATCCCATCCTCAACGAGCAGCATAAGGAAGCCCAAGTTGATATTCGCGAGGACCTGACGGTGCTCGTGGATGGCGACAAGATGGCTCGCGTGTTCAACAACATCATGAAAAACGCCGTTGCCTATAGCTATGAGGGCTCGACCATCACGATCGAGGCCAGACGCCGGGACGGCGGTGGCGTGCGCGTGCGCTTTATCAATCAGGGCGATCCCATCCCTGAGGCAAAGCTCAAGGTGATCTTTGAGAAGTTCTATCGCCTGGATGCGGCGCGTGCGACCAATCGCGGCGGCGCTGGACTGGGGCTTGCCATCGCCAAGGAGATCGTATGCGCGCACGGCGGTACCGTTGCATGTGAATCGACGCCCGAACACACGATATTCACCATCGAGCTGCCCGCCGCATAGCCAGTGTGCCCTTACAAACACTTGACAATGCGCTCACGTGCATATGAGCCGCGATTCCTACTATCGATACTGCTGAATTGATATCGATGTGGAGGTATGCGGTATGACGGCTGCTGCGGCTGTGGAGCCCACGGAGCTTGAAGAACTCATGAAAGCGCAGGCCGAGGCCGCGCACGAGCGCGAGGTTGGGGATGCGACTCGCCCCACGGCAGAGGATCTTGCCGCCTCGCCGACGCGCATCGATGTCGAGGGCCTCGACCTGTTCTATGGCGACCATCATGCGCTCAAGGACGTGAATATCAAGATCCGCGACAAGCAGATCACCTCGTTCATCGGGCCTTCGGGCTGCGGAAAGTCCACGTTGCTGCGCTGCTTTAACCGCATGAACGACGGCATCAAGGATTGCCGCATCGAGGGCAAGATTGCGCTCGATGGTCAAGATATCCTGGGCGATTACGACATCTGCCGTTTGCGCCAGCGCGTGGGCATGGTGTTCCAGCGCCCCAACCCGTTTCCCATGAGCATCTACGACAACGTCGCCTATGGGCCGCGCGGCATGGGCGTGCGCGATCGCGCTGTGCTGGATGGGCTGGTCGAGGATTCCCTTCGTCGCGCTGCGCTATGGGATGAGGTCAAGGACAAGCTCAAGGAGTCGGGCCTGGGTCTTTCGGGTGGACAGCAGCAGCGCCTGTGCATCGCCCGCGCACTTGCCGTGCAGCCCGACATTCTGCTGATGGACGAGCCGACCTCGGCACTCGACCCTGTGTCGACGCTGGTGGTGGAGCAGCTGGCCTGCGAGCTCAAAGAGACCTGCACGCTCGTGGTCGTTACGCACAATATGCAGCAGGCGGCGCGTATCTCCGATTCGGTCGCATTCTTTTTGCTGGGTGAGCTGGTGGAGCACGCGCCCACCGCGCAACTCTTCAAGAATCCGACCGATCCGCGCACGGCGGATTATTTGACGGGGCGTTTTGGCTGATACCATCTAGTAAAGGTACCTTTAGGGTTAAGATGCGGTCATGCCGGCCGCAAAGGGGTTCAACATGATCTATTACGTCGAGGACGATGACAACATCAGGGATTTGACGGTCTATGCGCTGCGCAAGCAGGGGATTGAGGCCGAAGGCTTTTCGTGCGACGGTGAGTTTAAGGCTGCCGTGGCGCGACGGGTACCCGATGCCGTCCTGCTCGACATCATGCTGCCCGATACCGATGGCTTGGCGATTATGCGTCGACTGCGTGCCGATCGCCTGACGGCGACGGTGCCCATCATGATGCTTACCGCCAAGGATACCGAGCTCGACAAGGTGATGGCGCTCGATGGCGGTGCCGACGATTACCTGACTAAACCCTTCTCGCTCATGGAGCTCGCCAGCCGCTGCCGCGCACTGCTGCGTCGCGGCGGCATGGTCAAACAGGCAAGCGATGTGCTCAGCGTGGGCGACATTGTGCTCTCGCCCAGTCATCGCGAGGTGACCGTTGCCGGCGAGCCGCTTAAGCTCACCCTGCGCGAGTTCGACCTGCTCGAGTACCTCATGCGCAAGCCCGGCGTGGTCTTTACCCGCGAGTCGTTGCTGCAGAGCGTGTGGGGCTGGGACTTCGACGGCGGTTCGCGCACCGTTGACGTGCACGTGCAGACGCTTCGCCAAAAACTGGGCGAGCATGCCAGCGCCATCGAGACCGTGCGCGGCGTGGGCTACCGCTTGGCCGAGCCTTCTGCCGGTGATGGTGCCGAAGGTGACGACACCGCGGTCACCGCATCGGAGGAGTAACCCGTGGTCTTTGCCCCCCAGGGAAAACATACGCTGTCCCACCGCGTTTTTGTGACGATCTTTGTCTGTGCCATGGCGGTTATCGTGGCGTTTACGGTGCTGGGTGCGTTCTTTGTGCAAAACACCTTGGCGGATGCCACGAGTGCCAATCTGGCGCAGGAAACCGAGCTCATTGCTGCCGCCCTCGACGAGCAGCAGGAGCCCATCCCGTTCTTGCGTAGCCTCGATCGCGAGGACTTGCGCATCACGCTGATTAACAAGGATGGATCGGTTGCCTACGACAACGAGGCGTCGCCTTCCACACTGCCCAACCACGGCGATCGCCCCGAGGTCATCGAGGCCTTTGAGAATGGTTCGGGTTCCGCGGAGCGCGCAAGCTCTACGCTCGACGAGATTATGCTGTATCGCGCCGTCGCCCTTGATAACGGCCAGGTTGTCCGCTTGGCACAGGCCCAGCCTGGCGTTGCGGCGATTTTGCTGTCGATGGTGGCGCCGATGCTGCTTATCGCGGCAGCGGGTGCGGTACTCTCGTTTTTTATGGCGCGCCGCGAGTCCCGTGCCATCATCGCGCCTTTGCAAGAGGTGGATTTGGACCACCCACGCCGTAGCTATGAGCACGCCTATGCCGAGATGGTCCCCATGCTTGAGCGTATCGAGTCGCAGCGCCAGGAGCTCAAGCGCCAAATGGCGGTGCTGGCGGACAACGACCGTATGCGCCGCGAGTTCACGGCGAATATCACTCATGAGCTCAAGACGCCGCTTACGGCGATTTCGGGCTATGCCGAGCTCATCGCAAACGGCATGGTCGAGGGCGAGGACGACCTGCGCAACTTTGGCGGTCGCATCTATCGTGAGGCGGGCCGCTTGGCAGCGCTCGTCAACGACATCCTTACGCTGTCTAACTTGGACGAGGCCGAGCGTGCAACTGAGGGCGAGGCGGTGCCCATTGGGTCCACGGAGCCTATTGAGCTCTCGCGTGCCGTCTATGCGGTTGAGCAGCGTCTTGAACAGGTCGCCCGTCAGGCGAATGTGACGATAAGTCATGAGGTCAAGCCTGTGGTCATCGAAGGCGTGTCGCGCTTGATCGACGAGCTCATCTATAATCTGGCAAGCAACGCCATCCGCTACAATCGACCCGGCGGTACGGTTACGCTGCAGTGCGGCACCAACGACGAAGGCCATCCGTTCCTCGCGGTCGCCGACACGGGAATCGGTATCGCGCCTGAAGAACAGGGCAAGGTATTTGAGCGGTTCTATCGCGTGGACAAGAGTAGGTCCAAGGCACGCGGCGGAACCGGTCTGGGGCTTGCCATTGTCAAGCATGCGGCCCTGTATCATCACGCCACGCTCGATCTGTCGAGCGAGTTGGGCGTGGGAACCACCATTACGGTGACGTTTCCCATACAGCAGGACGAGCCATTCGCATAGCGATACAACATAGATATTGATGTAGACGCCGCATTTGACTTTCGGGTGCGGCGTTGTTGTGCAATTTTACGATTGCTTCCGACATTTTTACAGGAGAGCCTGTTTCTTATGTATAGAGTTTGGTCTCGGTAAAAAGATGCGATAACATACGGACAGTTTTGTCAATCCGAACTGGGGAAATGAAAGGCAAGCTGCATGACCCTTCTCGAACTGTTCCAGCTGCTCAAAAAGCACCTTAAGCTGGTCATCACCCTTCCGGTGGTCTGCGCGATCGCCATGGGCATCGTGTCCTTCGCCGCGATGGACAACACCTATACCGCGACGACGAGCATGTACATTCTCGCCAAGACCGACGATAGCGGCCAGATGAGCTACAACGATCTCTCGGCGAGCCAGATGCTTTCCAACGATATCGCCACGCTGCTGGATAGCGATAGCGTTAAGAGCGGCGCCGCCAAGGAACTGGGCCTCACCGATCTGGATGACTACAAGGTGTCTGTTTCCTCCGAGACCACCACGCGTGTCATTACGCTTTCGGTTACCGGCACCGATGCCAAGGAGACGGCTGAGGTCGCAAAGGCCATAGCTAGCTCGGTGAGTACGGTCGCTCAGAACGTCGGCGCTGCCCAGAGCATCAACGTTATCGACGAGGCTAAGATCCCCGAAGCCCCCAGCGGCCCCAAGCGCACGCTGTATATTGCCGTCGCGTTCCTCGCCGGTATCTTTATCGCAGTTGCCTATGTCGTTTTGGCAGACATGCTCAATACCCGCATCCGCGGTGCCGAAGAGGCAGAAGAGCTCCTGGGCATTCCCGTTGTTGGCCGAATTCCGGCTATGAAAGGTGGTAAATAGGCATGGCTAAGGCAAAGAACACCGATAAGCTCGTTGTACAGAATGCCGCCAAGACCCTTCTGGCCAACATCCGCTTTGCGAGTGTGGACGACCCCATTCGCACCATCACCGTTACCTCCTCGATTCCCAACGAGGGCAAGTCTACGGTTTCCATTAACCTTGCTCAGGCAATCGCCACGAGCGGCAAGTCCGTGCTCCTGGTCGAGGCCGATATGCGCCGCAGGTCCCTTTCCGATATGCTCGGCGTTCGTTCGCGCGGCGGACTCTATGCGGTCCTTTCCGAGCAGATCTCCATTGACCAGGCAATTGTCGAGACGGGTCAGAAGAACTTCTACTTCCTCGATGCCGAGCCGCATATTCCCAATCCTGCCGACATCATCGTCTCTCACCGCTTTGCCAAGCTGGTAAAGGCACTGTCCGCCAAGTTCCAGTACGTCATCTTTGATGCTCCCCCGGTCGGCACCTTCATCGATGCTGCCGAGATTGCCAGCCTGACCGACGGTACGCTGTTCGTGGTGCGCGAGGACTTCACCAAGCGCGAGGAGGCACTCAACGCTATCGGCCAGCTTAAGAAGTCCGAGAAGGTTAAGCTCATCGGTACCGTCATGAACTACTGCGAGACCGAGACCAGCGAGTACTACTACTCCTACTACACCAAGGACGGTAAGAAGGTTAAGAAGGGCTCCGACGATCAGGGGACTTCCAAAAAGGGCATCTTCACCAACCGAGCAAACGTTTAGTTGATTAAGGCTGACCTATGCGTGACATTCATTGCCATATCTTGCCGGGTGTAGACGACGGCGCCGCCGATCTCGATGAGAGCTTGGCGATGCTCGAGGCTGCCAAGCGGGCCGGTGTAACCAGGATCGTTTGCACTCCTCACTGCCGTGATCCCTATTTTGATTACGACAAGATGTGGGATGCCTTTGAGCTGCTGCGTGATAACGCTGACGGTTTTCCGCTCCAGATGGGCTTCGAGGTCAATCATCGAAAGCTCGTTGAGCTTGGTATCGATGCCGCGGAGCACTTGCATTTTGATGGAACCAACGAGTTTCTTCTCGAGCTTTCGACGCATGCCGATGCGTATGCGTTTAGAGAGTACGAGAACACGATTTACGATTTGCAGTGCCGTGGCTACCAGGTGATCATCGCTCATCCTGAGCGCTATCGTGCGGTTCAAAAGGATGTAAGCGTGGCGGAGCGCCTGGTCGATATGGGCTGCAAGCTGCAGGCTTCGGCGGACTTTATTGCCGGCGGTCGCTTTGGTCGCGAGAAAAAGCCGGCACAGCGCCTGTTCGATCAGAACCTGTACAGCTTCATCGCGAGCGATGCCCATAACGTGGGTCATTACGACTGCCTGGCGAAGGCTCGCGCGAAGTTTAGCGTACGCGGAGCTCATTTTCGCTAAAATCTGTCCCTAACGTTCGCATTGAATGAAGGGGCAGCCATGGATATTCAACTTAAGACGGGATGCTTTGATGACGCGGCGTTGGTGCGCCGCGTCGTTTTTATGGACGAGCAGGGCTACGAGAATGAGTTCGACGCTATCGACGAGGATCCGAACTGCATTCATGTGACGCTCTATGTAGACGGCGAGCTTGCCGGTTGCTCGCGCGTGTTTCCCGAAGAGCTTGAGCGCGTGGCTGACGCAGAGGCCCCGGTGTTGCCGGCATGCGACATGGACGAAGGCGTTGCGGCGGGGGAGACCTACATTATGGGGCGCGTGGCTGTGCTGCCGAGCATGCGCCGTCGCGGTTTGGCGAGCAAGATTGTCGAGGCCAGTGATGCCGCCGCGCGTGATGCCGGCGGCAAGCTTATTAAGCTGCATGCGCAGGAATACGTGCTGCCGCTCTATGTAAAGGCGGGCTACACGCAAATTGCCCCGGTAGATTACGAAGACGAGGGCCAGCCCCATGTCTGGATGGCCAAGCGCGTAGATGGCAGATAGGGACGTTCCTTTTCTGCCGGCAGCTGGGGACACTCCTTGGCAATTGACGCATTGGAGCGCTCGGACATACAGTTTTTCGATTCCGTATGTATATATGCGCGTTAATGGGTTATAAAATCTAAGTCTGAACATAGCAGGTCTGCGATGCGGCTCGGGCGACCGGGCCGTTTTTGCGGACAGGGGTAGCGCGAAAGGACTGCACATGCGTCAATTTAAGACCGAGAGCAAAAAACTGCTCGACCTCATGATCAACTCCATCTACACCAATAAGGAAATCTTCCTGCGCGAGCTTATCTCTAACGCGAGCGACGCCGTCGACAAGCTCAACTTTAAGAGCCTGCAGGACCCGAGCGTCAAGATCGACCAGGGCGACCTGGCCATTCGCGTCTCCTTTGATAAAGACGCCCGCACCATTACCATCTCGGATAACGGCATTGGCATGACCGCCGAGGAGCTGGAGCGCAATCTGGGCACCATCGCCCATTCCGGCTCCGAGGAGTTTAAGACCGAGAACGCCGAGCAGCAGGGCTCCGATGTCGACATCATCGGTCAGTTTGGCGTGGGCTTCTACTCGGCTTTTATGGTCGCCAGTCATGTGAAGGTCGTCAGCCGCGCCTACGGCGAGGATGTCGCCCATGTGTGGGAATCCGACGGTCTTGAGGGCTACACCATCGAGGACGGCGAGCGCGCCGAGCACGGTACCGATGTCATCCTGACGCTGCGCGAGAACGAGAAGCTCGATGCCGACGGCGAGGCCGAGACCTACGATCGCTTCCTGACCGAGTGGGGTCTCAAGAGCCTGATTCAGCAGTACAGCAACTATGTGCGCTACCCGATTCAGATGATGGTGTCCAAGAGCCGCCAGAAACCCAAGCCCGAGGACGCCGGCGACGATTACAAGCCCGAGTACGAGGACTACCAGGAGCTCGAGACCGTCAATTCCATGACACCGATCTGGAAAAAGCGCAGCTCCGATGTCGAGCAGAAGGACTACGACGAGTTCTACAAGTCCACGTTCCACGACTTTGACGATCCTGCGCGCACCATCAGCTTCCACGCCGAGGGCACGCTCGAGTATGACGCCCTGCTGTTTGTGCCGGGACGCGCGCCGTTCGATCTGTACAGCAAGGACTACGAGAAGGGTCTGTCGCTCTACAGCTCCAACGTCCTGATCATGGAG
The DNA here is from genome assembly GCA_900547855.1 of uncultured Collinsella sp. GTDB lineage: Bacteria > Actinomycetota > Coriobacteriia > Coriobacteriales > Coriobacteriaceae > Collinsella. The sequence continues at coordinate 1,020 of URIK01000013.1, read as the reverse complement.
AAGTGCGACGACCTGCTGCCCGACTACTACAACTTTGTCCGCGGCGTCGTGGATTCCGCCGACGTGTCGCTCAACATCTCGCGCGAGACGCTGCAGCAGAACCGTCAGCTCAAGGCCATCGCCAAGCGTGTGGAAAAGAAGATTACCGCCGACCTTGAGGATATGCGCGACAACGACCGCGAGGCCTACGAGAAGTTCTTTGAGAACTTTGGCCGCGGCCTTAAGTACGGCATCTACTCGAGCTATGGCATGAAGGCCGATGAGCTTGCCGACCTGCTGCTGTTCTGGTCTGCCAAGGAACAGAAGATGATTACCCTGGCCGAGTATGCCAAGGGCATGCCCGAGGATCAGAAGGCCATCTACTACGCCGCCGGCGACTCGCGCGAGCGCTTGGCCAAGATGCCCGTGGTAAAGGGCGTGCTCGACCGCGGCTATGACGTGCTGCTGCTGACGCAGGATGTGGATGAGTTCACGTTCCAGGCTATGCGTGAGTACGTTGCCGCCGATATGCCCAAGATCTACGAGGACGATGCTGCCCGCGAGGCTGCCGAGAAGGCTGTGGCCGACGGTGCCGAGCCCGAGGTCGAGGATCGTCATCTGGAGCTCAAGAACGTCGCGACCGGTGATCTTGACCTGGCGACCGAGGACGAGAAAAAGGAGGCCGAGGACGCCACCAAGGAAAACGAGGACCTCTTCAGCGCTATGAAGGAGGCGCTCGGTGACAAGGTCGAGAAAGTTGCCGTCTCCGCGCGCCTGACCGATGCCCCCGCTTGCATCACCACCGAGGGCCCACTTTCGCTCGAGATGGAGAAGGTGCTCCAGAAGGGACCCGAGGGCGCGCCCGACGGCATGCCCAAGAGTCAGCGCGTGCTCGAGCTCAACGCCAAGCACCCGGTCTTTGCCAAGCTCGTCGCTGCTCAGAAGGCAGGCGACGCCGACAAGATCAAGCAGTACTCCGGCCTGCTCTATGACCCTGTCTCTTATACACATCTGACGCTGCCGACGACTAGTCGAGTGTAG
>URIK01000012.1 GCA_900547855.1 uncultured Collinsella sp. | reverse complement strand
TAGTCGTCGGCAGCGTCAGATGTGTATAAGAGACAGAGCTGCTACCGCGTCTACGATGCCGACCTGCCCGACTACTCCGCCGCCATCGACCTGTACGAGGGCTGCCCGCAGACGCCGGGCCGCTGGCTCGTCATCGCCGAATACGCCGCGCCCAAGACCATCGACCCCGCACTGGCCCAGGCCCGCATGCTCGACATCTTGGCCATCGCGCCGCGCATCCTGGATGTTCCCGCCGAGCATGTGCACGCCAAGGCCCGCATGCGCTCACGTGGCGGCTCGCAGTACGGCAAGCAGGGCGCCGGCAAGGGCGCATCGGGCGAGCGCGCCAACATCGCACGCCGTCGCCTGCCACTCATCGAAGAGGGCGGGCTCACCTTTGCCGTCAACTTTGACGACTACCTGGATGTGGGCATCTTCCTGGATCACCGCGTCACCCGCAACCTGGTGCGCGAGCACGCCAAACAGGCGCGCCGCTTCCTCAACCTGTTCGCCTACACCGGCACCGCCACCTGCTATGCGGCCGACGGCGGCGTCGAGGAAACCGTGACAGTCGACCTTTCCAACACCTACCTGGACTGGGCCGAGCGCAATATGCGCCAGAACGGCTTTGTTGGTCCGCAGCATCATTTTGTGCGCGACGACGTGCTCGCCTGGATTCGCGACCAGCGCCAGACGCGCAACCGCTGGGACCTGATTTTTGTCGATCCGCCCACGTTTTCGAACTCATCCAAGATGGGCCGCCGCACCTGGGATGTCCAGCGCGACCATGTTGAGCTTTTGGCCGGCGTATCGCGCCTGCTCGCACAGGGCGGCCACGCCATCTTTAGCTGCAACCTGCGCGGCTTCCGCCCCGAGACGCGCAAGCTCGCGCGCGCGGGCGTGGTGCTGGAGGACATTACGGCGCAGACCATCCCCGAGGATTTCGCACGCAACCAGAAGGTGCACCACTGCTATATCGTGCGCCGCCTGCCCATTGAGGACGCCATGGCCGAGGTCGGCTTTAGCGCCGAGGAGATTGCCGAGCGTGTCGAGGAGCTGCGCAACCCCGAGGCCCGCAAGCCTCGCGCGACAGTGCCCGCGCACGCGCAGACCGGCAACGGCAAGTCCAACTTTGCCGGCAAACCCTCCCCTGCCGGCAAGTCCAAAAAGGAGAAGTTCTACGCCAGCAAGCCCAAGGGCAAATAACAAAGTTGCGGTGGAATACGGACTGTTTTGCCTGGAATTAGGCAAATTTAGACCGTATTTCACCGCAACTCATATTGGGATGGTGGTTGGCGATCTAGCCTTGGGTGACCAGGCGATAGCCGATACCCACGTGCGTTTGGATATAGCGCGGATGCGCGGGGTCGGACTCGATCTTCTTACGCAACGTACCCATAAAGACGCGCAGGCTCGCCAGGTCGCTCTTGGTTGCCGTACCCCAAATCTCGTGCAGGATAGACTGGTGCGTCAGCACCTTGTCGGCGTTATGTGCCAGCAGGCACAAGAGCTTGTACTCAATCGGCGTCAGATGCAGCTCCTCGCCATCCATCGTAGCGATGCCAGCATCAAAATCGATGTGCAGCTCGCCGGTATCGAACGAGCCCTCGGAGGCAACGCCGCCTGTCTGTGCATACGAAAGACGCCTGAGCGTCGTGCGAATGCGCGCGAGCAGCTCCTCGACCGAAAACGGCTTGGTCAGGTAGTCGTCGGCGCCAGCATCGAGCGCGCGAATCTTGTCCGCATCCTCGCTGCGCGCCGATACCACAATGATCGGCATGCCCGACCATGCGCGCACCGACTCCACCACCTTGACGCCGTCCATATCGGGCAGGCCCAGATCGAGCAGCACAATGCTCGGCGCCTGCGACGAGGCGGCGGCGATGGCGGCATGGGCGGTCTCCACGGCCATATGGCGCAAGCCGTGCGTCTCGAGCGCGGCAACGATAAGGTTGCGGACAGCGGGATCGTCCTCAACGACCAAGATGAGCGGTTTTACGGCAGAGTTCGGCACAGCGCTACTCCTTATCAAACAAAACATCGGCGGCGGGAAGCTCAATCGTAAAGACCGAGCCGTGCGGGTCCGCCGCGGCAACCTCTATGCTACCGCCATGCGCCAACGCAATGGAGCGGCAAAGCGAAAGACCCAGGCCCACGCTTCGGTGGCTGTCGGCCAAACCGTGGTTGGCGGTGTAGAACGACTCAAAGATGCGCTCGCGATCCTCGGGCGCAATACCCGGACCGTCATCGGCCACCGAGCACGCCACGCGTCCATCGTCGACGCCAATCGAAATCATGATATGCGAGCCTGCGGGCGTATAGGTGATGGCGTTGTTCACCAGATTGACCACCAGCTGCACCATCAGGCGCGCGTCGACGTTGACGAGCGCCGGCTCATCGCACGCCACCACCTTAAGGTCGTGCTCGCGCACGGCAGGGTTCACGTGGCGCAGCGCCTCCTCGACGATATCGTCCATGAGCTCGAGTGTGGTCGACAGGCGCATACCGCCACCCTCGAGCTTGGTGATGGCGAGCAGGTTCTCGACAGTGGCGTTGAGCCACAGCGCATCCGAGCGAATGGATAGAAGCAGGCCGCGGCGCGTCTGGGCATCGAGCACCGCGGTGCCGGTCGAGCCCTGATCGAGCAGCACGTCGGCATTGCCCGAAATACTGGTAAGCGGCGTGCGCAGGTCGTGCGAGATGGAGCGCAGCAGGTTGGCGCGCAGCTGCTCGTTTTTGGCGAGCACCGCCGCCTCCTCGCGGGCCTCCATGGCGCGGGCGCGGTCGAGCGCCAGCTCGCCTTCGCTCACGATGGCATCGGCAAGTGTCCGTTCCTCATGTGTCAGCACGTCGGGCTCGGCAACGATAGCCAGCACGCCCACCACCGAGGCGGGGTCGCCCGAGCGCACGAAGCCGTCGCCCGTGCGAACCGTCAGGTAGATGCCATAAAACGCCGATCCGCCAAACGTGGCATCGAGCGGCGTTCCCACGTAGGCGGACGCCGAGAGCCGCGGCGGCATCTGCGGCGCCAGCTCGTGCACCGGCGCGGCATCGCCCACGGCTGTGTACGTCGCACGCGGCAGCAGGTCATCGCCCTCGGCGTCGGCGCTGTACCACACGACCGGACAGCCCGAAAGACGCGCCAGCTGCGTGGCCATGGCGTGAACGATCTGCTGCTCGTCGGCGCACCGCTGCAGCATGCGGTTGGTCTCGAGCACCATATGCGTGCGGCGGTCGCTAGCGGCAGCCTGTGCCAAGGCGCGGCGCAGGGCCAACGCAATCGAGCTCGACACAAGCGAGACCACGAACATGATGAAGAACATGCCAGGATAGCCGCGGTCGATAAGCGACAGCGAGTAGCGCGGGTCGACAAACAAGAAGTTGTAGAGCGCCACGGCGGCAGCCGAGCTCAGCAAGCAATACAGGCGACTCCAGGTAAAGAATGCGCACAGCTGAACGGCGAACACATAGACGATCATGATGCTCGGCGCGAGACCCGGATGGTCGAGCAGCGCGCCCACAATCGTCGCCGCGACCAGCAGCCCCACCGATACGCAGGCGTCATACAGAGGAGTGCGGCGCGTCAGCGTTGTGCGCCGCCACCAAAAGCTATCGGCAATATCGCCGTCCGTACGGACGTCCATCAGCGCCCCGCCCCTCTCTCAAAAACAAAAACCACCACAAAGGGGACAGGCACCTTTTTGGTGGTTTCCCCTTGTGGTGGTTCCAAGTGTATAGCCTTTGCAGCCTGCGATCGTTAGACAAACAGCACGTGCGCGAGCAGCGCGCAAACGCACGCCACGGCAAACACCGTCACCACGACCGAAATCACACGATCGGCCATGTCCATGTTGGCACGATTCGTAAAGAACCGATCTTCGGCGGCGTCGACGCGCGCCTCACGCACCAGCTCGGCAGCAAGATCGCAACCGTCAAGCACCTTTGCATCCATGGTTTCCTCCCAGGACTCAATCCCCGTCATTACAAGCCCGCCCGTTCGTAGACAAATCTCGAGTGTCGACTACGGCCGCTCGTTGGGAGCCAGGCGCTGCATCTTATTCACGGCCTTGAACTTGGTGAACAGCGGCACGTACTCAAAGCTCACGTTGGAGTTCTCCAGGCCGTACCAACGTGCGGGCGTGCCGGCGGCGCGGCGGATGATGTACTTGAGCGTGATGGCCGTGCGCTCGCTGGGCTCCACGTCGCTCTCGGGCGCCAGAAGCTTACGAATCAGGACGAACTTGAACGTACCGATGTTACCCGGATCCTTGTAGACCGAGTAGTCATGCGTCTGCGGCGGCAGCTCGCCGGTGGCAGCCAGGTCCTGAACAACCTGACGCAGGTAGGCATTGACGCGCTGGTTGATCTTGTAGCCCAGGTACAGATGCACGCGGAACACGTAGTCGGTGCCGAACGTCTCGACCGAATAGGCAAAGGTGTGCGGTTCGTCCATGGTCTCGACGTTCACAAACCACCAGGCGTGGGCACGCTTGGGATGCTTGTCCAAGATCGAGTAGACGATATCGCGGTCGATGTAGTCGGTATGGGTGTCCTTGGTCAGGTACACGACGTTGTCGCTCATGCGCTCGTAACGGTCGTCGTCGCGCAGGCGCTTGAGCTGCGGCAGGTAGCTACGCAGCGGCAGCAGCGTAAACTGGCGCTGCTCGACCGCCGTGCCGTTGTACCAGCACACCATAATGCCCATGATGAGTGCAGCCATGAGGATGGTGAAGTAGCCGCCGTGGAAGAACTTGGTGAGCGAGCTCACGAAGAAGAAGCCTTCGAGCAAAAGGAAGAAGGCCGCGAAGATCCACGGAGCAACCTTGAGCTTGCGCTCCTCGTGCAGGTAGAAGAAGAGCAGCAGCGTGGTGCACATCATAGTCAGCGTAATGGCAAGGCCGTAGGCGGCTTCCATATGCGCCGAGTTCTGGAACAGCAGCACCACGATGACGCAGCCGACAAGCATGACGTTGTTGACCATGGGGATGTAGAGCTGGCCCTTGGTCTCGGCAGGATAGAAGACCTGCATGTGCGGCATGAGGTCCAGGCGACTGGCCTCGGACACCAGCGAGAATGCGCCGGTGATGAGCGCCTGCGAGGCAATGATGGCCGCGACGGTGGAAAGGCCGACGGCAAACGGGCGCAGGCCCGGGGCGAGCATCTGGTAGAACGGGTTGAGGTCGGCAATGCCCATGAGCTCGGGGTTGGCAGCGTTGTTCATAAGCCAAGCACCCTGGCCCATATAGGAAAGCAGCAGGCAGCACTTAACGAACGGCCAGGTGGCGTAGATGTTGCCGCGGCCGACGTGGCCCATGTCGGAGTAGAGCGCCTCGGCACCGGTAGTGGCGAGGAAGCAGCTGCCCAGAATCATGATGCCCGCGTGGTTGTTGGGGCTTAGCAAAAAGGCGATGCCGCGCACCGGGTTGAGGCACAGCAGCACGGCGGGGTGCTGGAAGACAAAGAACAGACCCGTGCCGCCCAGGAACAGAAACCACAGCGTCATGATGGGACCAAAGGCGTGACCAATCTTGGCCGTACCGATGCGCTGTACCAAGAAGAGCGCGATGATGATGGCGAGCGTAATGGCGACGACGCGGCCCTGGTCATCGCCCAGCACGGCATGGACCGCCGGGATGGTGCGCAGGCCCTCGATGGCCGTGGTAACGGTAACGGCCGGCGTCAGGATGCCGTCGGCAAGCAGCGCGGCGCCACCCAGCATGGCGGGGATGATAAGCCACTTGCCGCAGCGCTTGACCAGGCTGTACAGGGCAAAGATGCCGCCCTCACCATGGTTATCGGCGCGCAGCGAGATGAGCACATACTTGATGGTGGTCAGCAGCGTGACCGTCCACACGACAAGGGAGAGCGCGCCGAGCACGAACTCCTCCGTGACGCTTCCGATGCCGCCGTTGCCGGCAACGAGCGCCTTGGTTACATACATAGGGCTGGTGCCGATATCGCCGTACACCACGCCCAGCGTGACGAGCATCGCCGAGATGCTCACAGGAATCGCAGCGTGCGAGGCTGCCTCCTTGGCCTTTTGTTCCATAAGCCGGTTTCCTCCCAACTTTAATGTTCGAAGGAATTATAGGTAATCGGCCCATGTTTAAATGACACTGTCTTCCCAGCTAGATAAACATTTATACGACCTTTAGGCCACCGCGGCGATATGGAATGTGACAAAGGGACTGTCCCCTTGTCACATTCGTCATTTTCCGAGCCAGTTTTTGAACCACCACTCCATGGAGCGGCTCATCTCGGCCATAAAGGGACTGGTGTGCTTGCGGGTATAGATGTCCACGACGCGCTCCCCCACCTCACGGGCATGCGGACGGAACATCGCGTCCATCTCGGCCACCTGCGCGTCCATAGTCGCAGCATCGGCGCGGCGGTAGCGCTCCTCGTGCACCAGGTTCACCACGGGATGCGCAATGGCCGGGCGCTCCTTACGAGGCGTGCCGATGATGAGCATCGACAACGGCATGGTATGGGGCGGCAGATCGAGCAGCTCGGCAACTTCCTCGGCATTCTCGACGATGTCGCCAATGTAGCAGCTCCCCAGCCCCAGGGCCTCGGCGGCAACCACGGCGTTTTGCGCGGCGATCACGGCGTCCTGGGCCGCGATGGCAAAGTCGCCCAAACCCGGCGCGCGGCGGGGCGCCTTGCCCGTGTGCTCGACAAACTCGGGCTCAAAGCAGCCCACGTGCTCAAACAGATCGATCCACTTGGCATAATCGACCACAAATATAAGTGCCCAGGGCGCCTTGGCGATCATGGGCTGATGGTCGCACAGGTCGGCCAGACGGTCCAGCGTAGCCTGCTCGCGAATGCTCACGATGGAATACATCATCATGGCGCCTGCCGACGGCGCACGGCTCGCCGCATGCAGAATCGCCGCCCGCTGCTCGTCGGTCACCGCCACGGGACGGTCGTCGTCATCACGCGCGAAGGCACGCGTAGACGAGCGGTGCTCCAAGATGTCCAGTACCGCATTGCCCGTAGTCTCGACCGGATAGCCGTATGTATCCACGACCGCAGCTCCGTCGCCGCCCATGTCCGCCTTGCAAACCCGCTCGCTCATCGCCCTACCCTCGCCATTTCTTTAAGAAGCCTTTACGTTTCCGTGTAATTCCCGTCCATTATCGCGCAGGTCGCCACTACATTGCGTCACACCGCCACACGTGCGCGTTAATATGGCTGGTTGTTGTGCGCAGGCACCAATTGCAGCGCATATCTTGGTAACAATCGGGTAAACCCCCGCTTTCGTAGGTTTTAGTTTGTGAGGAGTCTCAGCATGTTCGCTGCCGCCATCTCGCTCGTCGGTCTTGCGGCGACCGTCTACCTTGTCTTGCGCGAGGCCAAGGCCATTCGCGCTCAGTCGGGCACCGTCACCAAGGGCGCCTTCGCCTGGAGCATCGCCTTTGGCCTGTTCCAGCTCTTTTTGACCGTCTGGGGCGCTATTGGCCTCGTCGCACAAAACGAGCCGCTCGCCTTTGTGATGCTCATCCTGACCAACGCCATCCTCACCGGCTGCGCCTGGGCCAGCATCGCCCGCGATCGCATCGCCCCGCGCGTCTTTGCGTTCGCCAAGCCCGACGCCCCCGCCCCCACCGGCAAGCTCGCCCGCCTGCGCGGCGCCTTTGTGGGCAAACCACTCGTCGCCGCCGTCCTGTGCCTGCTGCTCGCCGGCGTCTTTGCGCTGCTGGGCATGGAGGTCTCGTCCAACCACGACTTTACCTGGGTCTACCCCCTGTGCATCCTGCTCGAGTGGGCCATCATCACCGTGCTCATGATCGGCTTGTTCTTCCTGTTCCAGCGCCACGGCGCAGCTCCCGCGGTCCTGGCCTTTGCCCTCTTTGTCCTGGGCATTGCCGAGTTCTTCGTCATCACGTTTAAATCCATGCCCATCCAGCCGGGCGACCTTTCGGCCATCTCCACCGCCGCCGCGGTCGCCGGCACCGGCTACACCTTCTCCATCTCGCTGTTCTGCGTGCTGTCCATGGGCTTTACCGCCATCGCCATGCTGCTGTGCGAGTACGCCGGCCTGGTGGCACCGAACCGTCAGAAGGGTGCCGCCAACGCCAAGCGCATGCTGCTCACCAACCTGCTCGTGGCAGTGCTGTGCCTGGGCGGCGTAACCGCGCATGTCACGCTCATCGACTACTACAACACCCTCGGCATCACCGTATACACCTGGCGCCCGCTCGAGAGCTACTGGCGCGAGGGCTACCTGCCCGCCTTTATTAGTGCGGCGCAGTCCATCAAGCCGCCCAAACCCGCCGACTACTCCGTCGACGATGCCAAGGCCACGCTCAAAAAGTACGCCAAGGCCTACGACAAGTCCGACGCAGCCAAGAGTGACGAGCGCACCGCCGCAAAGGAGCAGTTCGACAGCGAGAAGCCCACGGTCATCGCCATCATGAACGAGACCTTCTCGGATCTGTCGATCTATCAGAACATGCGCGCCGGCTACGAGGGCCCGCAGTACTTTAAGAACCTGTCCAACTGCCTCAGCCGCGGTAAGCTCTACGTGAGTGCCTACGGCGGTGGCACCGCCAATACCGAGTTTGAGTTTATGACCGGCAACTCCATGGCCAACCTGGGCTCGGGCGTGTACCCCTACACCATCTACAACATGGAAACGACCGGGAACCTGGCAGAGCAGTTCAAGTCGCTCGGATATTCCACCACGGCTATGCACCCCAACCACGCCACCAACTGGAACCGCGAGAACGTCTACAAGGACTTTGGTTTTGACCAGTTCCTGTCCATCAACGATTTCCAGGGCGCCGATACCCTGCGCGGCATGGTGACCGACCAGGCTACCTACGACAAGATTCTTGAGCTGCTCGACCAGAACGCCGATCCGCAGTTTATCTTCGACGTGACCATGCAAAACCACTCGGGCTACGACACGGGTCTGCTGCCGGTCGACAAGCAGATGCACCTGAATATCGACACGACCGACCTGGACGCCAAGACCGTCGAGGACGGCACGCTCTCCGATGTCGACGAGTATGTCTCGTGCATCGAGCAGTCCGACCAGGCGCTTCGCTACTTCCTCAACGCCCTGAGCAAGCTCGACCGTAAGGTGGTCGTGGTGTTCTGGGGCGACCACCAGCCGTTCTTCCCGTCCAAGTTCAACGACAAGTGGTTTACCGGCGAGGACGACGCCACGCATCAGGAGCGCCTGTGGCAGACCGACTACATCATCTGGGCCAACTACGACGTTGCCGGCTGCGACCAGACGAGCGAGGTCGACGACCTGTCCACCAACTACCTGTCCACGCAGCTTATGCAGCTGATCGGCGCCCCGCTTTCCGACTACCAGAAAGCGCACATGACGCTTCGCGAGTCGTTGCCCGCCATCAACTCCGTGGGCTACGAGGACGCCAGCCTGCGTTGGGCGCTCTCCTCCAACGTCACCGGCGACGACGCCGAGGCAGCGGCTGCCACCAAGGCACGCGAGGATTACGCCAAGATGCAGTACTACGAGATGTTCCGCGACAGCAAGAACGTGTACACCGAGCACTTCCAGACCGAGGCCAACGAAACCGACCCCAACCTGGCGCCGGGAACAACCAAGATCAAGTAGCGACACGTCTTAACTGGTTCGTCTGCCCGGCGGCGCGGAACGTAAGGTTCCCTGCTCGGACAGTCCTGCTCGCACGGAGAGCACATTAAGTGCTCTCCGGCTCGTGCGGAACTCGCGGTGAACCTTACGTTCCGCGTCGCCGGGCAGACGCCTCGGTGTTGAAGCGCGGCTTGTCATGGGGGCATCTGCTGAACATATATAAGTCGAAGGCCACGTCTTGTGGCCTTTTTTGCATCCGGAAAGCATGTCCCAGATTCACGTCCGGAGTGGGATGCAGTTTCCGCTTGGGACCCGATTGGGAAAGTGTGTCCCACTATTCAGCTGGATTCCGGGATGTATTTTCCGGTTGAGGCTCGTTGGGAAAGTGCGTCCCGGTCTGGGCGCTCAAACTGGGATGGATTTTCCGGATGAGGGCTTGACGGAAAATGTGTCCCGTTCCGGGCGCTAATTGTGGGATGCAGTTTCCGCTTGCGGAGTCTCCACTCAACAGAAAACCCGGGTGGCCTGTTTTTGGCTACCCGGGTTTTTGGGTTGTCGATATGTTCGACTGGCTACTAGTGGGTCTTGCGGCGCTTGATCAGCATGATGAGGGCTATCACTACGAGCGTTGCTCCCGCTGCTGCTGCGGTGGCGACTAGGGCGAATGTTTGGTCACCGGTGTTTGCGAGGTTCTTCGCTGTGGTCGTAGTCTTGACCTTGGTGTCGGTCTTAGCTCCGTTGTCGGACTTGGGCTTGTCCGGGTTCGTCGGGGTCTCAGGAGTCTCGGGGTCCTTTGAGCCTTCGGAATCGGTTGGGCCGGCGGTGTTTACCAGCGTATGGTCCAGGAACTTCTTGGCGCCCGCACTTGCCTGTGAGAACAGGCGGCGCGTGCGGATCGGGGTGGCGTTCACCGTTGTGAGCGCCGTCTCCTCGGCCTCGATATTCACGAGCGTCGTGCCGGTGTCGAGGCCCACGTCGTAGTATCCCACGTGGCAGTAATACTGCGCACCGTCATCGTCTGCGGTCAGGTCAATCTCGAGCTTTGAGGCCGTTCCAGCCGCGAGGTTGCCATCGGCACCCACGAGCTTAAACTCTGTCTCGCCGCGGCCCTTGCGGTACCACATATAGGTCGGTGCCAGCCCTGTTTCGCTATCGTCGGCACCGAGTTGCTTCACATGGCCAATCGCCGAGAGCGTCAGGTGGCTTCCCGCCGCGCGCTCAACCGAAGAGTCGTATCCAAGATCCGACCCCTCCGCAGCATCCGCCGCAGGTCCGCTCACGGTCATCGTCATGCCATCGGGCATGGTCTTGACCGTGATGATTGCCGAGCGAATACCTGTTTCGGTCGTGGATCCATTCTTAACGGCGGCGATGGCGAATCGATACTCCGTATTGGGCTGCAGCCCATCCCACTTGAGCGAGGTCTGCGTGTTGTCGGCAATCTTCCAGCTATTGACGACCGCATCCGCCGCATTGCTCTGCAGCATGCCCACGCCGTAGCTAAAGCCACTCTTGTTTGCGAGTACATCGTCCCAGCTAAACGTAACGCTGGTCGAATCGACAGCGTTTGCCGTAAAGCCCGTCACGGCCGGCGCGTCGGGCATCTCGACGTCCTTAACGTCATAGCCCACGATCCAGAACTGGTCGGTGTCCTTGGTGCCGAGCTTGTCGCCCGAGTCTGCCTCGAACTTGTCGACATCCACCGCGTTGACGCCCAGACGCCACACAAAACCGTACTTGCCCTGCGCGGCCTCGGGCAGGTTGTCGACGGTGCCGCCGTATTCGGTCGATTCACTCGAGGAGTTACCCGTAGTAAAGCCGGCGTTGGCACCAAAGCACAGGCCGCCAAACAACTCGTGCTTTGCGAGCTTCGCGCCCATGACAACGCTGCCGTTCAGCGTCAAGCCGAGCTCGAGCTCCTGCTCCTTGCCCTCCTCGACTTCGATGGTCTGCTCAATGCTCGCCCCCGACTGCGCGGCGGCGCCGTTAAACCCATCGTGCGTGTAGGCGCGCGTTACGCCAGGCTTGCCCAGGCCAAAGGAATCCCCAACGGGAGTCTCGCCGTTGAGCGTCGTTTGATAGGTTCCGGGTTCTCCCGACCGGTTGGTCAAAAAGTAGCTGAGCGGCGTCATATTGTGCTGTTTGGCAATGCGGTCATAGGCCTCGACATTAACAACCGAGGTCTGCGCGCCGAGCGACACGGGCGCCGCCATCACGCCCTTGCCACCAGTTTCCTCATTTTCGATCTCATACTCGTAATAGACCATCGGAATCGTGTAGAGCACGGCCTTGTCACCCTCGCCGGCATGCGACTCATAGCTTACGCTTGCGCTGACCGTGCGCTCGCTCCGGTAGTCATAGCATCCCTCGGCGGCAAAATCGACTGAAGCATTCATCGCGACCAGGGGCGGACCGGTCTGCACCTCGACGGCAACGCCCAACTCGGCGCCAATGGTATAGCCCTGGGATGTCCCCGTGCCCTTTTCCTCTCCGTATGACGTGCCGCCCAACACCAGATAGCCGTATGCCTGCTCCAGATCCTCAACATAGGGCGCATCCTGCAGCACGGCAAGCACGCGCGGGTTGGTATAGACCTTGTAGCGGTCCTTGTACGTGATCTTGACGCTGTCGTTGTCGACATCGGGCAGCGCGAGCGAGATAAATGTGCCGTAGGTAGTGCCGCGACGGTTGCTCTCGCTAATCACCTGCTCCTCGCCGCGGCGCACCTTTCCGTTCTCGTCGAGCGAAAAATGCGAGGCGGTCATCCAATAGTAGTCATCGTTCTTGCGCAGGTCCTCGTCGCGGTGCTTGCCCACCACGGCGATAAAGCTCTCGTTATAGCGGTCCGAACCCGAGACGCTGCCCGCCTTGACGTCGCTGATCCACACCTGTTCTATACCCTTGTGGTCATGCTTGTTGCTGCTGTTGTATTGCTGACCGCTCATGCTCATGGTTCCGACCATGGACCCCAAGCCCTGAGCCCCGCTCTGTGCCGTGTTGCAGGCAAAGTCGCGGAACACATCGCCGCCCACGAGCACCTCGTCAACCGCCAGCTGCTCGGACAGGCCGTCAAGGTTGGCAGTGGCAAGGGCAATAGGCGCCAAGGTGCACGGATAGCGCTTATCCTGAGCGCTATCCTTCCATGCGCTGTTGGGCACATGCATCAGCCCATAGGAGGCGAGGAGCCCGTCTCTGTATTCCTTACAATCGGAAAGCTTGAACTCGCCAGACTCCGAGTCAAAATACGCGTAGCGGTACAGCGCGCCGTACAGCCCCTTGCTGCCGTCAGAAGCGCCGTAATCAAAAGCGCTGCGTTGCCAGTCATAGCCCGCAAGAATAAGGCCCGTGACGGTTTCACCCGTCTTCTTTCCTTCTTCATCGTAGGCGGCAAACGTGCCGAACGTCGCATTCGCAGCGACCATGGTCTTGCCGTTCGCGGAGAGGGAGATTGCGCCCGCGTCGCCCAGAGCATCGACATGGACGAGCGCACCCTTGGATACATCCCACGAAAACAGCTCGCAATGCGTCGACTTATCAATATTCTTCTTGCCGTAGGGTGCCGAGACCACGATGGCGAGGTCATCGCAAAAATCGCGATCGAGGTCGCCGGCCGCTAGCGAAACGACAGGAGCTGACTGAAGCTGCGTCCAGGAGTCGTTCCCGCCCTTGTTGTGCGTGGTGTAGTCCGCGGCGTTACCGGCATCGATCTTGACGACGCTTTGCTTCCAGTTGCCGCCCTCCAAGTCATACATGTCGACTACAGCCTTGCGCACGCCGTTCTCGTCGACATAGCAGCCCGCGTAGACAAAAAGCTCGTCGACGCCGTCGCCATCGACATCGCCCGCCTCGACATCAAAGACGGCGTCGTGCTCTTGCAGGTAACCGGCATCCAGGTACTTAAAACGGCCTTCGTACATCATATTAGTGTTGACCGTCACCGGCAGGTGTGTGTCGAGAGTGCGCGTACGCCCGTTGCTAAACGAGTAGAGGACCAGCTCAACCTTTCCGGCGTATGACTTGCCGTCAATCGTCGTGGAGGAACTGTCGCCGTAGGCACGGAGCTCGGCAACGCGGCTCTTTTTGCCCGTGCTGGCGTCGCTGCAGAACTCAACACTCGTGGCGTGAATGCCCGAGAAACCGTTGTTGTCGTTGGCGAGTACTGTTGAGGACTCATTGTTGCTTAGGTACGACCAGGTGCCGCCACCGTAGTCGCTATGCTTGTAGAGATCGCTGTTCGTATCGAAGTTGTTGACGTTTTGCCAGAACTTTGCGGCGCCCCACACACTTCCATAGCCATCGGTGAGTTTGCTGCTGCCGCCAATGTCACCGCGCTCGACGTTCTCGAGCTTGTCGCGCAGAGTGTAGCGATTGCCATGGCTACCGTTAGCTGCCATATAGACCTCGCTGCGCGTGGCAAACGTCGTGGGGGTATCAGTGGAATAGGGGCCAACGGTATCGGCCGGAATGCCCTCGCTCGTGCCCAGACCCAGGGCTTGATAATCCTGCTCGGTCATATCGGTGATTGCGGGCGCGTCTGCCGCCTGGGCAACCTGGGGCGTGGCCGTGAAGCAGGCGACGCTCGTGGCGATCAACGCAGCAAGCGCCGCCGTCCCAACAAGCGGGATTTTCGACAGCCTACGGATACGGGGGTGTGGAACGTACATGAGGGACCTCGCTTTATTCGAGTGGAGTGGACTCATTTTTGCAAATGATACATCCGATGCCCGATATCACGTGTCTCATTTTCGCCAACGGCGTGTCTCATTTTTGAGAATCCGAGATGCCGCGGAAATCTTATCCCAGCTCAAAGGCCATTTCTGGGATGTATTTTCCGTCGAGTGCCTCATCGGGAAACGGCGTCCCACTTTGAGGGCTGATTGTGGGATGCATTTTCCGGTTTTGCTCTCATTGGGAAAATGCATCCCGTTTCTTGACCGAATAATGGGACGCAATTTCCCGTTGGAGCGCCTTTGGGAAAGTGTGTCCCACTTCGACCGCCCAGAGTGGGATGCACTTTCCGCAAAGCACCTCAACGGGAAACTACGTCCCATTCCAAAGGCAAATTCCGGGACGCATTTTTCGAAAGCCTGTCCATCCGGAAAGCCCGTCCCACTTTGGACGCATCCGGGCACGGAACCATCGACCTATCAGGCCTCCCATCAATAAAGAGGCGTCCTCCCGGACGGCGGGGCACGAAGTTCATCGCGAGTTCCGCACGCAAAGAAGGCCACTTAATGTGGCCTTCGTCTTGCGCAGGACTGTAGAGCAGGAAACCTTATATCCGGCCCCTCCGTCCGGGGACCGCGCCGTACCAGCTACAGCGTCATGTTTGGATCGGCGTCGACGTCGAACGGCGAGATTTCACCTCGGTCGAATTTACGGCGAGCGACCTCCGCGATCATGGCTGCGTTATCGGTACAGGCAGACAAGGGCGGCACCGTTACGCGAATCCCCTGACGCCCAAGCTTCTTGATCATCATCTCGCGCAGATGCGGGTTGGCCGAGACGCCGCCGCCGATGCAGTATTCCTTGCATCCGGTAGCGTGCAATGCGTTTTTGGCCTTCTTGTACTGCACGTTAAAGACAGCTGCCTCAAACGAAGCCGCCAGATCGGGCAGGTGAATCGTGCGCCCGGCCTTGGTCTCTTGCTCGATGTAGAGCGTCACCGCCGTCTTGAGGCCCGAAAGCGAGAAACGATAGTCTCCCCTGCTGTTAAGCGCGCGGGGAAAATCGATCGCGCGGGGATTGCCTGTCTCGGCCAGCTTGGAGATGATGGGGCCACCGGGATAGCCCAAACCCAACGCCTTGGCTACCTTGTCGAAGGCCTCACCCACGGCATCGTCGAGCGTCTCTCCGAGCACCTCGTAGTCGCCCCATGCCTTTACGTGCACGAGCATGGTGTGCCCGCCCGAGACAAGCGTAAAGATAAACGGAGGCTTGAGGTCGGGCTGCGCCAACAGGTTGGCGAACAAGTGGCCCTCCAGATGATTGACGCACACGAGCGGCTTGCCGGCAGCATACGCAAAGCCCTTGGCAAAGGCGACACCCACCACCAGGGCACCCACCAGGCCCGGACCTTGCGTCACGCCCACGGCGGCAAGCTCACTTGGCGCAATCGCCCCACCCTCAAGGCCAAGCGATGCCGCGGCATCCTCGAGCGCCGCATCTACGACACTCACAATCACCTCAACGTGCTTGCGCGAGGCGATCTCGGGCACCACGCCGCCAAAGCGGGCGTGAAAATCAATCTGTGTCGACACCTGGTTGGCCAGCATATTGCCATCCGCATCGATAATCGCCACGGCCGTCTCGTCGCAGGAACTCTCGATAGCGAGCACTAGGCGACGGCGCTCAATTTCAGCGCGCTCCTCAACGGTTCGCTCGGGCGCAGGCAGCGGCCATACACGCTGCTCAGCCGCCGTCGGCTCGGGCGAAGCGTTGTCGACCGGGAGCACCAAGGGCAGCGGCGCCGTCATGACGATGGCATCCTTGCCGGCACCATAGTAGCCGCGGCGCCGTCCTGCCTCGGTAAAGCCCAGAGCGTTATAAAGCGCGATCGCTCCCTCGTTGCCGTCCTCGACCTCGAGCGAAGCCGTGGTGCAGCCGAGCATCTGGGCATCATAGCTCACATGCGACAGCAGCTTGCGGGCAATGCCCTCACGGCGATGTGCCGGGTCGACGGCGACATCCAGAATCTGCACATCACCGTCCACGACCATACCGCCGGCAAGGCCCAGCAGCTTGCCGTCGTCGTGTGCCACCCACCAACTACGCGGCGCAGCGACGTCCTCGCCCAGTTCGGACAGGAACATGCCCGGCGTCCACGCCTTGTGTCCGGCACCTTCAAAGCAGGCAGCCTCCAGCGCGCTCGCGCCCTCGGCATCCGCCGCGCCCATGGGACGGAACTGCAGATGACGACCGGCGAGCTCATCGGCAACGCCCGTAATTCCGCTCTGCGCACTCTCGGCAAGACCAAGACGCTTGCGCTCGTTTTCCTCGGCATCCGAAAGGCGCGTGTAAATCGGCAGGACGCGGGCCGGATCGCCGTCACCCGCAGCGTGCGCGAGCAGCAAGCCCTCGCCCGAAGGCCACCACAGGTCGCGCTCCACGCAGCGGGCGGTCTCGTCCTCACCCAGCAGCTTGCCATAGCGCACGAGACCGTCACCGGTCAGCTGAACCTGGTCCCAGTCCGCTGCTCGGCGCCACTCATCGAGCGCCACGGCGGCCTTGACCACGTGTTCGCGCTCAAATTGACGCTCGGGACCCTCATCGACCAGCATATACAGCGCCGGATATACCTCACCGCGCATAGCATCGGCCAAGATACCAAGCTTGCCGCGCACGCCAGCCTTCCACGCCGTCCAAGCGCAAGCGTCGAGCGTCGACACGCCCAGCAGCGGAACATTGGCACCACGCGCGAGGCCCTTGGCAGTGGAGATGCCGATGCGCACACCCGTAAAGGACCCCGGGCCGCGACCGACCACATAGCAACCAACATCGCTGCGATCCAGACCGGCTTGAGCCAGCACGCCATCAACGGTATTCACGAGCTCAACGTTGGCGTGACGGCGACACATGTGGTCGCCACTCACGAGCTTCGTCTCGCCCGTCTGCCCATCAATCCAGCTTGCCGCGCAGGCAAGCATGTCGGTCGAGGTATCGAGCGCCACCACCAGCGCGTTGTCGTTATGCAAGCTCATCTTGTACAGCCTTATCAATCAAATGGGAAAGCTCCATTGCGCGGTCACCGTGCGCCTCAAGCGTTATCGTTCGCACATCGCTGTCGCCCTCATCACGCTTGAGCGTCACCGAAAGATACTCATCCGTCAGCTCGTCCTGGAATTGTTCGCCCCATTCCAGCAGGCAAGCACCCTCATAGCCCAGCACATCGAAAATGCCCGTATCCTCGAGCTCGTAGGCATGCTCCAGGCGGTATAGATCAAAGTGAAACAGCGGAATACGACCTTGATCGTGAACGGCCATGAGCGCAAACGTAGGACTCGTAACCATATGCCCATCGCCCAGCCCGCGCGAGACGCCCTTGGTAAAGTGAGTTTTGCCCACTCCCAGGCCACCGGTCAGGATAAGCACATCGCCGTCCTCAAGGCACGGTGCAATTAGCTCGCCAAAGTACTCCGTATCGGCAGCGCAAGTCGTTTTGTAAGTACCTACCCCCAGGCGCTCCAGGGACATATATGCTCCTTATTATTCCGAGGCGTCCTCTGGTGCGGGATGTCGCTCCAGATAATCGCCCAGCATCTTAAAGTCTTCCTCCAGCAGCTCCTGCCACGCCGGATTGCGCAGCGCTGCTGCCGGATGAAAAGTGGGCATTACTACAAAATGCCCCATCTGGTGGAACCTGCCGCGCAGCTTAGTAATGCCAATCTCGGTCTTAAGCACAAAGTGCGTCGCGGGGTTGCCGAGCGTCACGATAATATCAGGCCAGATGCTTCGAATCTGCTCACGCAAAAACGGCGAGCAAGCCAGCACTTCCTCGGGACGCGGATTGCGGTTTCCCGGCGGGCGGCACTTAAGCACGTTGGCAATGTAGACGTCTTCGCGTTTGAGCCCCGCCAGCGACAAAATGCCGTTGAGGTCCTCGCCTGCCGCCCCCACAAAAGGCTCGCCCTGCAAATCCTCATTGCGGCCCGGCGCCTCACCAATAAACATCACGCGAGCGCGGGGGTTTCCCACGCCAAACACGATATTGTGACGCGACTGGTAGAGCTGGCAGAGGTGACAATCGCCCAGAACGGCCTCAATTTCCTCGAGTGCGACCTCACGTGGTGCCTGATGGGTATGGCCGGGGATGTGCATGACGCCCATAGCGGCTCCTACACGTAGACCTTGTCGAGACGCATGCCAAAGCCGCAGGCGACCTCGTAGTTAATCGTTCCGCGCAGTCGGGCCATCTCGTCCATAGTGATCTCGGCATCGCCATCGCGGCCGACAATGATCATCTCGTCACCATACTCGGCCTCGGGAATCTCGTGTGCCGGGTTGGACTGAATGGCGACCATAAACTGGTCCATGCAGATATTGCCAACCTGATGCACGCGCTCGCCGCGATACAGCACATCCATACGATTGGAAAGCGTACGCGATAGGCCATCGGCATAACCGATCGGCAGCGTGCAGATCTGAACGCGCGTACGCGGTACGCGGTAGGTAAAACCGTAGCCCACGCCCTCACCCATCGCAGGGTGTGCCACGCGCGTCACACGCGCATGGACGCTCATAACGGGATCAAGCTGCATCACGCGGCCACTCAGCTCGCACGGCTGCATGCCATACAAGCCAACGCCGGCGCGGATCATATCAAAATGCATCGAGGGGTCGAGCATCGAGGACGGCGTGTTGGCGCAGTGCACGATACCGCACTCAAAACCCGCATCCTTAATGGCCTGAACGGCCTCGGTAAAGCGCTGACACTGCAGCTTGTAGTCCCAGCCCGAAGGTTCATCGGCCGTGGCGAAGTGCGTAAATACGCCGTCGCACTGAATACCGCGATGGAAATTTATACCGCGGACAAAGTCGAGCACCTGCGTGTAGTGAACGCCGATACGATTCATGCCCGTCTCGATGGCGAGATGATACTTGCCCACTTTGCCCGCCGCGACGGCACATTCGCCATACGCAAGAGCAAAGTCAGACGTATAGACCGAGGGCATGATATCAAACTCGAGCAACGTCGGAATGGCCTCGATAGGCGGCTCGCTTAGGATGAGGATGGGTTTCGTAATCCCGCCCTGTCGGAGCTCAACGCCCTCGTTAACCGTCGCCACGGCAAACATGTCGGCACCGACCGAATACATGATCTTGGCGCACTCAACAGCTCCATGACCATAAGCATCGGCCTTGACCACGCAGCACAGGCGCTGACGTGGATTCAGCAAGTTCTTATAGGCCCTCGTGTTGCGACGGAGCGCCCCGCGGTCGATCTCGACCCAGGACCAGCGCGTCAAATCGGCTTTATTCATGATTAGTCATCCGACCCTTCGTCCATGATTCCCAGATCTTCGAGCGCATCCTTTGCCGCCAGTTCCATGGCAGGACCGATCAAGTCGATAAGATCGGTAGCGATAACGCTCTTCTCACCATACTCCGTCGCCGCGGCAAAACCGGCGTAGCTGTGAAGTGCGACGGCGTACGAATACAGCAACTCCCAACGATCCATCTCGTCGCGCATGGTGGCAAGCGTGCCGGCCAAAATACCCGCGAGAACATCACCCGAACCGGCAGTTGCCAGAGAAGCCGGACCCGAAAGTGGCAGCAGCACACGCTCAACGCCACAGATAGCCGTCGTCGGCCCCTTGGCAATGACCACCAGATTGTCGGAGCCTGCAGCCCAGACAACCTTCTGCGCGGCTGCAATCGCGGTACCAAGGTCGTTCACCTCGTCACCGGCAACCAGACGCGAAAGCTCACGATAGTGCGGCGTCATAACCAACGGCTGCTCGCGACGATACATCTCGGGGTTACTATCAATACCGTCAATGGCAATCTTAGCAAGGCAGTTGAGTGCATCGGCATCCAAAATAAGCGGTACATCAAGCTCGAGCAAGCCCGAAACCACCTGCATAGCGCCGGCAGACGTCGTCATACCGGGACCGCACAGTACGCAGCTGTACTTCTTTGCAATCTCGCACACCGTCATGCGCGCAGCGGCGCCAAAGGAGCCGCGGGAATCAGACGGAATAGCAAAGACGGGAATCGAAGGAAGTGCCATGCGAATAAGATTGGCGCAGGCGTCAGGAGCCGCGACTGCCACGTAACCAGCACCCGCGCGAGCTGCAGACTTGGCCGCCATAATGGCAGCACCAGGATATTGCGCAGATCCGGCGACAATAAGCACAGAGCCACGGGAATACTTATCGATATTCGTAGGAAGTGGAGCAAAGTAATCGACTAAGTCACCGGGCTCGACAATCTCGGCGGCGTGTTCGACATCATCGATGACCTCGTCAAGACGGTCGTAAAGATTGCCGCAGATCAAATCGCCAGCATACTCAGGACCATCAGCGCTATACAGACCAATCTTGGGCGCAATCATCGTCACCGTATGCTCGGCACGAATGCAGTCGTCATCAACAACGCCCGTCTCGGCATTCAGGCCCGAGGGGACATCAATGGATACGACACAATCGGCGCATTCATTGACCGTAGGAATCCAGATGGAGAACGGCGCACGCAGATTCCCGTGGAAACCGGTACCAAAAATGGCATCGACAACAACATCGGCCTTATCGATCAAAACCTCGAGTTCGTCACGCGAGGGGCCGACGCAAACGTGCACATCGCGGCCGGCAGTACGACGAGCAACATGACGTGCCAGAGCAGCAGGAATCTCATCCGGCTCAACCGGAGAAACGATATCGACGTCCACACCCTTATGGCTCAGAATATCGGCGGCAACCCAACCGTCGCCGCCATTATTACCAAAACCGACCAGAACGAGAACCCGATCGGGATTGAGCTTCAAGACCTCGTTGGCGGCAAACTCACCCGCTAGCTCCATAAGCTCGGCCTTCGAAGTCCCTTCGCGTTCGATGATATCCTCGAGACGAACGACTTCTTCGGTACTCAAAACCGGTTTCATCTATGCTCCTAGCGTATCTTGCGAAGCATCGCCCAGGTGCTCCGTCAATGCTGAATTCTGCAACTGCTCAAGCTCATCTAAAACAGAGCGAGCCTCTTTAAATGTCTGCGCTACGCGTTTCTTGGTACTCACCTTTTCCTCTTTTGGCTTAGGCCGAGCATCTTCGGTAATCGCGATGGCATTCGCAACGGCTAAGTCTCCTGTAAGCGTAATGGAAAGAGCGACCTCAACAACACCCAGCTCTTGAGCGATCTCGAGAGCACGGCCCGAAAGCAGCGCTTTCGGTTTGCCGAGTTTATCACGCGTAACCGAAACATCCTTGCGACCAACGCCTTGACTAAAACCCGTGCCGAGAGCTTTAAGTACCGCCTCGCGCGAAGCAAAGCGGCTGGCATAATGAGCAGCGGGGCGCGATGATGCATCACAATACGCACGCTCTTCTTCGGTAAACACACGCCGAGCAAACGACGGCGTCTTTTCAAGTATTGATTTCATACGGGAAATCTCGACGATATCAACGCCGATACCAGCTTCAGCCATGTTCACCTCCATATCGCACAGACTAAGTTATTGTAGCCCGTTCACAGAAGATGCGACAAACGAGGGTTATAAAACACAGCTACTATGTGAGACAAGAGCCCGTAAACGCAAAAAAGGGGGAGGCCGCGAGGCCTCCCCCTTCTCAGTTCAAGCGTAC
>URIK01000011.1 GCA_900547855.1 uncultured Collinsella sp. | reverse complement strand
GACGCCCCAGCGGCGGGCGCTGCGGCTGGCCGAGTTGGGGTCGTAGACGCCAATCTGGTCGGTGTCGTCAATACCGTAAAGCACAATGTAGTGGCCCACGTTGGTAAAGGTGCCCGGCCGAACGGCGGCGATGACGGGCGCTCCCGAACGCAGCGCCTGAGTCATAGAGTCGCGATCGTTATGGAGCTCCGTTCCGTTAAGTCCCAACTGCCACGCGCCGCTCGTCATAAACGACCATTCGGTTGCACCGGTGGGGGCGTAATTGCCCGCCTCAGAAAGCGCGCACATATCGACGGGGGTCATATCGGTGCGTCCCGTCTTAAAGATGTAGACCATGGTGAGGCACGTAGGGCCGCAGGCATTTTGGCGGATGGTGCCGCCGGCGTAAGGCAGCTCCGACCACGCGGGGTCGATCTGATAGATATGGGGCATCGTGCCGGCTTGCCATTGCGAGCGTGGGGTCGAAAAGGCGAAAGAATAACCGGGTGCGACGGGGGCCTTGAGCAGCTTGTCCTCGGCGGTGGGCTCGAGACCGGCCGAGCCGTGGGACATACAGGAGCTCATAAGCACAAAGACCAGAAAGGTGAGGATAGAGCACAGTGCGAGGCGAAGTCGACGAGCCGGCAGGGCGGGGGCATTCACGTGCGATGTCGAGCGGTAGGGCTTGCCGTCGCGTCCACCTTGGGGATGCGAAAAGAAGCGGTTGATATGGATGCCGGGCTGACGTGCGCCGTTGCGGCGCAGTTGCGGAACCTCGGCCTGACGCTGTCGAGTGCGCGCGCCAAAGCGGCTATCTTGCTGCGCGCTTGTGCCCGTGCTCAGACGGCCGCTCTGCCGTGTTCTGCTTGACTGCTGCCGAGACGAAGGCCTGGGTTGCTCTTGAGGACGTTGCGGATTGCTGCTTGTGGCACTTCCGGGCGTCGGCGTGGTACGGCCAGCAAGGCGAACGCTTTGTCGCCGTTGATCACCGTCGTTGTATCCGTATGCCATTCGTACCGCCTTGTCTCATGTATAACCTGTCCATCCTACAAAAAAGATGTGCAACAAATGGGTCCGCGCGTCAAAAGCTCGGTAAACGGTACGAAAGGCGCAAAACACACGGCCTCAAAAACATCTCTATATGCGTCCGATGAGCGTACGCCCGTCGGACGGGCGGCAACAATGAGCGGCAAACCGTGCCGTTCGTCCCAAAAACGGCGCCGCTCGTTTTGCAGTTCTGCCTTCGGTCGAGCTACAAGCGGAGCTGCTGCGCCAAGGCCGTATCTTAAAGCCACGAAATAAAAGAGCGCGGCAAAACAGACCGCGCAAGGGGTGACGTCAAGGGGCGTCAAAAAGGAAAGGAGGGGAACAATGGCGGACAAGAACGCAGAAGTTGCAGTCGAGGATAACGGCGGCATGAAGAAAACGCTTTCGCTCTGGAACTTCTTCACCATCGGTTTCGGTGCCATCATCGGTACCGGTTGGGTTCTGCAGGTCGGCGACTGGATGGTCGTGGGCGGCGGTCCCGTTCCCGCTATGATCGCATTCCTCTTGGGTGCAATCTTCCTCGTGCCCGTCGGAGCTGTTTTCGGTGAGCTCACGGCTGCTATCCCCATCTCGGGCGGCATCGTCGAGTATGTCGATCGTAGCTTTGGCCGTACGCTGAGCTACATCACCGGTTGGCTTTTGGCCCTGGGCAACGGCATCCTGTGCCCGTGGGAGGCCATCGCCATTTCGACCCTCGTGTCCGAGATGTTCGGCAGCCTGCCCGGTCTTGAGTGGCTGCGCGCCGTTAAGCTCTACACCATCCTGGGCGCCGACGTTTACCTGTTCCCGACGCTGATCGCGCTCGGCTTCGCAGCCTACGTCATCTTCCTCAACTTCCGCGGTGCCAGCTCGGCCGCCAAGCTCCAGGCCTTCCTGACCAAGGCTCTGCTCTGCGGCATGCTGCTCGCCATGGGCGTCTCGCTGTTCACCGGCTCGCCGGACAACGCCATGCCCGTGTTCTCCCAGGTCACCGGCGCTGGCGGCGGTAAGGCCGCTACCGAGGGCACCAGCCTGTTCGCCGGCATCGTGTCGGTCCTGGTTCTGACCCCGTTCTTCTACGCCGGTTTCGACACCATTCCTCAGCAGGCTGAGGAAGCAGCCGAGGGCCTCAACTGGAACAAGTTCGGCAAGATCATCTCCCTGGCTCTGCTGGCCGCCGGCGGCTTCTACATGGTCTGCATCTACTCGTTCGGCACCATCCTCGACTGGCATGAGTTTGTTAAGAGCCCGGTTCCCGCGCTTGCCTGCCTCAAGGGCATCAACATGCTTCTGTACCTGGCCATGCTCGTCATCGCCACGCTTGGACCCATGGGCCCGATGAACTCCTTCTACGGCGCCACGAGCCGCATCATGCTTGCCATGGGCCGCAAGGGCCAGCTGCCCGAGAAGTTCGCCGAGGTCGACCCCAAGTCCGGCGCTCCCAAGCTCGCCTGCGTCGTTCTGGGCGTCATCACCGTCATCGGTCCGTTCCTGGGCAAGAACATGCTCATCCCTCTGACCAACGTGTCGGCTCTCGCCTTCATCTTCTCCTGCGGTATGGTCGCCCTCGCCTGCCTGCGCATGCGCTTCACCGAGCCCGACCTGCCTCGTCCCTACGAGGTGCCCGGCGGCAAGTTTGGCATCGGCCTCGCTATCGCTGCCTGCGCCATCATCATCGGCCTGCTCGTGATTCCGTTCTCTCCCGCCTCCCTCAACATGGTGGAGTGGAGCATCGTGATCGGTTGGTTGGCTATTGGCCTGGCTCTCATGGCCTTCACCAATTCCCGCAAAAAGTAACGCCGAGCCGGGGCGGATCAGGTGCGCGGGACCCTCTCTTCCGCGCACCGAACCCGGCACCACTTGGGTAGCTTTGTGAGGCCTTAACCCAACACGGCCTCGCCCACTATATGGATCCATAAGGAGGAACCATGTCCACTAAGTATGCAATCGTTGGCGGCAAGCTCATCGACGGTACCGGTGCCGAGCCGGTCGAGAACTCCCTTGTTCTCGTCGACGACAACGGCAAGATCGAGTACGCCGGTGCTATGCAGGACCTTCCCGAGGGCGTTGAGGTTATCGACGCCGCCGGCAAGACCGTCCTTCCCGGCCTGATCGACACCCACCTGCACTTCTCGGGCAACTTGACCGACGATGACACCGACTGGGTCATGCAGCCGCTCCTCGAGAAGCAGGCCGTCGCCGTCAAGCAGGCCTACGACTGCCTCACCCACGGCCTCACCACCGTCTGCGAGATCGGCCGCTTTGGTATCCAGATCCGTGACTGCATCGACAAGGGCGTCTTCAAGGGCCCGCGCGTTCTGGCCACCGGCCTTGGCTTCTGCCGCGTTGCCGGCCACGGCGACTCCCACCACTGCAGCCAGGAGCTCAACAAGGAATCGCACCCCTGGGGCGATCAGGTCGACGGTCCTTGGGATCTGCGCAAGGCCGTCCGTCGTCGCCTGCGCGAGAACCCCGATGCCATCAAGATCTGGGCTACCGGTGGCGGCATCTGGCGCTGGGACTCCGGCCGCGACCAGCACTACTGCTCCGAGGAGATCCAGGCCGTGGTCGAAGAGGCCAAGATGGTCGGTATCCCCGTGTGGAGCCACTGCTACAACAACCACGCCGCTGCCTACGATTCCGTCCGCTTTGGCTGCGAGCAGCTGATCCACGGCTTCGATATTGATGAGCGCACCATGGACCTCATGGCCGAGCAGGGCACCTTCTTTACCCCGACGATCGCCTTCCTGCCCACCTGGTACGCCACCTATCCGCCCGTCTACGTCCCCGAGCTGCACGACAAGTACGAGGGCACCCTGGTCGAGAAGGAGCTGCAGCGCAACTACGACTGCCTGCGCGAGGCCAAGAAGCGCGGCGTCGTCATGACGATCGGCTCCGACTCCTTCTCCTTCGTCACCCCGTACGGCACCTGCTCCATCGAGGAGATGTACGAGTTCGTCGACAAGATCGGTTTCACCCCGGTCGAGACCATCACCTGCGCCACCCTCAACGGTGCCAAGATGTGCCACATCGAGGACGAGACCGGTTCCATCGAGGCCGGTAAGTGCGCCGACCTGCTGGTCGTCAACGGTGACGTCGCCGCCGACATCCACGTGCTCAACACCGACAACATGGACGTCATCATGAAGGACGGCTGGATCGTCGAGGCTGGCACCTTTGGCGAGGCCAACAAATACAGCGCCTAAGATACCGTTTGTCGATGGCTTGATGTAAAACACAGTATTTGATTGCATAATGCAATGGAGAGGGTCGCTTGCGGCCCTCTTTATTGCTATGGGGTGCGTCAGTAAGAAGGGGATGACAGTGGATCTCAATAGGCTGATTCTGGGCAAGAGTTACAACTCTACTAAGGTCTTTCGTACGGCCCAGCATGTGGTTCAGGCCATCCTACTTGGTGTCGTCGTTCCGGCGCTTATCTTGCTGCTTATCTGGGATTTAACCGATAACCCCAATCCCGTTCCAGGCGTTGTCGTCATTGCCGGCCTGGTCATGCTGTGCTTCTTCTTCTCGTATGTCTTTGTGGTCCCCGACGACCTCACATCGAGCGCAACCGACCGTACGCTCGCCATCGCATCAAAAATATTCGCCTATACGTCGCGCGGTCTTACGCCCGAAGCGGCCCTGGGTGCCTCTAAAATCATCCTGTCCGAGACCATCGCTTCTGCCATCTGCTTTACCGACGGCAAGCAGGTGCTGGCAAGCTGGGGCGAGGACTCGGCAAAGTGCCCTGCGGGCACCCCGGTGGTGCTGCGGACTACGCTCAACGTGATTAACAGCGGTGAGCAAAGCGTGTTCTCGCGCGATGCCTCGACCGAGACGGGTGGCTACTTTCCGCGCCTGCGCGCCGGTATTGTCGCACCGCTTACCGTGCGTGGGCATTGCGTGGGCACGCTCGAGCTGTATTATCCCCGTCTGAGCAGCATCGATATGCGCCAGACGGCGCTTGCCTCGGGCTTTGCCGACCTCATTTCCACGCAGCTTGCGAGCTTTGAGCTCGAGCGCCAGGACGAGCTTACGGCCCGCGTGGAGCTGCGCGCCTTGCAATCGCAGGTCGATCCTCATTTTCTATTCAATACCATCAGCACCATCGTGTCGCTCGTACGTACCGAGCCGGACAAGGCCAGGTCGCTGCTGATCGACTTTTCCAATTACTACCGTCAGACGCTTTCTGATTCCGATACGCTCACCACGCTCGAGCACGAGGTGGAACAGGGTACTCGCTATATCAATCTTATGCAGGCCCGGTATGGCGACGGCCGTCTGCGCGTCTCGGTCGATATCGACTTTGAGGTGCGCGATTGCATGGTGCCGCCGTTTATCTTGCAGCCGTTGCTCGAAAACTGCATCAAGCACGCGCAGCGCGAGACCGAGCCGCTTTCTATTCATGTTAGGGCTTTCGAGACCGATGACGGTTTGGAGATCATCGTCGAGGACGACGGCATCGGTATGAGCGAAGAGGTCTGCGCGCATCTGTTTGAGCAACATCGCCGAGAGGAGCCCGAGAGCATTACCGCCGACGGCTCCGTCAAGCGAGGTTGCGGCCTGGCGCTCTTCAACGTGCTTCAGCGCATCCATTTCTTTTACGGAGAAGATTCCGGCATGCGCGTGAAGTCCCAGGAGGGCGTGGGAACGCAGATCATCGTCGAGCTGAACGGCGAGCCGCATGAGCCCGCGCCGTTGACGGCGTAGCACGCGGTTGGATTGAGAGAAAAAGAGGGGAAGCACATATGTCCGAAGGCTGGAACATCTTGGTGGTTGATGACGAACCTCCCATTAGGGCTGAGCTACGCTATCTGTTGGAAAAGGATACGCGTGTGGGCCAGATTGCCGAGGCGGGCAATGTCACCGAAGCCGTGGAGTCGATTCTGTCGAACAAGCCCGACGTGCTGTTTTTAGACATTACCATGCCCGGTCGCTCGGGAATTGAGCTTGCCGAGACGCTGCAGAACCTAAAGACGCCGCCGGTGGTTGTGTTTGTGACGGCGTTTGCCGAGTTTGCCGCCGATGCGTATAACCTCGATGCGGTCGACTATGTCGTCAAGCCGGTCGAGGACGCACGCCTGTCAAAGGCACTCGACAAGATCGAGGCAGCCTTGGGTGCCCGTCGTGTTATCCACGCTCCGCGCCAGCCTTTGCGTCTGACGGTGGACCGCGGGGGCAAAAAGGTGTTCATTCCCGCCGCAGACGTCTGCTACTTTGAGGCGCGCGCCGATTTTTGCAACGCCATCTGCGCCGAGGGAACGTACCTGATCAATGAGTCGATCTCTTCGCTCGAGCGTCGCTTGGTCTCCGAGGGCTTTATTCGCGTTCATCGCAGCTATCTGGTCAATTTGGAAGACGTGCACAATGTCGAGATCGGTTCCACGGGTCTTATGGAGCTCAGACTCGATCGCGTAACCTCGACGGTGCCCGTGTCCCGCCGTCGCGCTGCCGAGGTTAAAGCACACTTGGGGCTTGCGTAGACGGTCTGCGTGCCGTCGTTTACCATCGCAGGTTTGGCATGGGCGCGCGGTGGGCATAATGGGTGGCATCGAATGAAATCGAAAGGATCATTATGCCCGCGCTTATCACCCATCATCTGTTTGGCGAGGAAAGCATCGACCGTCTTCCGCAGGGCGTCATCACGTCCGATGAAGAGCGCATTGCCTTTATCTTGGGCAACCAAGGCCCCGACCCGTTTTTCTTTCACATTCTGACACCGCGTGTTTCCGACTGCACGCTGCTGGCGCAGGTCATGCATCGGTCGCGCATGTCTCGTCAGTTTGCGTGCCTGCGCGACGGCGTGTCGCATCTGCTGCCGCGCGACGCCAGCTTGGGTCGCGCCTTTGCGCTGGGCCTGCTGTCTCATTACGTGCTCGACCGCAACGCTCATCCCTTTGTCTATGAGCAGCAGTTTGGCATTGTCGAGTCCGATTCAGAGCTTGAGGATTCGAGCAGTCAGGTCCATGCCGTGATCGAGAGCGACCTGGATGTGCTGATGCTGCAGCTTAAACGCGATGGCGCTACGGTTGACGATTACCCGCCGGCGGGCGAGATCGTCACCACTGATCGCATCAATCGCGTGGCCGGCGTGCTGATGAGCTATGTTGCCGGACGCGTGTACGGCATTGACATTCCGGCGGGGGAGTACGGTGCTGCCGTTGCCAATATGCAGCGACTTTACCGCGCGATTGAGCCGGCCGGCTCCGCAAAGACGCGCGCGATCTCGCTGGTTGAGGGCTTGGTGCACGATTACTCGCTGCTCGACGGCCTTGCTCATCGCGTGACGACGGAGTTGCCCGAGCGCACCGGTAACCTGGGCCATCTGACATGGAAGAATCCCTTTACCGACGAGGTCTCGAACGAGAGTTTCCCCGAGGTCTTTGATCGCGCGCTGGGCGATTACGAGTGCACGGTCGCACGTTTTATCGAGACCGGTGACATGGATGCCGTGACCAGTCACGTCAACTACAGCGGTCGCGTGCTCAATGCCGATGAGGAGTTCGACCGCGAGGAATAGGGCCCGTGCGTGCCCCTTTGCCGAATCCTTACCGGCGGTTCTGGACAATTGGGGTACGATGAACTAACTGCATATCGGGCGAATACGAAGGGTCCCTGTCCATGAAATACACCAAGCTCGAGCGTAACTGGGTTATGTATGATGTGGGCAATTCGGCCCTCGTGCTGCTCAATACCTCGGTGGTGCCCATTTACTTTAACGCCATCAATACCGGCGCTTCCTCGGCCGACCTGGTGGTCGCCTGGGGCAATGCACAGACGATCGCCTCGCTGGTCATCGCCATGCTCATGCCCATTCTGGGCGCACTTGCCGACTACGCTGGCAACAAAATCAAGTTCTTCTTGGGCTTTTTCCTCACGGGCCTGGTTCTTTGCCTGGCGCAGGCTATCCCAATGTCCGCCATGGCATTTTTGACCGTGTACGTGCTGTGCACCATCGGCCTTAACTCTTCTATGACGTTCTACGACGCCATGCTGCCCGACGTTACCACCGACGAGCGCATGGACGCCGTGTCCAGCTCGGGTTATGCCTGGGGCTACATCGGTTCCACCGTGCCGTTCGTCATCTGCCTGGCGCTCATCATGGGTGGCCCCGCTCTTGGCGTCCCCACCATGCTGGCAACGCGTCTGTCTTTTATCATCACTGGTGCCTGGTGGCTCATCTTTACCCTGCCGCTCATTCACACCTATAAGCAAAAGTATGGTCGCGAGCGCGGTCCCGAGGACACCATCGGCCACATCGTTGGCGGTGTGTTCTCCGAGGTCGGACACACCATGCGCGAGATCGCCCACAACAAGACCGTGCTGGTCTACATGATCGCGTTCTTCTTCTATATCGACGGTGTGCACACGGTCATTTCCATGGCCACCAGTTACGGATCGGCCTTGGGCATCGATTCGACGCAGCTGGTGCTGGCGCTGCTCGTTACGCAGTTCGTGGCCTTTCCGTCCGCCATC
This sequence comes from uncultured Collinsella sp., assembly GCA_900547855.1. GTDB lineage: Bacteria > Actinomycetota > Coriobacteriia > Coriobacteriales > Coriobacteriaceae > Collinsella. The sequence continues at coordinate 13,396 of URIK01000011.1, read as the reverse complement.
ATCTATGGCAAGCTCGCCGGACGCGTGGGCACGCTCAACATGATCCTGGTGGCGGTCGCCGCCTACATGGGCATTGTGCTGTTCGCCGCGTTCTTCCTAAAGACCGCCTTTGAATTCTGGGTGCTTGCCATTATGGTCGGCCTGTTCCAGGGCGGCGTGCAGGCGCTCAGCCGTAGCTACTTTGGCCGCATTATCCCCAAGGAAAAGTCCAACGAGTACTACGGCTTCTTTGACATCTTTGGTCGTTATGCAAGCGTTATGGGCACCTTCCTGGTGTCGGTCGTCACCTCGCTGACCGGCAACCCGTCGCTGGGCGTCCTTTCCATTGGCGTGCTGCTGATTGTTGGCTTTATGCTGCTGGTCCGCCTGTCCCGCATGACTCGGGCGGCAGAGCATGCCGCATAGGAGCGAGCGGCTATTGTGCCTGTCCACGGTACTCTTTTGGGGTTATCCGCAATAAACATTGCGACTTGCGAGCAATGATTTGCCCAAGTGGGTATGATGGAATCAGCTAGGTCGCGGGGCGTCGCCTGTGTTTGGCGGCGTCCCGTTTTTGTGTTGCAGGGAGGGTAAGGCATGAACGCCACAGTCGTGATTCCAACGTATTGGGCGGGCGATGACGCTTGCGCAAACGCCCCTGGCACCTATGACCATTCGACGCGACTCAACGCCGACAATCCCGAACTCGACCGCTGCCTGGCCTCGCTTGAGCAGGTACGTGACATCCCGCGCATCATCCTTTTGGTGGTCTGTCCCGTTTCTGCCACAGCCGATGTGTCGCTGCGCGTGCACGAGATTGTCGACGCGCATTCCACGCTCAAGGTCACCGTTGTCACCAACACCCAGGCCTCGCGCATCGCAGACCGGGTTGCTCAGATCGCGCCCAAGGGTTCGGGCGAGTGCGTGAGCCTGCGAGGCTACGGTGCCATCCGCAATATGGGGCTAGCCTGCGCCGCTGTGCTGGGGCATGACGCGGTTATCTTCTTGGATGACGATGAGACTGTCATCGACGCCGACTTTATGAAGCGCGCGACCTATGCGTTGGGGCAGCAGACGCGTCAGGGCTTGCCGATCTTGGTCAAGAGCGGCTATTTCTACGATCGCGACGGCTCGCCGCTGGCTCCCACGGACAAGGCGGGCATCTGCCATCGTTGGTGGACCAAGCGCATCGAGTTCAACCGTTGGATGAAAAAGGCGCTTTCGGGCACCCGCATCTCGCGCTCCAACTACGTGTGCGGCGGCCTGATGGCCCTGCACGCCCGCGCCTTTACGCGTGTGGCCTTTGACCCGTTTATCACCCGCGGCGAGGACTTGGATTACCTCTTTAACATGCGCATGTTTGGCTACGACGTGTGGTTCGATAACGAGTGGACCGTGCGCCATCTGCCTCCGGAGTCCGAAAAGCGCTCACCGCGCTTTATGCAGGATGTATACCGTTGGTACTACGAACGGGCCAAGTTGACATTCGCCGCGCATCAAAAGGAGCTCATTCCCGTTACGGCGGCATCGCTCATGCCCTACCCGGGCCCGTGGATTTCGCGCGAGCTCGACGACCGCGTGCGCAAGACCGCTATGGTCCGCAGCGTGTTTACCCGCGAGCATGAGGGCTACCTGCGCATCTGGCGCCATGGTATCGACGAGGCAAAGGCCTATGCGCGCCAAAACGCTGCAAGCTACCTGCGTTTCCAGAGCTTTTGGCCCAAGATCATGGACGGGCTTTGGCGTGACGCACAACTGATCAGTATCCTGGAGGGGGCCGAATGATCGACCGCCGCGCCCAGCGCGATAGTTCAATATCAATCTTTCGCATCATTGCCGTTGCCTGCGCCATTTGTGTGCTGGTGTACTTTATTTTTGCCTTGGTGACCGGTATCGAGCCGATCGCCACGGTGATTGCCTGCGCGCTGCTGTGCATCTTTCTGTGCATCTTTATCTTTTTGACGCTCAATCCCGATTCGGTGCGCTCCCAGTACACCGAGGAGACGCTCTCGGTGGCCTCGGCCATGCTCGAGGACATTAAGGGCGGTCTGACGCAGGAGTCGGCGCGTTTGGTGTGCCGGCGCATTTTGCCCGAGACGCGCGCCATGACGGTGGCCATCACCGACGAGGACAACGTGCTTGCCTGCGCGGGCGAGTTTGAGGAAAAACTGCTGCCCGATACTCCCATCCACACGCTTGCCACACGCTACGTTATCGAACATGGCATCGTGCAGTCGTTCAACCGTATGGTGGATGTCGTGGGCTCGGACGGCTCGCACAACCAAGTCCCCGCCGGCATTATCGCCCCCATCAAGGTGGGCGATCGTACCGTCGGCACGCTCAAGTTCTACTACAAGACCCCGCGCGCCGTCGACCGTACCCAGTATGCGCTTGCCTCGGGCTTTGCCGAGATCTTGTCCACGCAGCTCGCCATCCACGAGCTCGAGGTGCAAAAGGAACTCACGGCGCGCGCCGAGGTGCGTGCGCTGCAGGCGCAGATTAACCCGCACTTCCTGTTCAACACGCTGAACACCATTGCATCGTTTACGCGCACCGACCCGCTGCGGGCCCGCGAACTGCTTCGTGAGTTCTCATCGTTCTATCGTGCCACGCTCGACAACTCGGGATCGCTTATTCCGGTCTCGCGCGAGGTCGCACAGACCAAGCGCTACCTTACCTTTGAGAAGGCCCGCTTTGGCGAGGATCGCGTGCTTGCGACGTTCGATGTGTCCGAGGACGTGGAAGATACGCTGGTGCCGGCGTTCGTGATCCAGCCGATTGTCGAGAACGCCGTGCGTCATGGTATGGGCGATGACGACGCCCTGAGGATCGACGTGACCGTTCACCAAGACGGCGAGGATGCAATCTTGATTGCCGTGGCCGATAATGGCGTGGGCATGGATGAGGGTACCGCCGCCAGACTGTTTGACGAGCGTTCTGCCCGTCCCGACGCCAGCTCTCCCCAGGGTGGCGGCGCCGGTGTGGCCATGCACAATATTTCGGAGCGCATCCATCGCTTTTATGGGCCGCACTCCTATACGCGTGTCGAATCGGCGCCGGGCAAGGGCACCAAAGTGCTCCTTCATCTTGATTTGTCAGAGAGCATCTTTGACATTCAAGAGTAAAATAAAAGGCTACGGGCTCAACGTCATGCGACGGATGCCCGGCGTAGTTAGTTGACGAAAGGTTTTATCCCTATGCTGCGTGCGATGATTGCGGATGATGAGGCGCCGGCTCGCTCGGAGCTTCGCTTCCTGCTCGAGCAAACGGGCAAGATCGGCACGATCACTGAGGCGTCGAGCGTCCGCTCCGCCATCGAGATGCTTATGGAAAGTCGCGTAGATGTCGTGTTTCTCGATATCTCGATGCCCGGTGCCTCGGGCCTGCAACTTGCCGAGGCGCTGCATAAGCTCAAAAATCCGCCGGCGATCGTGTTTGTGACTGCGTATAGTGACCATGCGGTCGAGGCATTCGACGTGGATGCCGTCGATTATCTGATGAAGCCGGTCGAGGAAGCTCGCTTGGATCGCGCGATCGAGAAGGTCATGCAACGCACCAAGCCGGTTACGGACAGCAAGGTGACCATCGAGCGTATCCCGGTGGAAAAGGGCGGCCGCAAGGTGCTCATTCCCGTGGACGACATTCGCTTTATCATGGCCAAGGACGATTACTCCTGCATCTATACCGTCGATGATCGCTTTTTGTCGACGACCTCGCTGGCGCAGTTTGAGGCCAAGCTCTGCGACTTTGGCTTCTTCCGTGTTCACCGCCGCTATATCGTCAACTTGGCGTGCGTCACGGATGTGGAGACGGTGCCCTCGGGCGCCATCCAGCTGGGCATTACGGGCGTCGACGAACGCGTGCCGGTTTCGCGCCGCCGCGTCGTGCCGCTTAAGAAGGCCCTGAGTCTCTAGCACACTGGCCCCGCAGCCCTGTAGACCTATCGTCTGCGGAGGCGTGGGGCCTTTTTGTATGTATCTGCCGAATCGTTTTTTGCGGAAGGGATCCCATGAACAGTGCAAGCGCCAAGCGTATCGACATCATCTCGGACACCCACGGCTATTTATCGCCTGCGCTCCTGGATGAGCTTGAGGGCGCAGACCTGATTATCCACGCCGGCGACCTCACGTCAGAGATGGACTACGAGCACCTATGCACCATCGCCCCCGTGCGGGCCGTACTGGGCAACAACGATTACTACCGCGACTACGGTCCCGATGTAGACCGTCTTGCGCTCTTTACCTACGAAGGCCTCAAATTCGCCGTAGCCCACTACCGCGAAGACCTTCCGGTGGGATCCGTAGACGTAGCCATCAACGGCCACACCCACGTAACCAAAGAAGCCCAAGTGGGTCGCTGCCTGGTCCTCAACCCAGGCAGTGCCAGCTATCCAAGAGGCACCCGAGGCCCCACCATGGCCAGAATGCTAGTAAAAGACGGCAAGATCCTAAGCACTAAGTTTATTGACCTAGAGTAATCACAACAAAAACGGGGGATGCAGATGCGTCCCCCGTTTCCATTTGAGCCAATGGCCGAGCTTCAACAAGATCCATCAGACCAACCCCGCCGCGGAGAACGGGGCCGCCGAGCCGCGAAGCGGCGAGCAACAACAACGGCTCGAACAAAGTGACGGCAGGGAGGGTCTCCGGGGCCGGCTGGCGCGGGTTGAGTTTGTCGCGAGTTCCGCACGCAAAGGAAAGCACTTAATGTGCTTTCCGTCTTGCGCAGGACTGTAGAGCAGCAAACTAAACCCGCGCCAGCCGGCCCCGGAGACCCTCCCGGAGGGACCGAAAAATTTTTTCAAAAAAGTTGTTGCGCGGCGGACAGACTTCTGTGTATACTAATCCCCGCAGCGCACGCGAGCGGAAACAAACGCGAACGTCTGCCTGGGGAGTTAGCTCAGTTTGGTTAGAGCGCCGGCCTGTCACGTCGGAGGTCGCGGGTTCGAGCCCCGTACTTCCCGCCAACGCAATTAAAGCCACGTCTTCGGACGTGGCTTTTTGCGTTTGATGCGCTTTGTTTCGATAGAACGATCGCCCTGGTGCATCTTCGCCCAGAACCCCCGCGCCTTCGGGAACGCAAGTAAAATCTAATGAGTATATCTGTCTGAACAACAGCTTTGTTGCGCGACACCTGTTCTACGAGACAGGGGGTTAGGTTATACTAAATTGCACTGTGCGCCGCATCTGATGCATTTCGCTCCAAGCGCGGCACTCAGTGGATATCCGATTTACCATTTGGATGTCCTGGCGGTCATTTAGCGTCTCGACACAAGCTCGGCCCCGGAGCTCGTTCGAGCTGTTCGTATTCCTTGAAAGGGGAAAAATGGACATATCGAGGAAGACTGATTACGCCCTTCGTATGCTGGCGATGCTTGCTGAGGATCCGGAGTGTTTGCTTTCTGTTCGCACCGCTGCCGAAGAGGTCAATGTTCCGTATTCGTTTGCCCGCTCGATTCAGCACGGTTTGGTCCAGGCCGGTATTGTGGAGAGCCTGCGTGGCGTCCACGGTGGCATGCGTCTCAAGGTCAGTCCGGACGACGTCACTATCCGCCAGGTCGTCGAGGCCGTTCAGGGTCCTATGGTTATGAACGATTGCACCGCGCCCGATGGTGACTGTGCGCGCATGGGCGCGTGCTGCTATCATCCCCTGTGGGCCGGAGCTCAGGCGTTGATGCGCGACTACCTCGATTCCGTTTCGCTCGGCGACATCGTCGCTCACCGCCAGTTCCCGGCCGTCGATCCCAAGTTCGCCGACCGCGAAGCGTTTCCCGAGTACGCCACCTGCGCGTGCGCTTACCGGGAGGAATAGCGCCGCATAAGGAGCATAGCCATGATTCAGGACCCCTTTCGTTCGATGATTCGTTCGGAAGGGGTCCTGCGTTATCGCGACCTTCCGTGGCGCCGCACACGCGATCCGTACATCATTTGGCTTTCTGAGGTCATGCTGCAGCAAACACAGGTGCCGCGTGTGGAGGCGCGCATGCCGGTGTGGCTCGATCGCTTTCCGACTGTGCAGGCGCTTGCCCAGGCCGCGCCTTCCGATGTTTTGGACGCTTGGCAGGGCATGGGCTACAACCGACGCGCTCTGGCGCTTCACGGGGCCGCTCAGCGCGTTGTAGAGGACTGGGACGGGGAGTTTCCGCGTGAGACGCGTGACTTGGTCGCTCTGCCTGGTATTGGCCCGGCAACGGCGCAGGGTATCCGGTCGTTTGCGTTTGATCTTCCGGGTGTGTATCTAGAGACCAACGTGCGCACGGTCTTTTTGCATCATTTCTTTCCCGATGTGCCGGCTGTTCCCGATCGCGAGCTGGTGCCGCTGATTCAAGCCGCCTGTCCGGCGGCCCCCGGTGCGGTGGCGGATGAGATCGCGCCCTTTGCCGTGCCTCAAGACGATGCCGACACGCCGCGCGCGTGGTATTACGCGCTGCTAGATTATGGCGCGTATCTTAAGAAGACGCTGCCCAATCCGTCCAGGCGCTCGGCGGGCTATAGTCGTCAGTCCAAGTTCGAGGGCTCGCGTCGCCAAAAACGCGCCCATATTGTGCGCATGCTACTGGCTGCGCGCGATGGGCGGCCGGCGGGGATAACGCTTGCTGATGCCGTGGTGGGCGTTAACGAAATGGAGACGGCAGCCGGTCGCGGGCCGGTCGAGTGCGAGCTTGTCGCGGGCATTCTAGCCGACCTGGAGCGTGAGGGCTTTTGCCGAGCCGAGGGCGATCGCTGGTTGAGTGTGTAGCCCGCTCAAATCTGAAGAACGGGATTGTAAGGTTTAAATTCGCGGCTTGAGGGCATCCTAAAGACAAGGTCGCTCAAAGCCTATGGGCGGCACGTGTTGAAGGGAAGTACACCTATGGATTTTGAGAATTCCCAAACCAAGAAGAACCTCGAGACCGCTTTTGCCGGTGAGTCCCAGGCACACACCAAGTATCGCTACTACGCATCTAAGGCCAAGAAGGATGGCTACGTTCAGATTTCGAATATCTTTGCCGAGACGGCGGGCAACGAGTCCGAGCACGCCAAGCTGTGGTTTAAGTATCTGCACGACGGCGCCGTTCCGGGCACTCTGGACAACCTGCGCGACGCCGCCGCGGGCGAGAACTACGAGTGGACCACGATGTACGACGAGTTCGCCAAGACCGCCGAGGAGGAGGGCTTTGCCGAGGTCGCCGAGAAGTTCCGTGGTGTCGCCGCCGTCGAGAAGGCCCACGAGGAGCGCTACAACAAACTCGTCGAGCGCATCGAGTCGGGCGAGGTGTTTGAGCGTGAGGGCGTGAAGGTATGGAAGTGCCTGAACTGCGGGCACCTGCACGTTGGTGCCGAGGCGCCTGAGGTGTGCCCGGTGTGTAACCACCCCAAGGCGTACTTTGAGGAGCAGGTGGTGAACTACTAGCGCTTGGCGCTAGCGTGAGCTGGGCCGGGAGGGCCGGACTACCTTCCCTCCTCGCTCACGGCTTCGCAGGGTCGCGTTGAGGGAAGGTAGTCCGGCCCTCCCGGCCCGCTTTGGGTCGTCGCGTGCTCGCTACAGAAAAGCTGATAAAAAAGTTTGTGTGCCGCCCCTTATGGGGCGGCACGTTTTTGTGGGGGCCGGTTGGGGCGGTGACGTTGCTTAGAGGGTACACTGGGTAGCGTTGGCTATTCGTTTCCTCTTGTGAGGTGTTGGTTATGGGTAAGAAGTCTCGGGCTCGGGTTGCTGCGGCGGGAACTCGCAAGGATCCTGGTCGTCGGGTTGCCGAGGGTGAAAAGGCCAATCGTGCTGAGAAGGGCAAGAAGGTCGGTGCGCATGCTCATCCTGAGTGGGCGCCCCATTTGAATTCGGCTAGTGAGGACTTGACCGCCAAGCTGTTTACGATGGTCGAGGTCATCTTGGGCGTGGTGCCTGTGGTGGTCATTGGCCTGTTCCTGGCCTCTAAGGATGCCACGAGCGTGGATAAGCTCACCGAGGTCTTTTCGCAGGAGCCCTCGATGGTGGTTACGTTTATTTCTGCGTGCTTGCAGCCGTTTGTGGCGTACATGCTGTATATGGTCTACCGCAAATACTGCGAGGGCGATGCTGGTTTTGTTGCCGGCAACCTGATCGGTCTTTTGTGCTCCGAGATCCTACTGCTCAATATCCCGGGCGTCATCGGTATGGGCATCTTGCTGTGGCGTGTTTGGCGCAACGTCGCCCCGCACTTTGAGAGTTGGCTGTTTGAGCGCCGCGTAATGGGCGTGCTGGCAGACATCGCCGGGTCGCTCGTGATTCTCGTCTTGGCATTTATGTGCGCCACCGCCGCCCGCGGTCTCGCGGGCATGTAGTCTGTTCTCACCGACCACGGGGCGCAGGGCGGGGAAACCTTCCCCTCTCGCTCACGGCTTCGCAGGGTCGCGCGAGGCAAAGGTTTCCCCGCCCTGCGCCCCGGCGTTGAGTCGTCGCATGCTCGTTACAGAAAAGCTGATAATAAGTTTGTGTGCCGCCCCTTTGGGGCGGCACTTTTTGTGTGGGGTCCCGGTCTCCACAATTTTCGTCAAGCTATTGGTTAGATTTTGGTCAGTTGGCGTAAGGGTGGAAGGCCAAAAGATTGTTGGCGAAAAAAGCTCAGAGAAAGTGCTGGTAGGGGAGTTGTTGAGCTTTTCGACAGCTTTTGAGCAGAAGAAACTTTGTGGCTATTGCCGGCGATTGCGTTGTCGCGGTCATGGCGGTGCGGGATGCTGGTCGTAAGCGTCGAATGCTCCGATTTTGGAGGCCAGCATGGATCTGTTTCTTGAGACTCCGCAGCAACAAGCCGAGCGCATGTTGCGCCAACAGCAACGGCTTATAGAGATGCAAATGCAAGGGGCGGCAGCCCAGCCCTTTGCGCAAAATGTCGTGCCCGCTGCTGTACCTGCAGCTGTGCCCGGGTGTAAATCGGCGCCAGAGGCCTATTCCGTACAGCAAGATTCATATGCGCAGGAGCTCGCGTTCGACAAGCGTCGTGCGCGTCGTCGCCGTGTGGGCCAGCGCTTGCGCATATTGGCGATGATCGTGCTCATCCCGTTAGGGCTTGCGGCCATCTTTCTGGCGTCGTATGCCCTCACGTGCATCCTCAACGGCGCATCGCCCAACGAGGTGCTCCAACATCTGTCAGCCCTCGGCCAGCGCCTAGGCGATGTCATAACAACAATCCGCGCCGGCTGGGAGAGTTAGCGTTTGTCACATTAGGACTTCTAGGGTGTAGGGATTATCGCCATGAGTAGAATCCTCGCATCCTGTGGGTCCTGTCATGCGACTTAATAGTATTATTGAAGATGAATAATAATAGGATTTGTTATGTATAAGCAGGATTTAGAACAGACTCTTTTGGGCATTGACGAAGAGGCGGAGCTGGAAATAGGTCCAAGAGACGACAGGCCGAACGTTGTATTGGTGGGAGGAAGCGCCTTCATGCTAAACGATGTGACGAATCGTTCGATTACACATGACATTGATGTGTTTGAGGCAGATAGGTGCCTCCGCGAGATCATAGCTCGATACCCCGAGGTGAATGGTATGGCGGTGGCATATTGTAATCAGATGCCGTTCAATTACGAAGATCGTTTGATTCCCTTGGATATTGGGGCGCGTTTTATCAGGTACTTTACGCCATCCTTGGAGGACCTGGCGGTAATGAAGCTCTATGCCTGTCGTCCGAACGACATCATCGATCTTCATAGTCAGGCATTCGTCGACCGACTTGATTGGGGGTTGCTCGAACGGCTTATATTCGACGAGGGAGAGGCGCTGGCGTCGTCGCCTTCGGAGCGGAGTTATCAAGAGATGGTCTGTGCATACAGGCAATACAAAAAGGAGGTGCTCGGTTGAATCTGACCTTTGAGGGATTCTTAAAAGGCTATTGCCGAGAGCTATCCGGACAGCGGTCGCTGAGTTTTAGAAAATTGGTTGAGCAGGCGACGACGGATGCGCCGCGCGTGGCGGAGCCTCTGTTTTTGCTCGCTTTGGCGCAAGGAAAAGCCGAATACGTTCTGGGTTTATCCGAGGGCTCGTGGATGGAACGGGATTACCGAGACGTTTTATCCTTGTACGGTCAAGCGGGTAGCATGGCGTCTCTATGCGCCAAAAGTGAGCTCCCAAATCGTTATGCCAACGTTTGGCGTGCGTATAGAGCGGTGAAGGAAAAGCCGGCGGCCGATAGAAGGGTGAACGCCCTGATGAGAAAGAAAACGCTGGAAGCATTGGAGGAATCGGGTGTAACGCGCTATGGCCTCTGCCGTGCTCTGCGCCTGAATAAAGGAAACGTATACGCATACTTGGCCGGCGATGACTCAAAGGTGAGCAGGAAAACGGCGCGCCGCATTATGGAATATGCGGAGGAGAGGGGCACCCAAGAAGGGGCCGGGCGCCCGGTGTGTGTGGCGGGGTAAGATTGATCGCGGTTTTGATTGGTGCTCGATTGGGTTTGTTGGGCGGAGATTATGTCTGCTATTGATATTGTGCTTGTTGCGATCGCCTTGGTGGCGGTGGGGGTTGCTGCGGCTTGCGCCCTTCAGCTCAAGAGCCTGCGTGCCGAGTTGCGGGAGCGTGGCGACGGTGGCGCGGAAACGCTGGCAGCACTCGAGCAGGCTAACAACGCGCTCGATGCCCTGAACGTCGCGCTGGCCGAAACTCGCCGCACGGCCAATGCCATCGCGCAGCAGCAGACGACCGATGCGGCCGTGGAGCAGCAACGTTACCTGACCATCGCACGCGAGTTCTCGCAAGCTGGTGACCGGATGGATGACCTGCGCCGCGAGACGGCCCAACAGCTCGGCGCCAATCGCGAGGGCATCGAGCATCGCCTGGACAAGGTGCGCGAGACGGTCGATGCTCAGCTGGGCGCCATCCGCAAAGACAACAACGTGCAGCTCGATCAGATGCGCGCGACGGTGGACGAGAAGCTCTCCCGCACGCTCAACGACCGACTGTCGGCATCGTTTAAGCAGGTGAGCGACCAGCTCGAGGCCGTGTATAAGGGCCTGGGCGATATGCAATCTATCGCCACCGGCGTAGGCGACCTCAAGCGTGTGCTGGGCAATGTAAAAGCGCGCGGCATTTTGGGCGAGGTGCAGCTGGGTGCAATTCTGGCGGACATCCTTACACCCGACCAGTATCTGGAAAACGTCGCCACCAAGCCCGGTGCCTCGGAGCGCGTTGAGTTTGCCGTCAAGCTGCCGGTAGACGAGGGCGATCCCGTGCTGCTGCCGATCGATTCCAAATTCCCGGGCGACGCGTACGAGCATCTGATCGACGCCCAGGAGTCGGGCGATGCGGAGGCCGTTGCCGCAGCGCGCAAGACGCTCGATATGATGGTGAAACGCGAGGCAAAGGACATCTGCGAAAAGTACCTGAGTGTGCCGGCAACGACCAACTTTGGCATCATGTTCGTGCCGTTTGAAGGACTGTACGCCGAGGTCGTCAGCCGCCCCGGGCTTATCGAGACCCTGGGCCGCGACTATCACGTCAACGTAGCCGGTCCCAGCACCATGGCGGCCATCCTCAACAGTCTGCAGATGAGCTATCAGACGTTTAAGTTGCAAAAACGTACCGACGACGTGCTGCGCGTGCTCTCCGCCGTCAAGGCCGAGCTGCCGCGCTATCAAAAGGCGCTGCGCCGCGCCCAGCAGCAGATCGAGACCGCGGGCAAAACGGTCGAGGGCATCATCACCACGCGCACCAACGTCATGGAGCGCAAGCTCAAGGACATTGACGTGCTGGAAGATGCCGAGGAGGCCGACGAGATTTTGGGGCTTACGTCCGTGGAGCTGCTCGCAGACCAAAAAGACGAGGACTAATTGCAACAAGACGGTGGGGCGCCGGCGTAAACGCGGGTGCCCCGCTGCTTTTCGCATCGCGCTTGCCTGAAGTGCGCTTTAGTGTGCAACAATGGCGTTTCGCCCTATCAGACGCGAAAGGAAGCCCATGTCCCAGAGAAGCACCAGCCCGCTCAGCCGCTCCACCGTGCGTCGCACGCTGCAGCGTTTTTGGGACGTCACGCGCACGCAGCCGCTGATTGTCTTTCTCTCGGTGCTCTCGTCGGCGGGCTACATCTTTTTGCTGACGTTTGCCAATACCTATGTGATGGCCCTTATTGTCGACCGCGTTCAAGCCGCTCCCGTGGTGGGCGACCAGGTGTTTGAGGTCTTCGGCCCCTATATCCTGGCGCTCGTACTCGTTAACCTGGTGGGTCAGATCCTCTCCAAACTGCAAGACTACACCGTCTACAAGCTTGAGATTGCGGGCAACTATCACCTGGCGCGTCTATGCTTCGACACGCTCTCCAACCAATCCATGACATTTCACACCAGCCGCTTTGGCGGATCGCTTGTGAGCCAGACAAGCCGTTTTATGAGCGGCTACACGGGTCTGGTCGACGTGACGGTGTATTCGCTCATCCCCACCATCACCTCGGTCATCTGCACCGTGGCCGCACTCGCTCCGGTGGTGCCGACGTTTACCGTGATCCTAGTGTGCATCATGGTCGTCTACATCGCGTTTGTCTGGCTTATGTATAAGCGCATCATGCCGCTTTCGGCCGCGACGTCCGCCGCGCAGAACAAGCTCTCGGGCGTACTCTCCGACGCGGTCACGAACATCTTGGCCGTCAAGACTTGCGGGCGCGAGGACTTTGAACGCGATCTGTTCGACGCCGCCGATCGTGCCGCGCGCGATGCCGAGACGGTCTCGATGCACGCCATGATGCAGCGCAACTTTACGACCTCGGGTCTTATCGTCATCACCATGGCCGTGGTGAGTGTGTTCGTGGCGGGCGGCAACGCGTGGTTTGGCATCTCGGCCGGCTCGCTCGTCATGATCTTTACCTACACCTATAACCTCACCATGCGCCTGAACTACGTAAGCTCCATGATGCAGCGCATTAACCGCGCGCTGGGCGATGCGGCCGAGATGACGCGCGTGCTGGACGAGCCACGTTTGGTGGCAGACGATCCGGACGCCCCTGAGCTCAAAGTGACCGAGGGCGCGATTGATTTTGAGCACCTGAGCTTTGCATATCGTGACGCTGCGGCGGGCGAGAACGTGTTCGACGACCTGACGCTTCACGTGGCGGCGGGCCAGCGCGTGGGCCTGGTAGGCAAATCGGGCTCGGGCAAGACGACGCTCACCAAGTTGTTGTTGCGCCTGGACGATGTACAGGGCGGCCGCGTGCTCGTGGACGGCCAGGACGTCTCGCGCTGCACGCAGCAGAGCCTGCGCCGCCAGGTTGCCTACGTGCCGCAGGAGGCGCTGCTGTTCCATCGCTCCATTCGCGAGAATATCGCCTACGGACGCCCCGACGCCACCGACGAGCAGATCCGCGAGGCGGCTCGCTTGGCTAATGCGACTGAGTTTATCGACCGCCTGCCCCGTGGCTTTGACACCATGGTGGGCGAGCGTGGCGCTGTCTCTTATACACATCTGACGCTGC
>URIK01000010.1 GCA_900547855.1 uncultured Collinsella sp. | reverse complement strand
GAGATTCATGAGCGTCTCGTGGGCTCGGAGATGTGTATAAGAGACAGAGACAAAGCTCGGCGAAAGCTTGCACAGATTGCCTGCCACTTCGCGAGCCGTGTCGAGGGTGAGCTCGCCCTTGGGCGGGAACATCTCAAACGAAACGGGCGCGGTACCCTGGGATGCTGCCTGCTTAAAAACCTCGTCGACGCGCATATCGTGCTCCTCTAGATACGTAATAGTGTGATGTGTTGTAAGGATTCTACAGCACCACTGTGTCACGGTGGAGTTTCACTCGTTATTCGGGGATACCAATCAAAGATGCCTTGCTATCGGCTTTCTCTATAACAGAGCGGCTAATCTAGGCACGGACTATAAAGACTGGTATCTGATGCAAAATACCAGTTAATAGAGCTCAATCCCAAATTGACTACCCTTAAACCATGGGGAGAGGTCTGCAATTTATGCAGTTGATTGGCTGTTGAGGGTGGCAACGCCGCCTCGATAGGGTAACCTCATTGATTGGTTTCGCGACAGCAACATAACGGTAATGTCGCGGAAACACGGCGAGTCTAAGCTATGACTCGTTCGTTAGTAATCAACACCGCTTCTCACGCGGTGCCGATACGAAGGGAGTTCCGTATGGCCGAACTTACTGACCGCTTCGGGACCATGGTGTTCTCTGAGGAAGTCATGAAGGACTACCTCCCCAAGGACATTTGGAAGCGCCTTGCTGCAACCCTCGAGGGCGGTGAGCCGCTCGACCTGGATGTGGCCAACGCCGTTGCCCATGCCATGAAGGTCTGGGCCATCTCCAAGGGCGCGACGCACTATGCGCACTGGTTCCAGCCGCTTTCGGGCATTACTTCCGAGAAGCACGACAGCTTCCTGGAGCCCAACCACGACGGCACCGCCATTACCAAGTTTACGGGCAAGAACCTCATCCAGGGCGAGCCCGATGCCTCGAGCTTCCCCAACGGCGGCCTGCGTGCTACCTTCGAGGCCCGTGGCTACACCGCTTGGGACCCCACTAGCCCCGCCTTTATCAAGGACGATGTCCTGTGCATCCCCACGGCTTTCTGCTCCTACACGGGCGAGGCCCTGGACAAGAAGACCCCGCTGCTGCGTTCCATGACCGCGCTCTCGCGTGAGTCTAAGCGCGTTTTGGCGCTGTTCGGTAAGACCCCCAAGAAGGTCGTTCCTTCCGTGGGCGACGAGCAGGAGTACTTCCTGATCAAGAAGGACGCCTACCGCAAGCGCAAGGACCTGGTCATCACCGGCCGCACTCTCTTTGGTGCTGCTCCCTGCAAGGGCCAGGAGCTCGAGGAGCACTACTTTGGCGCTATCCGCCCCACCGTCTCGGCTTATATGAAGGATCTGGACGATGAGCTGTGGGCGCTTGGCATTCCCGCCAAGACCAAGCACAACGAGGTTGCTCCCTGCCAGCATGAGCTCGCCCCTGTCTATGGCGAGGTCAACGAGGCCATCGACCAGAATCTGGTCATGATGGAGAAGATGAAGCTCATCGCCTCCCGCCACGACTTGGTCTGCCTGCTACACGAGAAGCCCTTTGAGGGCATCAATGGTTCGGGCAAGCACAACAACTGGTCGCTTGGCACCGAGTCCGAGAACCTGCTCGATCCGGGCGACACCCCGCTCGACAACCTGCAGTTCATCGTCTTCCTCACCGCGGTGATCGAGGCCGTCGATAACTATCAGGAACTCCTGCGCGCCTCTGTTGCCTCGGCCGGCAACGACCATCGTCTGGGCGCCAACGAGGCTCCTCCGGCGATTATGTCCATCTTCCTGGGCGACCAGCTTACCGAGGTCGTCGAGAAGATCATCGATGGCAAGGCTTCCGTCCATGCCACGCGCGGCGTGCTCGACCTGGGCGCCGATACTCTGCCCAAGCTGATGCAGGACAACACCGACCGCAACCGCACCTCCCCGTTTGCCTTCACCGGCAACAAGTTCGAGTTCCGTGCCTGCGGCTCCGAGCAGAACGTCTCCGACTCCAACCTGGTGCTCGATGCCGCCGTGGCCAAGTCGCTCAAGTCCTTCGCTGACGCGCTTGAGGGTACGCCCGAGGATGAGTTCCAGGACGCTGCGCTCGAGTACTGCAAGAAGGTCCTGACCGACCACCAGCGCATCCTCTTTTCCGGCGATGGCTACTCCGACGAGTGGCCCGTCGAGGCCGAGAAGCGCGGCCTTGCCAACAACAAGACCACGGCCGACGCCCTGCCCGCCTTTGTTTCCGAAAAGGCCATCGCGCTCTTTGAGGAGACGGGTGTCCTGACCAAGGCCGAGGCTCAGTGCCGCTACGACTGCAAGCTCGAGAAGTACAACAAGCTCATGAACATCGAGGCCACCACGATGGTTCGCGAGGCGCGTCGTACCTATCGCCCGGTCATTACCGCATATGCCACCAAGGTCGCTAAGGGCCTTGAGACTATTCGTGCCGCCGGTGCCGAGGCCGCCATGCAGTGCGAGCAGAACACGCTCAATAAGCTCTGCAACGGCATCACCACCATCAACGACTCCATCAAGGCGCTTGACGCCGTGCATCAGAAGGCTGAGGCCCTCGGTGGCCAGGAGCAGGCCAACGTGTACGCGCACGAGGTCGTTCCCGCTATGGATGCGCTGCGTGCCGCCGTGGACGCCATGGAGGAGATCGTGGCAGCCGACTACTGGCCGGTCCCGACCTACGACGACATCCTGTTCTACGTGTAGGGCGTAACTGACATATCGTCACGGTATTGAGCCGGGGTCCGCATCATGCGGGCCCCGGTTTTTGTTTGCGAAGGACGCTTTGAAGCCCGTTTTGCCGCCGATTTGCCTAGGTATAAAGGGCTATGGGCAAAAAACGTCAAATATGAGTACTGTCACAAGTCCTGTAGCATTATCTTTTTGCAAAATATGCAGTGTTACACAACATATGTCCAAGTACTTAGCTGATAAACGCTTGCAATTCTTCCGCCGTAGGACCCCTGGCGTCTAAATCGCCTTCTGATGGCATGAAATCGCTGTTACTAAAATGGTAACAGTACTCATATTTGCTATTTTTTGCCCACGGGCCCTTGGACGACAGTGTGATTTAATGCCCTCGGGGTTCGAATCCCGGCGTTGGGGAAGAAAAAAGCCCGTCGCCGCGAGGGCAACGGGCTTCTCGATTTAAATGGTGCCCCCAGCGGGATGTCCGCGTGCGGCTGACGCCGCCCGCTTTCGCCGCGTCGCTTCGCTCCTTGCGTGCTGCGCTGGAAAACGCTTCGCGTTTCCTCAGCTCCGCACCCTGGCGGGTTCGAATCCCTCCGCTTGCCCACAAGAAAGCGCTCCGGGCTGATGAAAGCCCGGGGCGCTCAGTTACCTTGGCTGGGACGGAGGGATTCGAACCCCCAACAGCCGGCACCAAAAACCGGAGTTCTACCGTTGAACTACGTCCCAGTATGGGTGTTGCCAAAAGCAACTCGTCTAGTTTACCTAATCTGCGAGGGCATCGCAAACGCCATCGAGCAGGCGTACCGCGAGCGTCTGGGCGTCGCTGGCAGTGAAGGTGCCGTTGTAGCGTGTCATGCCGGTGAGCTCAATGCGGATGCGTGCCGGCTTTTGCTGCGCGGCGACATTGGCGGTGCGGATGCGCTGGGCCAGGTTGTGGCACTCGGCGAGGGCAATCGTGGCGCGCGGAGCGGCGTCGGCGGGCAGCTCGTCGCTTGCGATCTCGAGCACCAGGTCAACGTCGGTCGGAACCTCGGAGTCGCAAAGCATCATGCCGCTGCTGTCGGTCGTCGCCGTGGCGATGTTCCACATGCGCGATGCAACGCTGCGTGCGATGGGGTCCTCACCGATGACGGCAATCTGGAAGCGCTCGAGCACGTTGGCGGCGCGGGCAAAACCGATGCGCGACTCGGCCTCGGTAACCGAGGGCTTGCCCTCCCACACGTGATGCAAGCGGTTGATATAGGCGCAGGTATCCTGGAACGCCATGCCATCGGCAAACAGGCCAACATTTTCCTGGAACTGCTGCAGAGCGGCCTCGGTGTGCGGGCCAAAATAGCCGTCGTCCTCACCGCAGGCAAAGCCCAAAACGTTGAGCGCTCGCTGCAGGGCCTGAACGTCGGCGCCATGGAAATTGGGCATGCGCAGATAGAGCGTGCGGTCGCCCAGCTTATACGAGGCATCGACCAGGGCGCTCCAACAGGGAATATCGACGGCACAGCCAGCGGCAAGGCCACTGTCGAGCCTAAAGGTGCCAACTGCCTGCTCGGTGGTGGCGCCAAAGCGTTTGTCGGCGACCTCGGCGTCATCGATTGTATAGCCGAGCTGCAGAAGGCGGGACTGGACGTCCTCGACGGCTGCTCCCTGCATGCCCGTTGTAATAGGTTCCATGAACGAACCCCTTTCGGCGTACCATTCGTACTATTTGAGCGTGTGTCGGATAGACAACGCAAAGGGATGCATAAACATGCACTCAACAGTGTAGCAAGTTGTACCCAAATACGCTGCTGACAGGTTTTATTACCCCCGCTAGTTAAGGCGCTCCACAAAGAAATCTGCCATGGAGAGGAACAGCTCGCGTGCGTGCGGATCAAGCTCAACGTTCTCGATGGCCGCTTTCGCCTTGGCGGTCAGGTTGAGCGCGTAAGTGTGGGCGTAATCGATGGAGCCGGTCTCCTGGAAGATCTCCACGGCGCGTGCAAGTTGCGCGGGGTCCTCGGTGCCCGAGGAAAGGATTGCCTCGACCTCGTCGTGATAACGCTCGTCTGACAGGGCGTGCACGGCGACGAGGGTGCGCTTGCCCTCGGTGATATCGGTGCGGAAGTCCTTGTTGGCGGCCTCTTTGGTGCCGATCAAGTTGAGCAGATCGTCCTGAATCTGAAAGGCAAGGCCCGTGTGCAGACCAAAGGCGCGCAGCGCTTCGATTTGCTCCTCGCTGCCGCCGCCGATAATGGCTCCAGCGGCAAGCGGCGTGGCTCCGCTGTAAAACGCGGTCTTGTGCGTCGCCATGTCCAGGTAATCGTCGACCGAGATGTCGAAGCGTGCGTCACGAACCCAACCCAGATCGAGCGCTTGACCCTCGATGGTGCGGACGATCATCTCGGTAAGCTCGTGGAGCACGCGCAGCTTCACGTCGGACTCCAGCGTGGGGTCGTCGAGAACCGTCTTGGTGACCATGGTGAGCGCCAGGTCGCCACAATTGATGGCAAGGCCCGTGCCCTCGGTGAGGTGCATGCAGGGCTTGCCGCGGCGCAGCTGTCCGTTGTCGGCGATATCGTCGTGGATGAGCGCGCCCGACTGGAAATGCTCGATAGCTGCCGCGGCGCTGCGGGCGCTCTCAAAGCTGCCGCCCACTGCGGTTGCGGCGAGCATACAGATAAGCGGGCGGTGGCGCTTGCCGGCGTTGGCCGTAAAAGCCGAGAGCGGCGCGTACAGGTAGCGCTCGATATCGGCAGAGGTCGCCTGTCCGTCAAAGAACGTGGCCAGATAGTCGTTGATCTGGTCAAAGTGCTGGGCTAAAAAGCTGGTAAACGGACTGGACACAGGCTCTCGCATTCTTTCTTAGGTTGCATCGTTGCGGTGTGCAGATACCATATTGCCACATTGGAGTTGCCGGCGCGTCTGTTTTGGCGATTTGGGGAAACGGGACGCGTGCGCGTGCCGCCTGCTTATATAAGCCTAAAGTGCTCGAGCGCCTTGACGACGCCATCTTTGTCGACCGAGTCGGTGATGTAGTCGGCACGCTTTTTGAGATAGTCCGGCGCATTGCCCATGGCGATACCGACATCGACGGCGTTCATCAGCGAGACGTCATTGCTGGCGTCGCCGATGCCGTATACGGTTCCGTGGTGGGGATCGAGGGCGTCGAGTACAGACTGGATGCCCCCGCGCTTCGTGCATTCGCGGGGCGAGATTTCGGTTACCTCGAGTTCGAGCTCGTTAAAGCACAGCAGCGGCTCAAGTGCCTTATCTTGAGCGATGCGGCTGGCGAGCGATGTAGACATCAAGATCTTGTAGGCACTGTAATGTTGCAGCTGCGTGACTGCGTCGCCCAGGGTGCGCGCGTATCCGGGGGCATCGGGGGCATCGGCACTCATGCGCACGACACCGTTGAGGCCCTCAAAGCGGATGACCTCGCCCGACTGCTCAAGATAGGGGGCAAGGCGCTGCAGCATGCCGGGCGTCATCGCTAAATCGCGAATCACGTGTCCCTCAAGTTCGACATAGCCACCCGCGAGGCAGACGATGCCGGCCCAGGGCAGCTCGAGCAGCTTTGGATGGATGCAGCTCAGTGTGCGCCCTGTGCAGATAAAGGCCATGTTGCCATTTGCAACGAAATCGCGGATGGCCTGCGAGACCGCCTCGTTGGGATAGGGGGACAGGTCTCGCTCGCTCTCGGGAAGCTCTTGTGCCACTCGAGGGTCTTGCCACGCGAGCGTGCCGTCAATGTCGAAGAAGCAGATATCGCCGTGCTTGTGGGTTGGGCTGGCGACGGGGGAGGCCGAGGCGGTGGGCACAAATCCCGGCTCGAGGCCCATGATCTGGTCAAAATGCTCTTTAACGCGGGGAACGGAGATGCCGATGACCACCTGGGCGGTCTTGCCCGTAATGATGAGGCCTTTGGCGCCCGCCGCGACAAACGACGCGTTATCTGCAACGATGGAAGGGTCTGCGACCTCGACGCGCAGGCGCGTGGCGCAGTTGGTTGCGCCCGCAATATTGCTAACGCCACCTAAAAGCTGAATTACCCGCTCAGCGAGGACGTGATCTTGACCGGATTGACTATTGACCTCGTCATTGGGAGATTGCTCTTTGGCAAAGCCGCTTCCCGTTAAATGATCGATTGCCGCGCGATTGGCGACATGATCCTCGCGGCCCGGCGTCTTAAGGTCATAGATCAAGATGAGTGCTCGAAAACTCACAAAAAAGATGAGGCTAAAGGCAAGGCCGATACCGAGCGCCAAAAGATAGGCACCGGCATGCATGCGCATGAGCGGAATAAAGTTGAAGGCTGCCATCTCCATGAGGCCGCCCGAGAAGATGCCGACGACGCCAAAGAGATTCATGGTTGTGGCAAGGCAAGACGATAAGACGGCGTAGAGAAAAAAGAGCCCGGGGTGGGTGAACATAAAGAGAAACTCGAGTGGCTCGGTAACGCCGCAAACCACCGAGGCGATGATGGCGGGAACAAGGATGACCCTGAGGCCGGCGCGGCGCTCTGGTTTTGCGGTGGAGTAGAACGCGGCTGCGATGGCGGGAAGGCCAAAGAGCTTGACCCAGCCGGTGGCGGTAAAACCGGCCCACGGCGCAAGTTCATTAAGGGGGCGCGTGCTATGGGAGAGGATGGGGAGCAAGCTGCTCCACGTGGCGTAGATGCCGTCGTTAATGACCAGGTTGTCGTAGTAGATCGGCATGTAGAGCAGGTGGTGCAGCCCCATGGGCTCGAGCGCTCGCTCCAAAAGCACAAAGATGCCCACGCCAAAGGGGCCGACGCTCGTAAGTGCATGGCGCAGCGTTTCGGTCATTGCGTATACGGAGGGCACGATGGCGGCCGAGATAGCGGCAAGGGCAAACACGGCAAAAAAGCTGATGAGGTAGACCAGCGAGGAGCCCGAGAAGGTGCCGAGCCAATCGGGAACCTTGGCATCGTAGAAGCGGTCATGGATGGCGACGACGGTTGCCGATACCACCAGCGGGCCGATAATGCCGGTGTCGAGCGTCTTGATGCCGTCGATGACGGTGATACCGTTGGCGGGGGTCAAAGATGACGGGTACTTAAGCCCAAGGTTGTCTCCGCTCAGCTTAATGATCTCGCTCAAAAAGAAGCAATAGGCAAAATAGGCCACGAGTGCCTCGAGGCAGCAGCGTGCCGGTTGCTTTTGGGCAAGGCCGATAGGCAGCGCTACGGCAAAAAGGAGCGGGAGGCGCTTAAAGACCGTCCATGAGCCGCGCTGGATGATGGCCCAAAAAACGTACCAAGGGGTTCCGTATACGGCTAGATCGCCGACGATGTCCGCAGTCGTTGCGAGAGCGGAGACGCCGACCATGAGGCCCGATATAGAAAACAGCATGGCGGGAGCGAACATTGCCCCGCCAAAGCGTTGGATTTTTTGCAGCATGTTCTGCCTTCCGAATATCGAGGCGCGTTGCGCGTGGGGAAACGTTTAAACAATGGATTCATTGTAGAGGACCAGACGATTGTTGTACCGGCAGTTTTGAGCGAAACCGATTTGGGCACGACAGAAACCGTCAACGGTTAAATCCTGTCGCTTTACCGATATTCGGTTTAAACAACTTTAAGAAATGCTATCGTGCCTAGCCGGAAATAAATAATGTAGAGGTGAAGTCATGCCAAAAGCGATATACGAAGGAATCTACCGAGAAATACGTTCGCGCATCATTAATGGGACCTATGCGTTTCAGGAGATGCTGCCGACCGAAGCCGAGCTGACCGCGGAGTTTGGCTGCACGCGCAATACCGTTCGACGCGCCTTGAGCATGCTGGCCGATCAGATGTTTGTGCAGCCTATACACGGCAAGGGCGTGCGCGTTATTTGGCTCAAGGGCGAAACCGACATGCTGGGCGCACTCGAGGAAGTCGAGTCGTTTGGCGAATTTGCAAAGCGCAACAATGCCGTTGCATCGACGGACGTTAAGTCTTTTGAACATTTGATTTGCACGGAGCAACTTTCTCGTCGCCTGGGCTTTAAGGTGGGCGAGGAGCTGATTCGTGTAGTGCGTGTCCGAAGCCTCAACGGCAATGCTCGCCAGGTGGACCACGGCTACTTTTTGGAGTCGATCGCCAAGGGTCTGACGCCCGAGATCGCCGCAAAGTCAATTTACGACTATCTGGAGCACAAACGCGGCGTCAAGGTGATGGCGAGTCGCCGTACGGTGAGCGTCGAGCTTGCCAACGATGAGGACTGCAGTTATCTTGACCTCGGCAAATACAACTGCGTTGCCGTCATGGAGAGCCAGTCGTACACCTCGGACGGCATCTTGTTCGAGGTCACGCATGCCCGCACGCATCCCGAGATCTTCCACTACCGCGTCAACTCCAAGCGATAGCCGGCTAGCTCGCAGCCTGACGAGACTCATGCCCTCAAAGCGAAAACGCCCGGTCAAACCGATGATGCATCGGCTTGACCGGGCGTTTTCTCTGCATTCGATAACAAATAATTGTTTATACAAAACTTGTCAAGTATCAAGTTGAAATTACCGTTCACCGAAGTTTTCCTACCGCTCTAGTAATACTTGTTCAAACAACTAGCCAAATAGCGTATTGTACAAATCAGCAAAAGGGGCAAAGTCCCCGAGCCAATCTCCGAAGGCGGCGGCAAAGGGTGCCGCCACGGTGTGAAAGGGTGGATTGTAATGAAGAACGAAATGAGCAGAAGGCAGTTCCTGGGCTTTGCTGGTTCCGCGGCTGCGGTTCTTGGTCTGGGTCTCGTGGGCTGCGGTGGTTCTGCCGGCTCCGGCTCCTCTGCTTCTGGTGACGCTGCCGAGGTCTACTTCCTCCAATTCAAGCCCGAGGTCGACAAGGAGTGGAAGGAGATCGCCAAGGCGTACAAGGAGGAGAAGGGCGTCGAGGTCAAGATCGTGACCGCCGCCTCCAACACCTACGAGGAGAAGCTCAAGTCCGAGATGTCCAAGAGCTCCGCTCCGACCCTGTTCCAGGTCAACGGCCCCACCGGTCTTAAGAACTGGAAGGATTACTGCGCCGACCTGTCCGATACCAAGCTCCGCGGTGAGCTCATTGACGACTCCCTGGCTCTGCAATCCGACGGCAAGGATGTGTGCATCGACTGGGTTCAGGAGAGCTTCGGCATTATTTACAACAAGCAGCTGCTCGAGAAGGCTGGCTACAAGGCCGAGGACATCAACTCCTTCGACAAGCTGAAGGCTTGTGCCGACGACATCCAGGCCCGCAAGGACGAGCTTGGTGTCGAGGGTGCCTTCACTTCCGCCGGCATGGACGACTCCTCCAGCTGGCGCTACACCACCCACCTTGCCAACATGCCGCTCTACTACGAGTTTGAGAAGGAGCACAACCAGGAGGACGACGAGATCAAGGGTGAGTTCCTCGACAACTACAAGCAGATCTTCGACCTGTACATCACCGACTCCACCTGCGATCCTTCGCAGCTTGCTTCCAAGACCGGCGACGACGCCACCAACGAGTTCGCAACCGGCAAGGCCGTCTTCTACCAGAACGGCTCTTGGGCCTACGCTGACCTCGTCAAGGCCGGCATGACCGACGATCAGATTGGCATGATGCCCATTTACATCGGTGTTGACGGCGAGGAGAACCAGGGCCTGTGCTCCGGCGGCGAGAACTACTGGTGCGTCAGCTCCCAGGCTTCCGAGGATGCCCAGAAGGCCACCGAGGACTTCATGTATTGGTGCGTCACCGCTGACACCCCGACCAGCATCATCGCCGACAAGATGGGTCTGACCGCTCCGTTCAAGGGCGCCAAGGAGACCACCAACGTCTTCTCGCAGCAGGCCGTTGCCATGGCCAAGGACGGCAAGAAGACCGTCGCTTGGGACTTCGTCTACATTCCCTCCGAGGAGTGGAAGAAGAACCTCAAGCAGGCTCTGATTGCCTACGCTGCCGATAACAGCAAGTGGGACGGCGTCAAGAACGCCTTCGTCGATGGCTGGAAGACCGAGAAGGCCGCTTCCGAGTAAGCAGTTGCTGCCCAAGCTATCTGATTAGCGACAGGGGGGCGGGCAGACGTTGGTTTGCCCGCCCCCTGCATATTGAAAGGACCCTTTTATGGGCAAAGCACTCAAGCGCTGGTGGCCGCTCTTTATGCTGCCCACGTGCCTGGCGTTTATGATCGGGTTCGTGATCCCTTTTATCCAGGGCTTCTATCTCTCGTTCTGCCAGTTTATTATCATTAGTAACGCGCACTTTGTCGGTATCGAGAACTACGTGCGCGCACTGTCCGATCCGCAGTTTGCCACGTCGTTCTTCTTTACCGTGGCGTTTGCCTTCCTGTCGACGGTGCTCATCAACGTGATCGCCCTGGCCATCGCGCAGGCGCTCACCCGCAAGGCGCTCAAAGGCACCAACATCTTCCGTACGATCTTCTTTATGCCTAACCTGATCGGCGGCATCGTGCTGGGCTACATTTGGCAGATTCTGATCAACTGCCTGCTCTCCAACGTGGGCGCCCAGCTCATCGCCCTTAACTCTGCTGCTGGCTTCTGGGGCCTTATCATCCTGACCCTGTGGCAGCAGGTCGGCTACATGATGATTATCTACATCGCTGGTCTGCAGTCCATTCCGTCCGACTACATCGAGGCCGCCAAGGTCGACGGTGCCACGGCATGGCAGACGTTTTGGAAGGTTAAGATCCCTAACCTGATGCCGACCATCACCATCTGCCTGTTCCTGTCCATCACCAACGGCTTTAAGCTGTTCGACCAGAACCTCGCCCTTACCGGCGGCGCCCCCGCGCACTCCACCGAGATGCTCGCCCTGAACATCTACAACACGTTCTATTCGCGTGCCGGTATCGCATGGCAGGGTATCGGTCAGGCCAAGGCGGTTATCTTCTGCATCCTGGTCGTAGCCATCTCCATGATTCAGCTTAAGGCCACGAGGTCCAAGGAGGTGCAGCAGTAATGAAACGCGATAAGGTTATCAATCGCGCGCTCTCGATTTTCTTTACGATTCTGTCGCTCGCGTGGATCTACCCCGTGTTCATGATTGCGCTCAATTCCTTTAAAAAGGCAACTGCAATCAGCACCACCACGGCATTCGATCTGCTCACGCCCGAGACGTTCAACGGCCTCGCAAACTACATGCACGCCCTTAACGAGCAGGGCTTTGCCTCGGCATTTATGTACTCGCTCATCATCACGGTCACGTCGGTCGTTCTGATCTTGGTGTGCTGCTCCATGTGCGCTTGGTACGTAGTGCGCGTCAACAGCAAGATCTCGAACTTCTTCTATTACCTGTTCGTGTTCTCGATGGTCGTACCGTTCCAGATGCTCATGTTCACGCTGTCCAATTTGGCGGACCGCATCGGCTTCAACACGCCGTTCAACATCTGCTTTATCTACCTTGGCTTTGGCGCGGGCCTGGCGGTCTTTATGTTCGCCGGCTTTGTAAAGAACATCCCGCTCGAGATCGAAGAGGCGGCCATGATTGATGGCTGCAACCCGGTCCAGGTGTTCTTTAAGATCGTCCTTCCCATCATGAAGCCCACCTATCTTTCGGTCGGCATTCTCGAGACCATGTGGGTCTGGAACGACTACCTGCTGCCCTACCTTACGCTCGACTCCACCAAGTACAAGACCATTCCTATCTTGATCCAGTACTTCCGCGGCGGCTACGGCCACGTCGAGCTCGGCCCCATGATGGCTTGCATCATGATGGTCGTTGTCCCCATCGTCGTCATGTACATCCTCTGCCAGAAGTACATCATCGACGGCGTGGTGGCAGGTGCCGTCAAGGGCTGATGCCGTAACTGTTTTGCAAGTTTCTGCGGCGCCCTCAACATGGTGCCGCATATCGAAAGGTAAAGACATGGCCGAGATCGTTCTCAAACATGTTCAGAAGGTGTATCCCAACACCGAGTCCAAAAAGAAGGGCTTCTTTGGCAAAAAGAAGAAGACCGAGGAGAAGAAGCACAACCTCAAGGTTACCGAGGATGGCGTGCTCGCTGTTGAGGACTTTAACCTCACCGTTCACGACCAGGAGTTCGTCGTCCTCGTTGGCCCGTCTGGCTGCGGTAAGTCCACGACGATGCGCATGGTCGCCGGCCTGGAGGACATTACCTCGGGCGACGTGCTCATCGACGGCAAGCGCGTCAACGACGTCGCTCCCAAGGACCGCGACATCGCCATGGTGTTCCAGAGCTATGCTCTGTACCCCAACATGACGGTGTACGAGAACATGGCGTTTACGCTTGAGCTCAAGAAGGTCCCCAAGGACGAGATCGACCGCAAGGTTCGCTCTGCTGCCGAGATTCTGGGCATTACCGAGTACCTCGACCGTAAGCCCAAGGCGCTTTCGGGCGGCCAGCGCCAGCGCGTCGCCATCGGCCGCGCCATCGTGCGTGACCCCAAGGTCTTCTTGATGGACGAGCCGCTGTCCAACCTGGACGCCAAGCTGCGTAACCAGATGCGTGCCGAGCTCATCAAGCTGCGTCACGAGATCAAGGGCACGTTCATCTACGTCACCCACGACCAGACCGAAGCCATGACCCTCGGCGATCGTATCGTGGTCATGAAGGACGGCGTCGTCCAACAGATCGCCACGCCGCAGGAGGTCTTCAACCATCCCGCGAACATCTTCGTTGCCGGCTTTATCGGCGTGCCGCAGATGAACTTCTTCGATGCCCAGCTGGTGCGCTCGGGCAACGGCTTTACCGTCAAGACCGAGGATATGAACGTGGCGCTCGCTCCCGAGACCTGCGCTCAGCTTGCTCTCAACTGGGACGGCGGCGACGTGAAGGAGATTACGGCCGGCGTGCGCCCCGAGCAGATTCTGCTTGCCGACAAGGACGAGGAGGGTGCGCTCCAGGGCACCGTCGAGGTGACCGAGCTCATGGGTTCGACCGAGCATGTCCACGTGACCGCTCCCGATGGCCAGTTCGTCCTGATCATTCCCGTTGTCGACCTCGAGGCCAAGGGTGCGCTCAAGGCGGGCGACACCATCTGGTTCAAGTTCGAGAAGAACGCGACCCATCTCTTCGATAAGGTGTCTGGTAAGAACCTTATCTAGGCCCGGTACATCCAGGCCCTCCCTTTGGGCGACTGCGGTATTGCCATCCTTTTGCCGCGGTCACATATAAGGCTCCCCTCCCGTCCGCTGGGCGAGAGGGGAGCCTTTCTTTGTGTTGGGATTGGCCATCTGTCAGTTTGTCTTGACCTGTAACAGGTAGAGGTTCGAATTGGGTTTAGATGTTACAGAACGAGATTGAGTTGAGCCGCCTGTCCTTTCATCTCAATCCGTAACACGAGAGGCTGATTTCGGCAGCTACATGTTACAGAACGAGATTGTTTTAGCCGGCTTATCCATTTGTCTCGATTTGTAACAGTAAGGGCGAATTTCGGACGTTAGATGTTACAGATTGAGATGAATCCTGGGGAAAGGACCGGTTTGTCTTGATCTGTAACAGGTGGGACCGTTTTTGCCGAGTAGGTGTTACGGATTGAGACGATTTAGTCGAGGCGGCTCACAGGAGCATCGCCTGGGCACAAAAAACGGAGCCGTGTTGCCGCGACTCCGCTTTCAAGAGGATGGGTAAGGGGAATGGGTTAGTCCAGGTGCCAGATCTCGTCGTTGTACTGGGAGATCGTGCGGTCGGACGAGAAGGTGCCGGCGTTGGCGATGTTGATCAGCGCCTTGCGCATCCAGGCATCCTGGTCCTCGTAGTCGGCCAGCGCGCGCTCCTTGGTCTGGATGTACTCTTCAATATCGAGCAGGGCCATAAACCAGTCCTTGCCCTTGATGTCGTCGTGCAGACGCTGCAGGCGCTCCGCGTTGCCGGTCGCCATAAAGGCGGGGTTGGTGATGAAGTCCACCAGCAGCTTGATGCCGGGCTTGCGGTAGAGCGCGCCGGCGTCATAGGTGCCTTCGGCATAGAGCTGCTCGACCTGCTTGGACGAGGCACCAAAGGTGTAGATGTTCTCGTCGCCGACGAGCTCGGCGATCTCGACATTGGCGCCGTCGAGCGTGCACAGGGTTAGGGCGCCGTTGAGCATGAATTTCATGTTGGAGGTGCCGCTCGCCTCCTTGGAGGCCAGGCTGATTTGCTCGGAGATGTCAGCGGCGGGGATCACGCGCTCGGCGGCGGTGACGTTGTAGTTCTCGATCATGACGACCTGCAGGTAGGGAGCCACGTCGGGGTCGTTTGCAATCCACTGCGACAGCGTCAGGATCAGATGGATGATGTCCTGCGCGATGGTGTAGGCGGGGGCCGCCTTGCCGCCAAAGATGATGGTGACGGGGTGCTTAGGCTTATTGCCGTTCTTGATGTCGAGATACTTCCAGATGATGTAGAGCGCGAGCATCTGCTGGCGCTTGTACTCGTGGATACGCTTGACCTGGACGTCGATGATGGCGTTGGAGGGAATGGTCACGCCCTGCTCGAGCGCCATGAACTGGCGTATGATGGCCTTGGCCTCGGTCTTGGTGGCAGCCAGGCGCTCAAGAACATCTTTGTCGTCAACGAACTCGGTAAGCTTGCTCAGGTCGCCGGTGCTGCGCCAATCGGTGCCGATTACATCGTCGAGCAGGCTGGCGAGCGCGGGGTTGGCGCCATGGATCCAACGGCGGAAGGTGATGCCGTTGGTCTTGTTGGAGAACTTCTCGGGATAGATCTCGTAGAACGGGTGAAGCTCGGTGTCCTCCAGGATCTTGGTGTGGAGTGCGGCGACGCCATTGATGGAGAAGCCAAAGTGAATGTCCATGTGGGCCATGTGGACGGTGTCATGCTCGTCGATGATGGCGACGCGCGGGTCGTCGTGCTCGGCCTTGGCGACCTCGTCGAGCTTGACGATAATGTCGGCGATGGCGGGGGAGACCTTTTGCAGGCTGGCGAGCGGCCACTTCTCGAGCGCCTCGGCAAGGATCGTGTGGTTGGTGTAGGCGACCATGGAACGCACGATGGCAACGGCCTCGTCAAACTCAATGTCGTGCTCGGTGGTGAGCAAGCGAATGAGCTCGGGGATGACCATGGTGGGGTGTGTGTCGTTAATCTGGACCACGGCGTAGTCGGCCAGATCGTGCAGATTGCTGCCGCGTTCGGTGGCCTCGTCGATGAGGAGCTGAGCGGCGTTGCTCACCATGAAGTATTCCTGGTAGATACGAAGCAGGCGGCCCTGCTCGTCGGAATCGTCGGGGTACAGGAACAGGGTGAGGTTCTTGGCGATCTCGGTCTTGTCGAAGTCGATGGAGCTGCCGGGGACCAGGCCGTCGTCGACACTTGCCAGGTCGAACAGGCGCAGGCGGTTCTTGGTGGGCTGGCCGTAACCGGGCACATCGATGTTGACGAGCTTGGAGGTAACGGCAAAATCGCCGAACTCAACGGTGTAGGAGCGGTCGTCATCGATCAGGATGTCCTGTTCGCTGAGCCACTCGTCGGGGACGGCCTTCTGCTGATTGTCGACAAAGCGCTGACGGAACAGGCCGTAATGGTAGTTGAGGCCCACGCCGTCGCCGGTAAGGCCCAGCGTTGCGATGGAATCCAAGAAGCACGCGGCCAGACGGCCCAGGCCACCGTTGCCGAGCGAAGGCTCGACCTCGAACTCCTCGATCTTGTTGAGGTCATGGCCGGCGGCGGTGAGCTGATCTTTAACCTCGTCATAGATGCCGAGGTCGATCATATTGTTGATGAGCAGTTTGCCGATCAAAAACTCGGCAGAGATGTAGTAGAGCTTTTTCTTGCCGTTGTTGAGCGGACAGGCGGCAGAGCGCTCCTGCACGAGCTTGACCAGCAGTTTGTAAATGCGGCGGTCATCGAGTTGCTCGAGCGAAGTTCCAAAAGACTGCTCGGCAAGATCCGCAAGATTGATACGGGGCATGTTTCCTCCTGTGGTGAGTCGACTACATGTCAGCAATTCAAAAGAAGCCCGCGCGAGGGATTTGGGTGGCCTCGCGCGGGAAAAGCGGTCGCGTCCGCACGGTGGGGTGGGGTCGGGCGCGGTGGTTCCTATTGGGGAAGCTCGATTTCGGCTTCCGACGGGATGCGGAAGTAGGTCTCGGTCCAGCCGGTGAGCTTGTGCTCGAGCTCGCGGGTGATGGCGCCATCGAGCATGCGCCAGGTCCAGTTGCCGCCCAGGGTGGCGGGAGTGTTGATGCGCGCCTCGTTGCCCAGGTTAAGCAGGTCTTGCATGGTGTAGATGCAGGTATCGCTCACGCTGGCGGCGATGGTGCGGTTGAGTGCATCGGCCATGGGCTCGCCGGCCTGCTGGTGGGTGTACAGGGCCGCCTGCTCGCGCTGACGCGGGGTGGCCGTTCCCTCAAACCAACCGCGCGCCGTCTCGTTGTCGTGGGTGCCCACATAGGCGACGGTGTTGGCGATGTAGTTATGCGGCAGGTAGTACGAGTTGGTGCCCTCAAAGGCAAACTGCAGGATCTTCATGCCGGGGAAGCCCGAGTTGTCGCGCATGTCGATGACGCCGGGGGTGAGGAAGCCCAGGTCCTCGGCGATGATGGGCAGCGTGCCGAGCTTTTCCTCGAGCGTCTTGAAGAACTTGAGGCCGGGACCCTGCGTCCACGAACCGTAGGACGAATCGGGCGAGGAGAACGGCACCTCCCAATAGGCCTCGAAGCCGCGGAAGTGATCCAGGCGGATGACGTCGTACATGTCGAGGGCGGCGCGAATGCGGCCCTCCCACCAGGAGAAGCCGTCGGACTCCATGGCGTCCCAGTCGTAGATGGGGTTGCCCCAGTACTGGCCGGTGGCCGAGAACTGGTCGGGCGGCGTGCCGGCGACGCTCACCGGATTGCCGGCGGCGTCGATCTTAAAGAGCTCAGGCGTCGCCCACATCTCGACGGAGTCACGCGAGACATAGATGGGCAGGTCGCCGATGATGAGAATGTCGCGCTCGTTGGCATAGGCCTTGAGGCGGCTCCACTGGCGATCGAAGAAGTACTGCGTCATCTGGTGGTAGAGCATACGCGCCGGATGGTCGGCGCAGACCTTGGCGGAAGCCTCGCCGCGGGTGCGGAGCTCCGCGGGCCACTCCCAAAACGCCTTGAGACCGCACTCCTCTTTGACGGTCATGAACTCACAGTAGGGGATGAGCCAGTCCTCGTTGGCCTGGATAAAGTCATCGAAATCGGCCGGCTTGTCGGCAGCAAAGCGCTCAGCGGCGCGGTCGAGAATCTGACGGCGGCCGCCAAAGATAGCACCGTAGTCGACATTGCTGGGGTCGGATCCCAGATACACGCCATCGATATCGCGCTGCTCCAGATACCCTGCCTCGATAAGCTCGGCAAAGTCGATAAAGTTGGGGTTGCCTGCGCGGGCCGAGAACGACTGATAGGGCGAATCGCCATAGCTGGTCGTCGTAAGGGGCAGAATCTGCCAGTAATGTTGTTTGCACGAGGCGAGAAAATCGACGAAGTCGTAGGCATTCCAGCCAAAGCCGCCGATTCCGTATGGTCCGGGCAGAGATGAGACGGGCATGAGGACGCCGCTTGCACGCTCCATGAATGCGCTCACCAACCTTCTTGTTGTGGGGTCGGCCTGCCGATGGGTGTGCAGTCCGCCTCCGATGTTCTGATTCGATACGCCTATTGTAAAACATGTTGTTTAAACATGTATAGGCAAGTTAAAAAAGTTGGTCGATTTTCGGCGAATGGTTACATGCCATGAAAAAGCCCCGACCTCACAACGTGAGATCGGGGCAAGAGCGGTATGTAGGTTTTGCTACTCGGCGTCGGCGAAGCCGTTGGGGTTGTGGCTCTGCCAGTTCCAGCTATCGCGGCACATGTCCGCGATGTCGTACTGGGCCTTCCAGCCCATCATGCGCTCGGCCTTGGAGGCATCGCACCAGTTGGCAGCGATGTCGCCGGCGCGGCGCTCGCGGATCACGTAGGGCAGCTCCTTGCCACAAGCCTTGGAGAAGGCGGCGACGACCTCGAGTACCGAGGTGCCGGTGCCGGTGCCCAAGTTAAAGATCTCGACGCCGGTCTTGCCGTTCATCCAGTTAAGGGCGGCCACGTGACCAGATGCCAGATCGCACACGTGGATGTAATCGCGCACGCCGGTGCCGTCGGGGGTGGGGTAGTCGTTGCCAAAGACCTGAACGGCCTCGAGCTTGCCCACGGCGACCTGGGCGACATAGGGCACCAGGTTGTTGGGGATGCCCTTGGGATCCTCGCCGATCAGGCCCGACGGATGGGCGCCGATGGGATTGAAATAACGGAGTAACACGACGTCCCACTCGGGGTCGGCGGTGTGGACGTCCATAAGGATCTGCTCGATCATCCACTTGGTCCAACCATAGGGGTTGGTCGCGGGCTTCTTAGGATCCTCCTCGGTGACGGGCGGGTTGTCCGGGTCGCCGTAGACGGTCGAGGAGCTCGAGAAGATGATGGACTTGCAGCCATGGTTGCGCATGACGTCGATGAGCACCAGGGTGTTCTCGATGTTGTTGTGGTAGTACTCGACGGGCTTGCTCACCGACTCGCCGACGGCCTTAAAGCCGGCAAAGTGGATGACGCGGTCGATCTGATGGGTATCGAAGATCTTGTTCATCGCATCGCGGTCGAGCACGTTGGCCTCGTAGAAGGTGAGGTTCTTGGCGGCCTCGTCGCCCACGATGGTCTTGACGCGGTCGACGGCGACGGCGCTGGAGTTGGAGAGATCATCGACGATGACGACCTGGTAGCCACCCTCGAGCAGCTGAACGACGGTGTGCGAGCCGATAAAGCCGGCGCCACCGGTAACGAGGACACAGGTGTCTTTGGGGTCGAGTGCTTTGGACATGTAGTCTCCTATCGAATCAGGAACACTTCTTCAGGGGAGTATAGCGCAGGCAGGGACGCCCAAATCGTGCGCTGTAGGAAAAGCAGAGGATTGTGCTAACGTACTCATAGAAGAGCTTGCGTACGCATAACCTGATCTTTGGCATTTGCTTACGAGCCGCTGACCTTGCAGTTTCCTGCCGTTCGTGGAAATCGTTGGGACGCGCCATATGTACGCTAATATGTATGAGTTGAGCGACATATAAATAAGCATGTAACGGAGTACATATGTCACCAAACAGCGATTCCATCCTTTCCCAGGAGCTCTCGCGCCGCACTGCCCTCAAGGCCCTGTTCGGCGCCGCTTCTGCGGCAGTTCTTTTTGGCCTGCCCGCTCACGCCCATGCGGCGGAGGCTTCCAAAGAAACCACCGATAAACTGAATGCCGCCCAGGCCCAGCTCGACGAGGTTCAGGCCCAGCTCGACAGCATCGCAAATGAGTATGCGGCGCTGGCCAACAAGAATGCCCAGACCCTCAACGACATCGAGAATGTCCAGGGCAAGATTGACGACACGCAGGCCCAGATCGATGAAAAGAAGGCCGAGCTCAAGAAGAAGCGCAACGACCTTTCCGATCGCGTGGCCGCCAGCTACAAGTCCGGCGGCACGAACATCCTGTCGCTGCTGCTGGCCTCTGGCTCGTTTGAGGAACTCGTCGCCAACGCGCATTACGTTGAGAAGATCAACAAGAGCGACCGCGACGCCATCGAGGACATTCAGACCATCCAGGAAGAGCTCGATGCGCAAAAGACCGAGCTCGAGTCGCAGAAGGCCGACTTAGAGAAGCTCAAGGACCAGCAGACTGCCCAGATGCAGGACATGCAGGCCAAGCAGCAAGAAGTCCAGACCGTGCTGAACGGTCTTTCCGACGACGTCAAGGAGCTCATGGCTCAGCGCGATTCCGAGATCCTCGCTGCCGCCCAGGCTGAGGAGGCCGCTAGGAAGGCTGCCGCTGCCGCGGCTGCCGCGAACAAGAACAATTCCTACTCGGGTGGTTCGAGCTCGGGTGGTGGATCGTACGCGCCCGGAACTCCGCAGCAGAATGCCGGCTCGGGCAAGCAGCAGGCTGTCGTCAACGCGTGCTACTCCACGCCTTCGCCGGGTCAGAACTGGTGCGCGGCGTGGGTTACCAATGTCTTCCGTAACGCCGGCGTTGGCTACTTTGGCGGCAACGCCTGCGACATGTTCAACGCCTGGTGCTATAGCTCCGACCGCTCGGCGCTGCAGGTGGGCATGATCGTGGCCGATTCCTCGCACAGCGGCACGGGTGCTCCGGGCCTTATCTACGGTCATGTGGGTATCTACGTTGGCGGCGGCATCGTTATGAGCAACGAGGGCGCCATTACGTCTAAGTCGCTTGACTCGTTTATTAGCTTCTATGGCACTGGCTCTGGCGTGCGTTGGGGCTGGCTCGGCGGTATTGCGCTGTCGTAGCTGCGGCTTGGTCCGGGACAGTCCGAGAGGCATAAGGTTGCCTGCTCGGGCAGTCCTGCTCGCACGGAGAGCACATTAAGTGCTCTCCGGCTCGTGCGGAACTCGCGATCAACCTTATGCCTCTCGGACTGTCCCGGCCCTCTCGGATTCGGGGCGCGACACACCGGACTGGGTTATTTGAATAAATATGGTGAAGGCCCCTTTCGGGGCCTTCTTTTTTATAAAAATTCGCCGACTCGGTGGACTTCGGGTTCTAGGTCTACGTTGAATTGGTCTTTGACGGTTGCCTGGATGTGGCGGATGAGTTCGTCGACATCGGCGGCGGTGGCGTGGTCGGCGTTGACGATGAAGCCGCAGTGCTTCTCGCTCACCTGCGCGCCGCCAACGGCGTGTCCTCGCAGGCCGGCATCCATGATGAGTTTGCCGGCAAAGTAACCCTCGGGGCGCTTGAAAGTGGAGCCGGCACTCGGCATGTCGAGCGGCTGCTTATCCTCGCGGCGCTGGCGGTAGTCGTCCATGTCGGCCTTGATCATCGCGGCGTTGCCCGGGGCGAGATTGAAGGTGGCCGAAAGCACGATAAAGCCGTCATCGGCGATGCGGCTCTTTCGATAACCCAGGTTGAGCTCGTCGACATCGAACTCGATGATATTGCCGCTGCCGCGGGTGCCGTCGTCGAGCTGGCGAGCGGGTTTGTAGACGCGCACGGACTCCAGCACATCGGCCATGCAGGCACCGTAGGCACCGGCGTTCATGTAGCAGGCGCCGCCGACCGATCCGGGGATGCCCGAGATGGGCTCCATGCCGGTGAGGCAGGCCTCGGCTGCCGCGGCTGCGACATCGGAAAGCAGCGCGCCGGCTGCCGCCGTGACGTGCGTGCCGTCGATCGTAATGTCGGAGAGGCCTTCGCCCAACGCCACGACGACGCCGCGGATACCCTTGTCGCCGACGAGTAGGTCGGAGCCGTTGCCCACGATGGTGAGGGGCAGATCGCAGCGATAGCAGGTATCGAGCGTGGCGACGAGGCCCTGCTCGGTATCGGGCGTGACAAAGACGTCGGCCGGGCCGCCGATCTTAAACGTGGTGTGCTCGCGCATGGGCTCGCTCATCAGTACGTTGTCCTCGCCGGCAACGCCAGCAAGCGCGCACAGCAGGTCCTCGTTAAAAAAGTCGTTCTCGTGCATACGAATATCCGCCTTTTGGTGGTCGTTGTCATCAATCGATTGCAATATACCCCACCCGGACGGATTTGGTGCGCTGGCGGCGATAAAACAGCCGTCTACCGGATTGGTAAAGTGTTTATCACCGAGGTAGAGGGGTAGTCGCTATACTTTCAAGAGATTGCGCGTAAACCCGGAAGGAGCGAGATGGCCAACAAAGTCACCCTCAAGCAGATTGCCCAGGAGGTGGGGCTTTCCCCCTCGTCGGTCTCGCTTGTGCTCAATAATCGGCCCTGTCGCATCTCGGAAGAAAACCGCAAGCTCATCAAAGAGGTCGCGGCGCGCAACCACTATGTTCCCAACCAGATCGCGCGCAGCCTGGTCATGCGCGAGTCGCGCACCCTGGGCCTTATCGTCCCTAACATCGAGAGCCGCTTTTTTGCCTCGCTCGCCGGTAGCCTGGAAAAGCGCTGCCGCGAGGACGGCTATGCGCTCTTCATTACCAGCTCGGGCGGAAGCGCCGATGACGATCTGGAGCTGCTGCGCCAGCTGGTGACGCGCGGCGTTGATGGCGTCTTCCTGGTCGTAGGCGACGAGTTCTCCGACGACCGCGCCCTGCGCGAAGAAGTCAGCCATCTGCCTATCCCTGCCGTGATGGTCGATCGTGCCATTGAGGGGCTTGAGTGCGACAAGGTGATGTTCGACCACGAGATGGGTGGCTACATGGCCACCCGCTATCTGATCGAGCAGGGCCACCGTCGCATTGCCTGCTTGGTTAACGCGCGCCGTTCCAATACGGGGCGTAAGCGACTTGCCGGCTATGAGCGCGCGCTGCGCGAGGTTGGCCTGCCTATCGACGCACGTTTGGAGTTTGAGAGCGAGTACTACATTCCGAGTGCCTATGAGGCCTCGGAGGCGGTGCTCGCAACTGATGCCACCGCTGTGTTCGCAAGTTCGGATAACATCGCCCTCGGTCTGCTCAAGCGCTTGCACGAGATGGGGAAGAGCATCCCGGGCGATATCTCGGTGGTGAGCTATGACAACTCGGCGGCCGACGTTCTCTTTGAGCCGGCGCTGACCGCGATTGAGCAGGATCCTGGTGTCCTTGCGGAGCATGCTTTTGGCTGCATGTCCAAGCGTCTTGCCGGTAGGGGCGGCAGGCGTGCCGAAGAGGTCGTCCTGGAGCCGGCGCTTATCGTTAAGGGCAGCGTGCTCGAACTTACCGAATGTAGCTAAACGTACTTGTTTGTTTGCATAGATTGCATGCGGAGTGTCTGCTATTTGCCGGCGGGGCCGGGGTGCCTGCCTTGTTTTGAGAAGTTCGCGGAGCCCACTTCTCAAAACAAGGCAGGCACCCCGGCCCTCGTCCGTGAACTCTTCCGCTGGGCGAGCCATAGACGCCACGCACCGATGCGATAAAGCAGTGGCTTGAAATTGGTGCTATATTCAGCATGAGTTGTTTAATGCTAGTACGGGAGGCTGATATGGGGCTGTTCAAGAAGAAAAACCCGCAGGATGCCTTTGATTCCGATGTGTTTACCATCACGGATACGATTTTGGACCCGCCGCGGTTTACATTTTTGCCGGCTATCTACCAGGATGCCACGCGCCGCAAGTGGGCCGTGCATCAGCGCGGCGGTGAGCCGAAGATTTTTGACTATGCGGACGTGCTGCAGTGCGAGATTGTCGAGACCGGAAATCCCGAGGATGTGCCGGAGGTTAGCAAGCGCGAACTAGCTCAGCAGATTTTGATTAATCCAGCTCAGGCTACTAAAAACAACGCTGCCAAGCGTAATATGTGCCTTGGTATGGGTGTCATCGTTGCCGTGCAAACCGGCGAGGATGAGATTTCGAAGCTTGAGATTCCGGTGACCGCGGGCGAAGTCAAGCGAGACTCCGGCCTATATCGGTCGTATCGGAACGTTGCGGAGCAGATCAAAGAAGCCTTCGACGCCATGGGGCGTCCGGAGCAATGATGTCTGCAGCATCAAGCGGTTGAGGAGCCGTGCCCATGCCGAGTGAACCATATGCGATTCCGCCCAAAGATTGCGCCTTTGAGGGCATTCTTTGGTATATCAATCATTATGACCTGCAGGGTGGCGACCGGCTGCCCGCCGAGCGTGTGCTCTGTGAAGAGCTGGGCGTGTCGCGCACGGCGTTGCGTGCTGCGATCGCGCGCCTTATTTCGTGCGGAACTTTGGAAAGCCGCCGCGGTTCGGGCACCTATGTGTGTCCTCCCAAACCGCTGAACATCTTTCAGGAAACATGGAACTATACGCAGGCGGTGGAGAGGGTTGGCTCAAAGTCGACCGCACGCCTGGTTTGGTCCAAGGTCGTGTACGCCGATATCGATCTGGCCCAAAAGGCCCAGATCGACCTGGGCATGCCGCTTTTCTGCATTCGACGTGTGCGCGTGGTTAATGGTTCCCCGGCGTCGATTGAGACGGCCCACGTCAATCTGTCTTTGTGCCCCTCGCTTCCCGATCACGATTTTGAGCAGGAAAGCCTCTACGACGTTTTGCTCAAAGAAGGGAATGTCCATGTGACGCACGGCAAGGAGCATATTTCCATCAGCCGTCTGAACGCCGACGAGGCCAAGTTGCTGGGTGCTCAGGAGGGCACGCCGGTGTTTTACAAGGCTTCGCACGAGCGTGACGAGAACGATGGCTTTGTCGAGTATTGCAAGTCCGTGATTCTGCCGACCAAGTATCGTTTTGCCGATAACGGCGAGGCAGACGGCGTTGCGACGAAGGTAGGTGTCGAATGGCTGATGCAGTAGAAGACTTGCCGGTTTACAAACAAATTCGCCGCTGCATTGCGGAGCGAATCGAGCGCGGCGACTACCCGACGGGCTCGATGATTCCGTCCGAAAACGAGCTGGCCGAGGAGTTTGGCACGACGCGCCTGACAATCCGAAGTGCCA